>JBQGDO010000101.1:0-7281 GCA_052039105.1 Methyloceanibacter sp.
GGGCGTTCTCTCCCAAGGATGAACCTGCGCGCAATCTTTGGTTCGTGCGCGATCCTGTCGGGATCGCATCCGCCAAAGGCTGGGGCGATGTCGCGCCGTTCTTCGTCGAATTGGAAAGTCCGCAGCCGCCCGGCGGCCTCCCTCGGGCCGGCAGTTTGAAGGTCAACTTGCGCAACGAACACCTGCAATACGCAATCACGTGGTATGGGCTCGGCTTGGTTGTGGTGGTGATGTTCGCATTCTGGCTTCGCGCCCGCCGCGTAGCCGTGGACCCGGCATGACGGGGGACGCGAATGCCTTGCTTGTGAAAGCGGTGCCTTGCCACTATGTTTCGGACCGTTGGCTTCTCGGCGCTTCCGCAAGGAATGTGAGTAAATTCAGTAGGTTATGTGGTCTATCCGTTGGGGGAGCAAAGCCCGACGCAATGGCGGCGTAGCCTCATTCGGAGCCCCAGGCCCGTGCGCTATGTCTCCACCAGGGGCGATGCCCCGCCGCTCGGCTTCGTCGAGGTCACGCTGGCAGGGCTCGCCGGCGACGGCGGGCTCTATGTTCCGGCGGCTTGGCCGGCGCTCGATACCGCGACGATCGCAAGCTTTGCCGGCCGGCCTTATGCGGAAGTCGCGGTCGAGGTCATCCGTCCCTTCGTCGGCGGCGCGATCGCGGATCATGATCTCGCCCGCCTCGCGCGGGAGGCCTACGGCAGCTTCCGTCACCCCGCGGTTGCTCCGCTCGTGCAGTACGGCGTGAACGAGTTCATCCTCGAGCTGTTTCATGGACCCACCCTCGCTTTCAAGGATCTGGCAATGCAGCTCCTCGGCCGGCTGATCGAGCACGTGCTCGCGGCGCGCGGCGAGCGCACCACGGTCGTAGTCGCGACGTCGGGAGACACCGGCGGCGCCGCGATCGAGGCGCTTCGTGGTCGAGCGGGCGTGGACCTCTTTGTGCTCTTTCCACGGGGTCGCATTTCCGACGTGCAGCGCCGGATGATGACGACGGCGCAGGACGAGAACGTTCACGCGTTGGCGATCGAAGGCACCTTCGACGATTGCCAGGCGATCGTGAAGGGCATGTTCAATCACCGGGCGTTTCGCGACCGAGCACGACTCTCGGGCGTAAATTCCATCAACTGGGCGCGTATCGTCGCGCAGGCGGTCTATTACTTCACTGCCGCCGTCGCGCTTGGCTCACCGCGACGCAAGGTTGCGTTCACCGTACCGACCGGCAACTTCGGCGACGTCTATGCGGGCTATGTCGCGCTGCGCCTGGGTCTGCCCATCGACCGTCTGGTAATCGCCACCAATGTCAACGACATCCTCGTCCGAGCGATTGCGACCGGCGCCTACGATCTGCGCGAGGTAGTGGCCACGTGCTCGCCATCCATGGATATCCAGGTGGCGTCCAACTTCGAGCGGCTGCTGTTCGAGGTCTACGATCGTGATGGCGGCGCCGTGCGTGGGCTGATGGCCTCGCTCGCTCAGTCGGGCCGGTTTGCGCTCTCGGCGCGCGCGCTGGCGGCAATCCGCGCCATATTCGCCGCCGACCGCGCGGACGAGGACGAGACCGCGGCGACCATCCGTACCATGCGGCGGGAAACCGGACATTTCATCGATCCGCACACTGCGGTGGGCGTTGCCGTCGCCGAAAAGGAAACCCGCGATCCATCGGTCCCAATGGTGGTGCTCGGCACCGCGCACGCGGCCAAATTCCCCGACGCGCTGGAGGCGGCCTGCGGCATGCGATCGCCGCTCCCCGAATGGCTGACCGATCTCGCCGAGCGACCGGAGCGCGTCACTACCTTGCCGGTCGACCAAATCGCAGTCGAGCGCCATATCCTCTCTGTCAGTCGCGCCGCCCACGAAGGAGCCGCCGCATGAGCGTCGAAGTCACGCGCCTTTCCACCGGCCTTGCCATCGTGACCGATGCGATGCCGCATTTGGAAACTGCTTCGCTCGGCGTTTGGATCGGTTCCGGCAGCCGCGACGAGCGGCCCGACGAGCACGGTATCTCGCATCTGCTCGAGCACATGGCGTTCAAGGGCACTTCGCGGCGGACGGCCCGTCAGATCGCGGAGGAGATCGAGGCGGTAGGCGGAGATCTCAATGCGGCGACGTCGGTCGAGACGACCGCTTATTACGCGCGTGTTTTGCGCGCCGACGTGCCGCTCGCGCTTGATGTGCTTTCCGACATTCTCGCCGATCCTTCCTTCGATCCGGAGGAGCTTCGGCGCGAGCAGAACGTCATCGTGCAGGAGATCGGCGCTGCCGAGGATACTCCCGACGATCTCATCTGGGACAGGCTGCAGGAGACCGCTTTCGCCGGCCAGCCGATGGGCCGGTCGATTCTCGGCACGCCGGCCACGGTGCGCTCGTTCGACCGCACCCGGCTCGCCGCTTATCTGGCGCGAAACTATCGGGGCCCCGAAATGGTAGTGGCGGCCGCGGGCGCGGTCGAGCATCACGCCGTGGCGGCCGAGGTCGAGCGGCTGTTCGCTAGTTTCACCGGTCCGCGGCCGCCGGCACCGGAGCCGGCGCGCTTTGTCGGCGGCTCGCGCATCGAGCCGCGCGATCTCGAACAGGCGCACATCGCGCTCGCCATGCAGGGCTTGCCGCAGCGCGATCCGAACCTCTACAGCCTGCAGGTGTTCACAAGCGTACTCGGCGGCGGCATGTCCTCGCGGTTGTTCCAGGAGATACGCGAACAGCGCGGGCTCTGCTACGCGATTTACGCCTTCCATGCACCTTACTCGGATACGGGAATGTTCGGCCTCTATGCCGGTACCGACGCTACCGACGTCGCGGAGTTGATGCGTGTCGTGGTGGGCGAGATCAGCAGTGCGGCCGAGACCATCAATGAGGCGGAGGTCGCGCGCGCAAAGGCGCAGATGAAAGCCGGCCTGCTGATGGCGCTGGAGAGCTCGGGCGCACGTGCCGAGCAGCTTGCCCGACAGATGCTCCATTGGGGCCGGCCGATTCCGCTCGACGAGCTCGTTGCAAAAATCGAAGTTGTGACGGTTGAGAGTGCCCGCGCCGCCGGCCGTGCCCTGATCGCGCGCGGGCGCCCCGCTGTCGCCGCGCTCGGGCCCGGCGGTGGGCTTGAAAGTGCCGCCACGATCGCCGACAGTCTTGTCCGCCGGGCCGCGTGAATCGGATCACAGATTACGGGGAAGGGAGTTGATCCCGATCGTCCGTCTGCTGTTGTCCGATAGCTGATCACCATGGCATTCTTTCGCACAGTCAGCTCTTCCGACCTGCTGCCTGCGATTGCAGGTGACGGCGTTGTTCTGCGCGCACCGCAAATGTCCGATTGTGCCGAGTGGGCGGCGCTGCGCGAGGCGAGCCGGGACTTCCTCACGCCGTGGGAGCCGACCTGGCCGGCCGACGACCTTACGCGCTCGTCCTTTCGCCGCCGCATCAAGCGCTATTCCGAGGACCAGCGCAGCGACCTCGCTTATGCCTTCTTTGTCTTCCGCAAGTACGACGATGTTCTCGTGGGCGGATTGACGCTCGCCAATATCCGTCGCGGTTGCGCCCAGGCGGGCAGCCTCGGCTATTGGATGGGAGCGGCCCATGCGCGCCGAGGCCACATGACGGCCGCGGTCAACGCCATCATTCCGTTCGCATTCGGGACGCTGAAGCTGCATCGGCTCGAAGCTGCATGCATCCCGGCCAACGTCGCGTCGGTCCGTCTTCTGGAGAAGACCGGTTTCAAGCGCGAGGGCTTTGCACGCCAATATCTCTGCATCGATGGCGTCTGGCAGGACCACCTGCTCTATGCGCGGCTGAAGGACGACATCGGGCCGTAGCTCCAGCTCCGCCTTGGGGTCGCCACGGTTTGATTGGTATAACCATCTGCGGAAGCCGGTGTGTCGGGAAAAGCTGAGTAATTTCAATGTTTCCGGGGCGTGGCGACGAGCGAAAGCGCGGCGGGGGCCGCGCCATGGTGGCGCTGGTTGGCGCCGCGGCGCTGTCAGGCTGCTCATGGGCCTCCAGTATTGGATCATCTGACGGCACGGCCTCGCTCGGCAGCCGGTTTACCAATCTTTTCTCCAGTGCGAAGCCGGGCGTGACCCAACCGGCATCGCCCACGCCTTCGGCGCCAGATGTCGAATGTCCGGGCGTCGACATTCGCACCGGAGCATCGACCTTGGAAGTCGCTGCAAGGAGCGATCAGCCGACGGCGGGGGATCTGCGCTACCAGCTCTCCTTCGGTCAGACCGCCCGCGAATGCCTGGTGCAGGCTGGAACAATGTCCATCAAGGTCGGCGTTCAGGGGCGCGTGATACTGGGACCGATGGGGGCGCCCGGCAAGATCGATGTTCCGCTGCGCTATGCGGTGGTGCGGGAGGGCCCGGAGCCCAAGACCATTGTGACCAAATTCAAGCGGGTTTCCGTGATCGTGCCGCCCGATCAAACTCATTTGCAGTTCGTCGACGTTGAGGAGGGGCTGAGCTTCCCTCTTCCGTCCAGGTCGGAGCTCGAGGCTTACGTCGTCTATGTCGGTTTTGACGAGATCGGCGACAAGAACGAGAAGAAGGCTGGGAAAAGTGCCAGGAAGGTGACGCCAAACCAGCGATAACGGGTGCTGTCCGATCTACCACCCGCGAATCGCGACCACGGCGCTCTTCAAATGACGCAAGTCGGCCACGATCGTGCGCGCACCTGCCCGCGCGAGTTGCTCGCCCAGCGGCGCGCCCGCGTGACTGCCGCCCACAAACCCGATGACGCTCATGTCGGCCGCGGTGGCGGCGGCGACGCCGGCCGGCGAATCCTCGATCACGATACAGTCGGAAGCCTGAACGCCCGTGTGCGACGCCGCATGCAGGAAGAGATCGGGCGCGGGTTTGCCGCCGGGAACGTCGCTTGCGGAAAACACGAAGTCGAAAAACCGTGCAAGCCCCGTGATCTCCAGGCTGGCGCGAATACGGTCACCGGTGGAAGACGATGCCACGCACTTGGGCCCGCGCAACCAAGTCAGCGCATGGCTCGCGTGCGGCATAGCGCGAAGGTCCGTGCGAAAGCGCTTCAATGTGGCGGCTGCAACGTTGGCGCCGAAATCGGCAGGCAATTTGCGGTGGGTCGCCGTCTCGACCATGGCAAACATGTCGGCAGGGCGTCGCCCGAAGAAATAGCGCGTTACGAGCTCGGGCGTGATCGGAATTCCAACGCGCGTAAACTCGTCCGCAGCAACCGCCGCAGCGATCGGTTCGCTATCGACCAGCACTCCGTTGCAATCGAAGATGAGCACGAAACGCTGCGCTAGCGCGCCCTCCGGCGAATTGCGCTATCGAATCAGCACAGCCGCAATAGGGAACGCGCGCAGATGGCAAAAGTCGGGCGCCGCGCCACCGGGTGCCTTTTTTGCACAGGTTATTCGCAGCGCGTAGAAAGAGCAGGCGAGGGCCTGCGTTCGAGGATGGCGCGGCCAAGCGGCCTAGTTGAGCTTGGCTTTGAAGTCGGCGATGCCCTTGGCGATGAGATCATCGGCGACCTTTTCCTTCACGGTATTTGAGAGGATTGTTTCGGCGGCGGCCGCTGCGGCCTCGGCGGCGGCCGAGCGCACGTCGGCAATCGCCTGAGCTTCGGCCTGTGCGATCTTGCTTTCCGCCATCTTGGTGTGCCGCGCGATGAAATCCTCGATCTTGGCCGCGGCTTCGGCCGCGAGCCGCTCGGCCTCGGCTTTGGCGCCGACGATGATCGCTTGCGCCTCCTGCTCGGCCTCCTGCTGCTTGCGTTGATATGTGGCGAATAGCCCCTCGGCTTCCGCCTTCAGCCGGCGAGCTTCGTCGAGCTCCGCCTTGATGCGTTCGCGCCGATCATCAAGGCTCTTCACCAGCATCTGGTGCACCTTGAAATACGCGAGAGTGCCCACGAAGACCACGAACGCGACGGCGACCCAGAATTCAGCCTCGAACATCGGCGTCCTCAGCGCTTGAGCGCGTTGCTGACAGCTTCGGCGACCTCTTTGCTCGGTGGCGCGATGCCGATCAGCCGCTCGACGATCGCGGGCGCGGTATCGCTCGCGATGCCGTGTACGTTCGTCATCGCCGCGGAGCGCGTCGCGGCGATGGTCTTCTCCGCCTCTGCGATGCGCGCATTGAGCTTCGCATCCACTTCCTTGCGACGGAGCTCGGCCGCCGCCGCCGCCTTCTCGCGGGTCTCATTGGCGAGCGCTTGCGCGCGTGTGCGCGCCTCCGCCAACGCCTTCTCATGAGCCGCAATAGCCGCGTCGGACGCCCCCTTCAGTCGCTGTGCTTCCGCAAGATCGCTTTCGACCCGTTGACGGCGCGCCTCCAGGATCGAGGCGACCCGCGGCAAAGCGATCCGCGACATCAGCAGATAAAGCGCGACGAAAGCCAGCGTGAGCCAAAACAGTTGCGAGGCGAAGGTCTGCGCGTCAAACGGCGGAAACCCACGACCGTGCTCAGTCGAGGGAATATGCTCGACCGAGGTAATCGGTTCCGCGCTCTTCTGAGCCATCGCCAACTCCGGACGCTGCGCAGCGGCGTCAGGCCGCTTGCGCGCGGGATCAGTCGTCGGATGTCAAAGTGCGAATAGCAGCAACAGCGCTATCAACAGCGAGAAGATGCCGAGCGCTTCGGTGACCGCGAAACCGAAAATGAGATTGCCGAACTGGCCCTGCGCGGCCGACGGGTTGCGCAGCGCTGCGGCGAGATAGTGCCCGAAGATGGTGCCGACGCCGACGCCGGCGCCACCCATGCCGATACAAGCGATGCCGGCACCGATCATTTTTGCAGCTTGCGGATCCATGGGGAGAGCTCCTTTCCGAGGTTTGACGGGTCAAGTGCTAGTGACCCGGGTGGATGGCATCATTGAGGTAGATGCAGGTGAGGATCGCGAAGACGTAGGCCTGCAGGAACGCCACCAACAGCTCGAGCGCCGTGAGCGCGACCGTGAGGCCAAGCGGCAAGATCGCGCCCAGCCAGCCGAGGAAGCCGAGCGCGCCCAGCATGGTCACGAAGCCTCCGAACACTTTCAGAGTGATATGACCGGCGAGCATATTGGCGAACAGCCGAACGCTGTGGGAAACGGGCCGCGACAGGAACGACAGTACCTCGATGAACGTCACCAAGGGCAGGATGTAGATGGGAATCCCGCTCGGCACGAAAAGCTTGAGGAAGCGCAGACCGTGCTTCCAGAAGCCGTAGATCAGCACGGTGAAAAATACCAGCAGAGCGAGCGCAACCGTGATGATGATGTGGCTGGTGACCGTGAAGGTATAGGGGATGATGCCGATTACGTTCAGGACCAGGATGAACATGAA
>JBQGDO010000102.1:0-7011 GCA_052039105.1 Methyloceanibacter sp.
GGCGCCGAGCGGCGCCTCACCCAAATATCAGAACGTCGAAGTCGGCGACGAACTGTTCAAGCTTGTGACCTTCTATTCGCAGAACCTCGCCGTGCCGCCGCGCCGCCACCCTGACGATCCGCAAGTGCTCAAGGGCAAGGACGTGTTCTATTCGATCGGCTGCACGAGCTGTCACCGGCCGAAATTCGTCACCGGCGAGGTGCCCGGCCAACCGCATTTGTCGCATCAGCTGATCTGGCCCTATAGCGATATGCTGTTGCACGACATGGGCGAAGGCTTGGCCGATAACCGCCCCGAGGGCGCAGCGTCCGGCAATGAGTGGCGCACGCCGCCGCTCTGGGGCATCGGCCTCACCGAAACGGTGAGCGGGCATACGCTCTTCCTGCATGATGGCCGCGCGCGCAATCTGACCGAGGCCATCCTCTGGCATGGCGGCGAAGCGGAGGCCGCGCGCGACAAATTCGCCGGTCTCTCGAAGGACGATCGCGAGGCGCTCCTCGCCTTCGTCAATTCGTTATGAGACTGCTTCTCGCCCCGCTCGTTCTGTTTGCCGGCGCTTCGGCGGCGCAAGCGGAAGCGAATCAAGCGGCGATCGCGCAAGCCTCGCTCAACGAGGTCATTCGCCCGGGCTACGCCGCCTTGCGCGATGCGAGCGGCAAGCTCAACGCAAAGACCTCCGCGCTCTGCGATGCGCCGTCGACTGCGGCGCTCGATGCGGCGAGGGAAGCCTTCGCCGCTACGGTGGCCGCTTGGAGCAAGGTCGAGATTTTCCGGTTCGGCCCGGTGAGCGAGGCGCATCGCTACGAGCGGGTGTTCTTCTGGCCCGACCCGAAGGGTCTCGGCACGAGGCAAATTCAAGATGCCCTCGCCAAGCAGGACCCCGACATGCTCGAACCGGACGAACTCGGCGGCAAGAGCGTGGCACTGCAGGGTCTGCCCGCGCTGGAATATCTGCTCTATGGCGACGGGGCGGAGGCTATGGCTCAGACCATAAATCCCGCGCCGGGCGGCCCGCCGCTGCCGGAGATTCCAGGCAAGACGGCCTTCCGCTGCGGCTACGCCCTTGCCGTGGCCACCAATGTCGATCGCATCGCCGCCTCGGTCGTGGAGGGGTGGCGCGAAGGCTCGGCCTACGAGAAGTCTTTCCTCGGTCCCGCGCCCGACGACCCGCGCTATCACACGCAGAAAGAGGTGACACTAGAGTTGTTCAAGGCCTTCACTTCGGGCATCGAGCTGGTGCGCGACCAGAAGCTCGGCAAGCCGCTTGGCGCGAGCGTGGAGCAGGCGCGCCCCAAGCTCGCCGCCTTCTGGCGGAGCAATCTCACTTTCGACAACGCCGCCGGCAACCTCGAAGGCGTTCGGGCCCTTTTCGCCCAAGGTGGCTTCGCGCCGGTCGTGGAGAGCGAGTCGGCCGGCGTGGAGAACTCGGTCCTGTTCGACCTCGATCACGCGATCGACGTCCTGCGCGGCATCGATCTGCCGATGCAAGACGTCGTCCAGGACGATGCATTGCGTGCCAAGATCGAAGCGCTGCGCGTGGCGCTGAAAAGCGCGCGCGACACCGCCGGCGAGATGATTGCGCAGGGCGCTGGGGTCAGCTTCGGCTTCAACGCCATGGATAGCGACTAGCCATGAAGCTCTCCCGCCGCTCACTTCTGTCCGGAGTTGCCGCCAGCGGCGCCATGCTTGCCCTGCCGCGGTCCGCGAACGCCTCGTCTCGCCCCGAGTGCTTCGCCGCCGCACGCAAGGACGACCGGGGGAGTTTCTCCGCGGCGCTGTTCACGCTCGACGGCGACGTGCAGACGGTAGAGCTGCCCGGCCGCGGCCACGACATCGCGCTCAAGCCGGACGGCAGCGAGTGGGTGGCTTTCGCGCGGCGTCCCGGGCGCTTCGGCGTGGCTGTGGCGACGCAAGCGCGACCGCCGATTTGGTTCGAGTCGAAGCCCGGCAGACATTTCTTCGGCCATGGCGTGTTCTCGGCCGACGGCAAGCTGCTCTATGCCGCCGAGAACGATTACGGGAACGCGCAAGGCATGATCGGCGTCCGCGACGCGACAGATGGGTACAAGCAGATCGGCGAGTTTCGCGCCCATGGGATCGAGCCGCACGACATTGCGCTACTGCCCGACGGGCGTACCCTGGTGGTCGCCAATGGCGGCATTCGCACCCATCCCGACCGCGGTGGCGAGGAGCTGAACTTGGCCTCGATGCGGCCCTCGCTCGTCTATGTCGACGTGCAGACCGGTGACCTGCTGGAGGAACATCGCCTCGCGCCGGCGCTGCATCAGCTCTCCATCCGCCATCTCGCGGTTGCTGCCGGAGACACCGTCGTGTTCGGCTGCCAATATCGGGGCCCCGAGGAAGACGCGCCCGCGCTGATTGGCTTTCACCGTCGCGGCGAGCGGTCCCTGATCGCCGAGGCGCCGGCCGAGACGCAAATCGGCTTGCGCAACTATATCGGCTCGGTCGCCGCCGACAGTGGCGGCGGCATCGTGGCGGCCTCGGCGCCCAAGGGCGGGCTCGTGACCTATTGGGATGTCGCAGCCCGGCGCTTCCTCGGCGCCTCCACGCTTGCCGACGGCTGCGGCCTCGCGCCGACGCATCGCGCGGCGCAGTTCCTCCTCACCAGCGGCGAGGGCTGGCTTGCCACCTGGGATGCGCGCGGCAGCCTGACGCGGAAGGCATCGGGTTACCAGTGGGACAATCACGCTGTCCTGGTGCGTTAAAGCGCCGCCTTAAAGCCCGCTCCAGCCTGCACCAATTCCTATTCTCACCTTATTTCTCGGGCTAGACTCCGCTCCGACACCGGACCATGCAGAGCCATCAGCCCCACAAGCCGCAACCGCCTGCGCCGCATCATGCGCATGTCGCGCACCCGGCTAAAAAGCAGCCGCAAGCCCGCAAACGCTTCGCGCTGCCGCCGATGTCGCGCCGCACCAGGCTCTTCGTCATCGCCGGCGCGGCGGTCGCTGGCACGGCGCTGCTCGTGCTGCTCCTCGTCAATCTGCTCATCTCGGCCGATTGGGTGCGTGACCGTGTGGCCGCTCGCATCGCGGAGCAAACCGGGCGCGAGCTGAAGGTGAACGGCACCACCGCGCTTCTCTTCGCGCCCGGGCCCCGCGTCATCATCAGCGATGCGGTCATCACCGACCCAGAGGCGCGGCCCGGCACTGCCGATCTCAAGATTGGGCGGCTCGTGCTCGATCTCGGCTTCATGAAGTTGCTGAGTCGCAAGGTCGACGCGCAGCGCGTCGTCCTGGATAGTCCAGTTCTCACCGTCCGCCTCGGCGACGACGATAGTCCGAAGCCGAAACGGCCCAAACCCGAAACTGCCAAGGCGCGAGCGCCCGGCGACAAGCCCCGCCGAGACGTGAGACTGAACGACATTCGCATCGAGAACGGCACGGTCAACATCGTCTACGACGACAAGGGAAAGTCCCGGCACATCGAGCATATCACCGCCAATCTGAGCCTCCCCTCCAGGACCGCGCCCTTGACCGGAACCGGCAAGTTCGATTGGAAGGATCAAACCGTCGATTTCAGCTTCGAGCTCACCTCGCTCGCCGAGCTGCGCGAGAAGCGTCCCGCCAAGCTCGCCCTCGCGCTCGATACGCCGGCGATTGCCGCGCGCTTCGACGGCAAGCTCACCACCCGGCCCGAATTCACCGGCGAAGGCGAGCTCTCGGCCAAGGCCCACTCGATTCCATCCTTGCTTGCCTGGATGCGCGAACGGCCGGCGGCGTCGAGCGCGATCGGCGACGGCGAGCTTGCCAGCCATGTCGCTTGGAAGGAAGGCGAAATCGTTTTCAGTAAAGTGCGCTTTGCCTTGGAGCACGCGAACGGCCAGGGTCAGGCGGTCGTCACGCTCAAGGCGCCGCGTCCGCTCATCCGCGCCGCGTTCGCCCTCGAATATCTCGATCTCAATCCGTTTCTTGCCTCGAACGAAAAGCCCGCCGCTGCAAGCGAAGCGCGGCAGCCGCCGCAAGCCGAAAGTGCCGCACCAAAGACCGCGCCGCAGACGCCTGCCCAGGATTGGTTCAGCAAACCCGATGAGAATGCGAGCACGGGGGCGACCGAAACTCAGCCGGTAGCGCCGGCGACGGGGTCTCAGGCGGCCACGCCCGAAGTGACAGCCGCGCCACCGCCGCCCGCGGCTGCCGTGCCGGCGCCCGTCGCTGAGCCGGCCTCCTTCGACGCCGACGTCAATCTCAATGTGCGAAAGACGCGCCTCAAGCATATGGAGTTCGGCGCGGCCTCGCTCGGGCTTGCCTTCCGCGACGGCGTCCTCAATGCCACGCTCGGTGGCATGGAGCTTTACGACGGCCACGCCACCGGCAGGCTCGTGCTCGATGCGTCGCGGGCCGTTCCCGCCTTCAATGGCGATTTCCGCCTCGACGGCGTTCAGGTCAAATCGCTGCTGTCGGACGCGGCGCAGGTGAGCTTGCTCGAAGGCGAGACCAAGCTCGCGCTCCAGATTAGTGGCGCTGGCGATAACACCGAAGCGATCAAATCCTCGCTACGGGGGCAGGGGAGTCTCGCCGTCAGCGATGGCGCGATCGAAGGCATCAATCTCACTGAGATGATCGCCCAGCTCGGCGAGGGGCAGATCCCCGACATGCGCCAGGGGCCCGGCGCCAAGACCGCCTTTAGCGATCTTGGTGGGAGCTTCACCATCGCAAATGGCATCGCCGAGACGAACAATCTGCAGATAACCAGCCCGCTGCTCAAAGTGGTGGCCGCGGGTCGTGTCGACCTCACGCAGAGTACGATCAGTATGTTGGCCAATCCCGAGATCGTCGCCGGGGCTGAAGGGCAGGGGGGCGCCAACGACCTTGCCGGCCTCTCGGTGCCAGTTCGCATCGAAGGCCCGCTCGACAAACCCACCATCAGCCCGGAATTCAAGGGCCTGTTCGCCAATCCGGAGAAGGCTGGCAAGACGGTCAACAAGATCGGCAAGGCGCTGGAAAAGAAGTTCAAGAGCAAGCCGGTCGGCGAGGCACTCGGCCGTCTCCTCGGCAACGTGCAGATCGGCGCCCCCGAGGGTGCTGAGGAGGCCGAGCCGCAGCAGCCGAAGGCGAACCGGCAGCGCTCAGGACGGAAAGAAACGCCGCAGGCCAAGCCTGCTCCCGACGCCGGCACGGCCGAGCAAGGCGACACCGAGGAATCCGCCGACCCGGAACTCGACCAGATCCTCCGCTAGCCAACACTGGCGAGGCTACGCCACGACTTGCGCCTTCGAGCCCGACGCCTCGCCGTCGAAGGTGATCAAGGTGCGCATCTCGGGATTGCCGAGGCCCACGCACATCGGCGCCCTGACGCCCGGGATGAAGGCGGCGTCGAACAGCTCGCGCACCGCGCCCTCGAAGCGGATCCATTGCACGATGTCGCCGTTCCGCGTGTCGATGATATAGGCACCGCAACGCGGCTCGCCATCCTTCGCCTTGATATTGTCCTCGAGCTCGAGCCCCTTGAAGGCGCCGTCGCGCGGCAGCGAGGTCGCCACCAGCGCATAGCCGCGCCAGAAGGAGAGCCCGCGGGCAAATCCCGGACAGAAGGCGACCTTCTCGCGCTTGCCCGACTTCGGATCGACGCGGGAGAGATCGCCGCGGCCTGAATCGAGCACCCACAATACGCCGGCGTTGAGCCGCGGCGAATGCGGCATCGACAATTCCTCGGTCACCACGCGGTCGTTCTCCACGTCGATGAGAATACCGCCCTCGTGCCGCCGCTCGCGCCAGCCATCCACCACGTCACAGCGCGACACGGCGGTGACATATCTCGGCGCACCGTTCTGCATGGCGAGGCCATTGAGGTGACAGCGATCCTCCGGCGCGAGCTTGGAGATGAATTGCGGCTTCCACACCGGCTTGAAGCTGTGCACGGGATCGAGCGTGGCGAGGCAGGAATACTTGGTGTTGACGAAGATGAGCCGGTCCTTCGCGTCGACGCCAAGCTCGTGCGCATCGATGTCGCCGGTCGTGTGCGACATGCGCGGCACATAGAGCCGCTCGTAGTGAATGCGACATGCGCGGCACATAGAGCCGCTCGTAGTGAATGTTCTTCTGGGTGGCGAGCTGGCCGGGTCCGAGCACGTTCTCCAGCCGCCAAATCTGCGCGATGGTGGTGAGAAACAGCCGCTGCGGCGTCGCCCACAGCCCCATGGCGCGCACGAAATTGCGTTGGAACACCGAGAGCCTGCCGTCGAGCAAAGGCCCGATTAGCATCAACTGCCCGGTCTGATAGGAGGTGAGCGCCAGACTCAGGCGATTGGTGGCGAGAAAGTCGGCGAAGCCGCGCGAGGTCGAGATGGTCGTCTGCTGTTGCTGTGGCTGCGCCTGTTGCGCAGGCTGCGCAGGTGCAGTCTCGGCGGGAGGCGGCGCGGCCGTCGCTTCGTCGGCGGGAGCCGGCCCGCTCGACTCGACGATCGGCTCGGCCATCTCCTCGGCAGATTTCTTCCGCTTACCCGCCGGCTTTTCCTTATCCGCCACGTCTCCCCTCCGTAATGACCTTCAGGGCTTGGCCCGCGTCTTGTCGAGCGCGGCCAAACCGTCGGCAAAGCCTGCGAGCTGGGTGGGGGCGCGGACCGCCTGGCCTCCCAGAGCATAGACGGTGATCGAGCCGTTTTGCGCCTTCTGCAAATCCTGCTTGAGGTCGTCGGCGATGACCAAGACCGCGCTGCAGCCTCTCGGCAGGCAGGTCTGGAACGGCATGCGGTAGGTCTTCGCCTCGTCGGGCGAGAATTCCAGGCCCTTTTGCAGGGCGACTCCGGTCGGCCCGTCGATACGCAGTACGAGATTTCCCTTGGGGCCGTAGGCGACCGTTACGCGGAACACAAGCTTGTTGGTGTCGCGCTCGACCAGCGCTTGAACGAGAGAGCAGGAGGGCTTCTCCTCCTTGGTGTTGGGCTCCGTGCAAATCAGCGACCATTGACCGAAATTGCCGGTCACCTTGACCGGAGGCGCTTTAGGCGGTTCGGCCGGAGCCTTGGCGGCAGGTGCGCTCTGCGCAGCC
>JBQGDO010000103.1:0-1564 GCA_052039105.1 Methyloceanibacter sp.
CAGCGAGGGATGATACTGGATCGAGCCCTTGGTCGGGATGTTGAGAAAATCCTCCGGCACGAACAGCGTGACGAAGGCCATCACCTGCAGGTCGGGCTTGAGCGCCTTGAACTCCTGCCAGACCTCGGGCTTGCGGTACGACACCGGCTGGTGGACCGGCAATCCGGCGGCGAGCGCGGCCTCCTTCAGCGGATCGGCCTTGGCGCCCTCCTTCTCCGGCGCGACATAGACGGCGACCACGTCCTCGCCGCGCTTGAGCAGCGCCTCGAGCACCGCCTTGCCGAACGCCTGCTGGCCGTGCACCACGATACGCATCTTTCCCTCGGACTTTCCTGCTGTCGCTCGGAAATGGCAAATAGCGAGTAGCGATTAGCGAATAGCCACAAGCGACAGGATGACCCTCGCTATTCGCTACTCCCTATTCGCTATTCGCTTTGTTCACGCCGCCTCGGCGCGGGCGCCTTTCTCCGGGGCGGTGATCGCGCCGGAGCCCTTGATGTCGGCGACCTCCTCGTCGTTGTAGCCTAGCTCCTTGCGCAGGATTTCCTCGGTGTGCTCGCCAAGAAGCGGCGAGCGCTTCACCTCGGTGATCGAATCCGACATTTTGACCGGGTTGCCCACGGTCAGATATTTGCCGCGCGTGGGGTGATCGACCTCGACCACGGTGCCGGTCTGGCGCAGCGACGGCTCCTCGGCGATCTCCTTCATCGACAGGATCGGGCCGACCGGGATGTCGACCGCGTTGCAGATGTCCATGACCTCGAACTTGGTCTTGGTCATGGTCCACTGCTCGACCGTATTGAAGATGTGTCGCAGTCGGGGCAACCGCGCCGACGGTGTGGCATAATCGGCATCGATCTTCCATTCCGGCTTGCCGATGAGGTCGCAGATCGCCCCCCACACCGGCGCCTGGGTGATGAAATAGACGTAGGCGTCGGGATCGTTCTCCCAGCCCTTGCATGTGAGGATCCAGCCGGGCTGGCCGCCGCCCGAGTCGTTGCCGGCGCGCGGCACCGCCTCGCCGAACGGGATGCCTTCGCCATGCTGGCTGTATTCGGTGAGGGGCCCGTGCTTCAGGCGCTGCTGATCGCGCAGCTTGACGCGGGCAAGGTTGAGCACGCCGTCCTGCATGGCGCAGAGGACGCGCTGGCCGCGTCCCGTCCGGATGCGCTGGTAGAGCGCGCTGACGATGCCGAAGGCGAGGTGCAGGCCGGTGCCGGAATCCCCGATCTGCGCGCCGGTGACGAGCGGCGGGCCGTCGCGGAAGCCGGTGGTGGAGGCGGCGCCGCCCGCGCACTGGGCGACGTTCTCGTAGACCTTGCAGTCCTCGTAGGGGCCAGGGCCGAAGCCCTTGACCGAGGCCACGATCATGCGCGGGTTGGTCTTGTGGATGTGCTCCCAGGTGAGCCCCATGCGGTCGAGGGCGCCGGGCGCGAAGTTCTCCACCAGCACGTCGCAGTGCCTGATCAGCCGCTCGAGGATTTCCTTGCCCTTGGGATGCTTGGAATCGATGGTGATCGAGCGCTTGTTGCCGTTGAGCATGGTGAAATAGAGACTGTCGGCC
>JBQGDO010000104.1:0-10961 GCA_052039105.1 Methyloceanibacter sp.
CGCGGCGGAGCGGCTCGAAGACGAAGCGCTGGCTTCAACCTGATCCACGTTGCATGAAGACATGAAAGACAGTCACGGCATTCTCGACAGCATCTTGGGAGCGTTCGTGCCCATCCATCCCGACGGCTACAAATTCGTGGCTGGGGCGGCGCTCGGCACGTTGATCCTGTTCGCGGTGGCGCCGCCGCTCGGCTGGCTCGCCGCGCTCGCCACGGCCTATTGCGCCTATTTCTTCCGCGACCCGGAACGGGTGACACCGCAGCGCGGGGGCCTGGTGGTGAGCGCCGCCGACGGCAAGATCGCCGCCGTCGCCGATGTCGCGCCCGCGCGCGAGCTTCAGCTCGGCGATGCGAGCCGCGCGCGGCTTTCGGTGTTTCTCTCCGTGTTCGACGTGCATATCGTGCGCAGTCCCGTCGCGGGGCGCATCGTGCGCAGCCACTACGTGCCGGGTGCCTTCTTCAATGCCGAGCTCGACAAGGCGAGCGAGGAGAACGAGCGGCGCGCGCTGGTGATCGAGACCGAGAGTGGAGAAAAACTCGGGCTCGTGCTGATTGCCGGCTTGATCGCGCGGCGGATCGTGACTTTCGTTGAGGAGGGGGCTAGCGTGGCGCGCGGTGAGCGCATCGGCCTGATCCGCTTCGGCAGCCGGGTCGATCTGTATCTGCCGGAGACGGCGCGGGTGCTCGCCGAAGTCGGCCAGACGGCGATCGGCGGCGAGACGGTCGTGGCGGAGTTGGGGCGAAGCGACGCGGCGGGCGCCGGGCGGACTATGGTAGGTTCAAGCGTGATGGAGGAATAGGACGATGTTTCCTCCCTTCGATCCCGACCGCGAGGAGCGCAAGAAGCGCCCGCTGGCATTCGCCCGCGGCCAAGTGCCGGTCAGGGTGCTGATCCCGAATATCTTCACTTTGGTCGGGCTGTGCGCCGGGCTCACCGCCATCCGCATGGGTATCGAGCATCGTTGGGACCTGGCGGTGGCGGCGCTGGTGTTCGCCGCGTTCCTCGACGGCATCGACGGGCATGTGGCGCGGTTGCTCAAGGCCTCCTCGCGCTTCGGCGCCGAGCTCGACAGCCTCGCCGATTTCGTCAATTTCGGCGTGGCGCCGGCCATCATCATGTTCACCTGGGCGCTGGAAGATTTGCGCAGCCTGGGCTGGATCGCGGTGCTGGTGTTCGCGGTCTGCTCGGCGTTGCGGCTCGCGCGCTTCAATGTCTCGCTCGACCGCACCGACCAGCCGGCCTGGAAGAACAATTATTTTGTCGGCGTGCCGGCGCCGGCGGGCGCCATCATCCTGCTATTGCCGATCTACGCGCAAGATCTCGGCCTGCATCTGCCGAGCCTGACGCCGCTCGTGCTGTTCTACACGCTCGGCGTGGCGCTGCTGATGGTGAGCCGGGTGCCGACCTTCTCGATCAAGCTGATCGGGCAGAGGATCGCGCGCGAGCATGTCTTGCCGGTGTTCGTGGCGGCGGCTTTGTTCATGGCGCTGCTCTTGACCTTCCCCTCGCTCACTTTGGCGATCGGTTCGCTGATCTATATCGCGCTGATCCCCGTTTCTGCCTATCGCTATCTCGCCGAGGAGCGCAAAGCCGCCAAGGCGGCCAAGGCGCAAGGCGGCAAGCCGTCCGCGCCCGAAGAGCCGCAACCGCCGCGCTCCGACGAGCAGGTGGTGCGCTTGAGGACCAAACCATGAAGCAGCGGCTTTCCACCTATCTCCGGCAGCTCGAGGCCGAGAGCATCCACATCATGCGCGAAGTCGCCGCCGAGTTCAAAAATCCGGTCATGCTCTATTCGATCGGCAAGGATAGCTCGGTGATGCTGCATCTGGCGCTGAAGGCGTTCTATCCGGCCAAGCCGCCATTTCCGCTCCTGCATGTCGACACGACCTGGAAGTTTCGCGAGATGATCCAATTCCGCGATCATGAGGCGAAGCGGCTCGGGCTCGATCTGATCGTGCACACCAACGAGCAGGGGGTGAAGGACGGTATCTCGCCGATCACCCATGGCAGCGCGCTCTATACCGACATCATGAAGACGGAGGCGCTGAAGCAGGCGCTCAGCGCGCACGGCTTCGATGCGGCGTTCGGCGGCGCGCGCCGCGACGAGGAGAAATCGCGCGCCAAGGAGCGCGTGTTCTCGTTCCGCAACGTCGCGCATAATTGGGACCCGAAGCGGCAGCGGCCGGAGCTCTGGCACATCGCCAACACCAAGGTCGGGCCGGGCGAGAGCATGCGCGTGTTCCCGCTGTCGAATTGGACCGAGCTCGACGTGTGGACCTACATCTATCTCGAGGACATCCCGGTGGTGCCGCTCTATTTCGCCGCCGAGCGCCCGGTGGTCGAGCGCGGCGGCATGCTGATCATGGTCGACGACGAGCGGCTGCCGCTCGACCCGAAAGAGAAGCCGGAAATGGCGCGGGTGCGCTTCCGCACGCTCGGCTGCTACCCGCTCACCGGCGCGATCCGTTCCGACGCCGCCTCGCTGCCGGAGATCATCGAGGAATTGGTGGCGACGAGATTCTCGGAGCGGCAGGGCCGGGTCATCGACCACGACCAGTCCGGCTCGATGGAGAAGAAGAAGCAGGAAGGGTATTTCTGATGCCGCAATTGACCGTGGTGCAACCGGCCCGCTCCGACGCGCGCGAACGCGTCGACGCCCGCATCGCCGCGGAAGAGCGTCGCGGGCTGCTGCGCTTCCTCACCTGCGGCAGCGTCGACGACGGCAAGAGCACCCTGATCGGGCGGCTGCTCTACGATTCGGAGCTGGTCTACCAGGACCAGGTGAAGAGCGCCGAGCACGATTCGCGCCGCGCACCCGGCGCGAGGGGAGGGCCGATCGATCTGTCGCTGCTGGTCGACGGGCTCGAGGCCGAGCGCGAGCAGAAGATCACCATCGACGTCGCCTATCGCTATTTCTCCACGCCGCGGCGGAAATTCATCGTCGCCGACACGCCGGGCCACGTGCAATACACGCGCAACATGGCGACCGGCGCCTCGAATTGCGATTTCGCCGTGCTGCTGGTCGACGCGCGACAGGGCGTGCTCACCCAGACGCGGCGGCATGCCTGCATCCTGTCGCTGCTCGGCATCAAGACGATCGCGCTCGCCGTCAACAAGATGGACCTGATCGATTTCAACGAAGCCCGCTTCGAGGAGATCGACGAAGAGTTTCAAGATTTTGCGCAAGAACTCGGTTTCGGGCTGGTCACCGCCATCCCGGTCTCGGCGCTGAAAGGCGACAACGTGATCAGCCCGAGCGCGCATATGCATTGGTATCACGGGCCGACTCTGCTCGGTCATCTTGAGACGGTCGATGTCAGCCATGCGGGCAAGCAGCGGCCGTTTCGCTTTCCGGTGCAATATGTCAACCGTCCGCATCTCGATTTCCGCGGCTATGCCGGCACGGTGGCGAGCGGCAGAATCGCGCGCGGCGACGAGGTGGTCATTCACCCGTCGGGACGCCATGTGCATGTGGCCCGCATCGTCACCGCCGGCGGCGATCTCGACACGGCGCAAGAAGGCGATGCGGTGACCTTGAGCTTCGCCGAGGAGGTCGATGTCAGCCGCGGCGATATCCTTGCGCATGCCGAAGGCACGCCGTCGGTGGCCGATCAGATGGCGGCGCGGATCATCTGGTTCGACGAGGAGCCGATGCTGCCCGGCCGCGCCTACACCTTGAAGTGCGGCTGCCAGACCACGACGGCCACCGTGCTCAATCTGAAATACAAGCTGAATGTCGACAATCTCGACCACGTCGCCGGCAAGACGCTCGAGCTGAACGAGGTCGGTCTCTGCAATCTCGGCACCACCAAGCCGCTGGTGTTCGATTCCTATGCCGAGAACAGCGACACCGGCTCCTTCATCCTGATCGACCGCTTCACCAACGCGACAGTGGCGGCCGGCATGATCGAATTCGGCCTGCGCCGCGCCACCAACATCCAGTGGCAGGAGCTTTCCGTCGACAAGGCGGCGCGCGCCGGGCTGAAGGAGCAAAAACCCTGCGTGTTGTGGTTCACCGGCCTGTCGGGCGCCGGCAAATCGACCGTCGCCAACGCGCTTGAGAAGCGGCTGCACGCGCTGGGGCGCCACACTTATATGCTCGACGGCGACAATATCCGTCACGGCCTCAACAAGGATCTCGGCTTCACCGACGCCGATCGGGTGGAGAATATCCGCCGCGTGGCCGAGACGGCGCGGCTGTTCGTCGACGCCGGGCTGATCGTCATGGTGTCGTTCATCTCGCCGTTCCGCTCGGAACGGCGCATGGCGCGCGATCTGTTCGATCAAGGGGAGTTCATCGAGATTTTCGTCGACACGCCGCTCGAGGTGTGCGAGGCGCGCGATCCGAAAGGGCTCTATTCGAAGGCCCGCGCCGGGTTGATCACCAATTTCACCGGCATCGACTCATCCTACGAGCCGCCCGAGCATGCCGAATTGACGCTCGACACCAGCAAGTCGACGCCCGAGGCGGCGGCCGAAACCGTGCTTCGCGCGCTGAGGCAGCGCCACCTCGTCTGAGAGGCGATCATGGCAAGAGATCGAGGACAGAGCGCGCCAAGCGCTTCGCTCGTCGTCATTATTTTTGTCTTGTCGGTGCTGTTGCCGCTCGACGGTAATGCGGCCGAGGACAACAGCCTTTGGCAGGTCTACGAGCAGTCCCTGAAGGGCGCGAAATACGTCGATCTGACCCACACGATCACGCCGAAGATTCCGGTCTGGGCCGGCTTTGCCGCCTCAAGCTTCGCTCCGGCCAAGGCCGGTTCGGATATCGAAGGCTATGCCAAGAAGGGCGAAGCCTATGCCTATGCAAAGCACGGCTTCGAGGCGACCGAATATGCGCTCAAGACCGACCAGCTCGGCACGCAGCTCGACCCGCCGGCGCATTGGGCGCCCGAATACCCGGCGATCGACGAATTGCCTGCGACCTATGCGATCCGGCCGCTCGTGGTCGTATCGATCGTCGAGCAGGTTAAGACCGATCCGAACTACGCGTTGCAGGTTGCCGACATCGAGGCCTGGGAGCAGAAACATGGCCGCATCCCGGAAGGCTCGGTCGTCTTCGTGCGCTCCGACTGGTCCAAGGCCTGGCCCGATCCCAAGCTTGCGACCTTGAAGGAGTTTCCAGGGGTCGGACTCGAAGCGCTGAAATTCCTACACAACGAACGCAAGATTCTGTTCCACGGGCACGAGCCGCTCGACACCGACTCGACGCCGGACCTCGAAGGCGAATATTGGCTGATGCATAACGGCTATGCGCAAGCCGAAGGCGTCGCCAATCTCGACCAGGTGCCGAAGACCGGCGCACTGGTGATCATCGGCTATCCGAAATTCGGAGGCGGGCTCGGCGGCTATGCGCGCTATGTGGCGGTCTGCCCGCCCGACTGGCCTTACGGGACGACCATCGGCCCCGGGGACGCGCCCTTGCCGAAAGCGGACAAGCCCTTGCGCTACGACGAGGCGGCTGGGATGCGCGTCCGCTAGAACTGGGCTCTAAAGCCGCGTAGGCCGCAGCCGCCATTTCCCCCCGATTGGTTTCCCTCGGATGAACGGCTGCGGCCTTCCTGGCGCTAGTCGGACGGACCCGTTCCGGAAAGACTAGCGAGGATCTTCAAACGTTCGGCGGCTTCGGCATTGCCCCGCTCTGCGGCGCGCTCGTACCAGGCGCGCGCGCTCGCCGGATCGGGCGCGATCCCCTCGGCGCCGAACTCGGCAAGCACGTCGCTGTCGAAGGTGCGCGCGAGCTTGAAGGCCGCGTCGCCTTCGCCGCGCTGGGCGAGATGCAGGAGGAGGAGCCGGGCCGCGGCAATGTCGCCCTCTTCGATCAGGCGCTCCGACCGGTCGTACAGCACGGCCGACTGGGCGGGTTCCACCGGAGCCCCTGCCGCGCTGGCGGCAGGCACCAGGCCGAGCAAGGTCGAGGGCCAGCGCGTGTTGGCGTTCGCCGCGACGCGGGGTTGCGCCTCGACGCGCAAGACGAGGTTGAGGCGTCCTTGCGGCGTGTCGCCCGAGCGGAGCAGATAGACTTCGAGCGGATAATCGCCTTCGGCGACCAGGCCGAGTTCAAGTCTGAGGTCGTTGGTATGTTCGGCCTTGACCAGCCAAGTGCCGCTGTCGCTTTGCCGCCCGGCGGAGAGTTTGGCCTGCGCCGGCAAGCCGCGGATCATGTAATAGCCGGAGTGGCTTGGCGGCAGGAGCGGGGCGAAAGCGATCTGCCGGCCCGACGCGGCAAGGATCACCTGCGCCTGAGGTGAATTGACGGAAGCATCGGCCCTGCGCAGCGGCTCGGTCTTGGCGGCGCGGTTAGTCGCCACCGCAGCGAGTTGAAGCGCGGCGGCAGGCGGTTGCCACACGATCGAGGTGGAGCGCGCGGTGCCGTTCTCGCCGGTCACGGTCACCGGCGCGGCGAGATTGGCGATCAGCACCAGGCCGCCGAGGGTCAGCACCACCGCGGTGGCGATGGAGCCCGCGACCAGGAGGCCGACATTGCGCTGCCGGCGCTGGAATTCGTCCAGCAGCGACTGCATGTGAATTTGGGGAGGCGGGCCCACCAGCTCGGGATCGAGCGGTTCGCCGGCGGCAACCTCTTCCGGCTCGAGCGTGTCCTCTTCTGGCGATGCGGGCGGCGCCTCCTCGCGCTGCGCCACGCTTGCCATCAGCCGCTCGAAAACGGGGAAGGCGTCTTCCTCGAGACCTAGGGCGTCGAGGCGCTCCGCAAGCGGCTGCGGGAAGGTAATCTCGGCCTGCTCGCGCATCACGCTTGCAACCGCCTCGGACAGACCTTCCGTCGCCTCGCTCTCCACCGGCGGTTCGGCGGTTCGCGTCGAGCTCAGCAATGCCGCGCGCAGCATGGCGTTGGCCCGATGCACAGGGTGCCAATTGGCCTGCTCGGCCGCGGGCGTCGTGGAACCGATCATCGTCTTGCTCCCTTCAAGCCCGCGCCATGCCCCATGCGCGGGTTACACCCCGTACCCCCGTCTTGTGCGCTTGTGCCCAGAAGCGCGCAGCTAACCCGAACTGATCAAGCCATCCTTTCGTTCCATCATTCGTTTTCTTTCCCTCTGGAGCGCCCTCAGCGCTCCTTGGCGCGCCGCCATTCGATGAATTGTTTGAACAAGGCTTCCCGCTCCTGGCCGGAGATGGACGTGGCGGACAGCGACGGTCCGGCGGCGCTGGCCGTGACCGGGCCGGGCCTCGCTTTTGCATGTTCGGCGAGCCAAGCCTCCGCACCCCGGTTTCGCTTGAAGCCGGGGAGGGTCGCCGCGAGATTGACATCACGCCATTTCGGATGCCGCCCGTCGGCCTGCAGCTCGGCGAAGCGCGAGAACAACGATGCGACGAAATTGTCGATCTCCTCGGGTGAAGGCGGCTTCTTGGCTTTTGCCGCCAGCAGCACCATGCCGGTGGCGACGGTCGGCACTGCGTCGCCGGCCTCGATCAGATTGGGGTAGTCGCGGGCATCGAGCTCGGTCGGCAGATAGGCTGCCTCGAGCGGCGCGCCGAAGGGGATCGGCAAGAGATGCAGCCCGGCATTGCCAGGGACGGCGGCAACTTGCGGCGAGGGCCTCGCGGCGAGGATCACCGCGGCGGAGAGTGTGCCGCGCTTGAGCCGCTCGACCGCTTCTGCGGCATCGAGATAGAGAGCCTCGACCTCAACCCCGAGCGTCTTGAACAAGGCGGCAGCGCTTCGCGCCGAGGCCGAGCCTTTGGAACCGAAATTCACTTGGCGCCCGGCGAGATCCGTCATCGTGGCGATGTCGGAGCGCGCGAGCAGGTGAAGCTCCTGCGGCGGCAGCCTGAGGATGAGATCGAGCTTGCCGGCAAGAGCTTTATCCTTGTCGGCGGTTTCGGCGAGTGTGTCGGCCGAAACGAAGGCGATGTTCACACCTGGCGCGTCGAGCAGCAGATCGAGATTGCCGGCGCCTGAATCGCCGAGCATGGGCAGGGCGCGGATCGTCGAGCCTTGCGGGAAGAGGCGCGCGATATCGGCGGCCAGCATGGTTTCGGTGGAAGCTGGGGGGCCGGCGGCAATGCCGAGCCAAGTCTTGGCGGGTGCGGCTTGCGCGAAGGCGGCGTGGTTCACCACGCAGGCGGTCAGCAGCAGTCCGAGACCGAAAGCGACGCGACGCAATACACACCCCCGATTTCCCCGCTAACGGCGCCGCGCCAAACAAAGTTCCCGCGGGCCGAAGACGTTTCAGCCGGGAGCGCATCCGCGTGTTTTGCGTGAGCCCCGAAACCCCGGGGTAGGAGGCTTTTTCTTATGGCGAAGCTTAACCATCGAGTGGGGCGCCATGTCGGCCTGAATGCGGCGAAGCGGGGGCCGCAGGGGGTGCCGCGCCTGTGTGACGGGGCTCACAAAGCCGGAGCCGGGCCGGTCCCATCTCAGGGGCACGCCGACGGGCAATCCCGCCCCGGCACATGTTCGATAGGAGACTGAAAATGAAGAGCCATACCCTTATTCTGGGCGCCGGGTTGGCGTCCGCCCTGCTTGCCCTGGCCCCCGCGCAGGCCGCGCCGGCAGATCCCGGCCACGACGCCGCGATCAAGGCCTGCTCGACCGTCAATCCGGCGCAGCCGGTGACGGTGCTGAGCGCGGTCAACGACGGCAGCGGCATCGGCTTCAGCCTGGTCTGGATGAACGACAAGGACGGCAATCTGTGGATGTGCGATGCCGACGCCAGCGGCAACGTCTACACCTACTCGCTGATCGGCAAGGACTTGCTGAAAGGCACGGGCGGCGAGCTGCTCGGCCTGCAGCCGACGGCGAATGGCGGCTTTGTCGGCCAGCCGCAGAAGATTGCCGAGAAGGTCTGCGCCGCTTATCTCGTCGAGGGCGGCACGGTGTTGATGAGCACGCCTGACGGGCTCGAGAACGATCCCGGCTTCGCCGTGTTCGTGGCCGACAAGAATGGCGCGCAGTATCTCTGCAACGCGACGGGCGACGCCATGATCTGGGCCATCGAGCCGATCGGCGATCCGCTCTCCTTCCCGACGCAGACGAGCTAGGCGCAAGAGCGAGATTGGACGCGAGATGGCCCGGGGGCGACCCCGGGTCATTTCGCTTGCGCGCGCACCGCAATGGACCGCTATTGCGCCGCAAAACTCCGCGTTTGCACCGTATTCGCACCGCTTTCCAACCGCCCTCCGTCCGGCTAGATTCACCGGCGGAGCGCCGCGCAATTCATCACCAGAGGTGACCGCCATGGTTTGGAAAGTCCCGCCGCTCCGGCTGCTCCTGCTTGCCCTTATCCCATTGATTCCACTGTCTTTTGCCGCCGCGCAGGAGGACCCTGCCGCGCCGGCCGCCGCCGCGCCGGCCGAGGACCCAGCCACTGCCGAGCTCGACGCGTTCTACGATGAGCGGCTGCGGACCGCGCCGCCGAAGGTCAAGCAACTGCTCGACCGGCTGCAGGCGCAGCGAACGGCCACCATGACCTACCGCATGGGCTATACGACCGCGCTCGATCGCAGCCTGCAGGAATTGACCGGCGCCAAACCCGGCCCGTCCGCCGACGTCCTTAAGCCGCAGATGGACCGCGCCAAGCAGGTGATGTCTCGCTACCGCGAGATGCGCGAAGCCCAGAGGCTCCCGGCCCCGGGCGCGGCGTGCAATCCGGCCGCCAACAAATTCAGCTGGCGCAGCTTCAAGGCCGTAACCCCGATCAAGGACCAGGGTCAGTGTGGCGCCTGCTGGGCGTTCTCCGCCGCGGCAGCTTTCGAAAGCAGCAACGCGCTCCTGAACAACAAGGCTGCGGATGTGTCCGAGCAGGACCTGCTCGATTGCTCCGCCGAAACGAACTGCATCGGCAACTGGGTGCAGAACGCCTTCGACCAGCTGGTCGGCGCCGGTGCCGCAGGCGAGCGCAAGCGCCCCTATCGGGGGGAGGTCGCCCAATGCGCCACCAACGTCCAGCGGCCCTATCGTGCCATCGTCTGGGCGCCGCTCGATGCGGATTGGTCGCGGGTCATGTCGCCCGCGGAGATCAAGGCGGCCCTGTGCGAGAACGGACCGATCGTCGCCCACATCTACGCCACGCCGAGCTTCCTCGCCTACACCTCCGGCGTTTATTCCGGGCTGGAGCCGGTTACCCATGAGAGCGAAGGCTATCATGCGATTCTGATCACGGGCTGGGACGAGAATCAGCAAGCCTGGGAGATCAAAAATTCCTGGGGCACCGGCTGGGGCACGCGCGGCTTCGGCAAGGTGCAATATGGGGCGAACCTCATCGGCCATCACCTGCTTGCCATTCTCGCCGCGCAGGACGCGCTCGGTCGTGAGGAGATCAGCTCGCTCAGGGAGGCGGGCGCTTCGCCGGCCGCGCCGGTTTCCGGTGAGGCTGCACCCGCAGAATGATGGAACTTATACCGCGCCGTGGCTAGGCGTTTTGCACTGACCGTCGCTACTTTGGCGATGGCGGCAATCGCGGGGTCGCTGTCCGTCGTGCGCGCGGAAGACGTGAAAGAGATCGTTTTCGACGGCGAGCGGAACTCGCTCGCGGTCAGCGTCAAACCGGGAGCCACGCTGCATGTGCGGCTCCCGGCGCGGCCTTCGGCCGGTTATGTTTGGCGCCTGAAGTCGGTGGATCAAAACGTGGCCGTCCTGCTCGAAAGCCGCTTCGCTGCGAGCGGCAAGCCGAAGGACGGCCCGCCGGTTGCCGGAGCGCCCGCCGAGCAGCTGTTTGTCCTCAAAGCCGAGCAGGCGGGAGCGGCCGAAGCCGTCTTTGTCTACGGCCGGCCTTGGGAGGCGGACAAGCCGCCCGCCCGGACCGCGACTTTGACCATCAAGGTCGAGCCATGAGGCGCGTCAGCGCGCGGGCTCGCTCCGGGACATAAGCGGCGGCAAGCGCGACCAACATGTGCGCATAGAGGCGGTCGGCGAGCGCATTCATGCCGAAGCGTGCCGCCAGCGCCGCGGGGAGGATAAAGCGCACATAAATGACAGCTAAGCGCGAGGCACGGCT
>JBQGDO010000105.1:0-2677 GCA_052039105.1 Methyloceanibacter sp.
GTTCATCATGGTCGTCTCTCGCTTTGTCGGCCTTTGACTTGAGGCATTCTACAACGTCCGTCGCGATCGACTTGTGAACCAGCTCACACTTCCCGACCAACGGCCCAGCCGGACATCGCCGCCGCCGTGACCGGCGCCGCAGTGCTGGCGGAACGATCGTGGGAATGGACTGTGACGGCCCTGACCACGGGCCACGAACAACCGGCTTCGCCTCCGCTAGACTAGTTTCTGTCGCGAAACGCATGTTTTTGCCGGAGTGCGAACGAGATGTCAGCAAAAACAGCCATCTGGCATTTATCTTAGGTTGCTGTCGAAACCAACTTCGCGAGAGCGATTGGGTTTCAGACCCGAGCGCGCATTGTAGCGACGTGATGCGAGACGTGCAGTCGCGGTGAGTTGGATTGGCGCTTCAGGCAGCGCGTCGTCTAGCTGACGATCGTGCCAGCAGCAAGGACGCGATCGTCAGCAGATTGTTGGCGAACACGGCGGCGCCGACCAATAGCTCGAAACGCTCACGGCCTTCGGCGAGGCACCGCTTCATACCGCGCCCACGGAACAAGACGGAGATACGGCCCTCGATGCCAGCGCGGAAACGCTGGCCTTTCTTGAACGCCGAGCTCTTTTCGTATCCCTCGCGTTCGACGGTCTTCTTGCCGCCACGCTGCGGGATGCATACCACCTCGACGCCGCCTTGCCGGCACGCCGTCACGTTCTTGTCGCTGAAAAAGCCCCGATCAGAACTGTACAGTCGCGGCACACCACCGAAGGCCTCTTTGTGGCGTCTCAGCGAAGGCTCAACATGGTCCTCGTCGGATGGATTCCCGCTCAGCACTTCGTACTGGGTGATCAAACCATGCGCGCTTTCGGCGATGAAAATCTTGTGGCCGAACTCAACGGGAGTTCGCACCTTGCCGCGCTTGATCAGATCGGTGTGGGGTTCAAAAATTGAATAGATCTTCTCGGCATTGGGAACTTGCTCGCCATAGAGCACGCGACGGCGCGCCTGATCGACCACCCGCTCTCCCAAACCGCAATAGTGGTCGATCTCGCGGCGTAGCTCCTCGATCGCCAGGTCGCAAAGCAGGTCTTTGCCGCGCATCTTCCGGGTATCCCACAGCGCCGCTCGAGCGCACTCCACGACCTCCTCGGCAACGCCGATGAGCTCGCGATACTTGCCGGTTTGCTGCGTCGGCCGCTGGGTCGTGGTCATCCGCTGGAGCGCTTGCATCCGTCGCCGCGCCGCGCGCGTGCGATCGCGGAACTCCTTGATTCGTCGGCCAATTGCTTTGGCCAGCCGGCCGACCAGCCGCGTCACCACCCGTACGACGTCCCACAGGAGCGTATTGTCGGTTGGATGATGAATGTCGGTCTGGACGACCGTCGTGTCGACGCGCAGCTTGCTGCCATCTTCCAACCCCATGGCAACGGCTGCCTGCACCAATAGCTCGTTGACCAGCCTGAGGGTCGGCGGGGTGAGCCGGATGAACGCCCGGTTGAACGCATCGTGCTTGGGCACCGGTTGGCAGTGGAAATCGGCGAACCGGCGCAGCGTGCATCCGTCAGCAATCCGTTCGCGCAGTTCGCGATAATCCCAGTTCTTGACGCGCATCAGGATCAGCGAACGCAGGACCTGTTGCGGCGTCAGCCCCTTGCGACCCGTGTCAGGGTTCTTCAGACCTCGTCGAAGATCGCACCGGATCGGCTCGATCATCTCCGCGTGGTCGTCGAGAAAGTCGGCGATCGCCCGCAGGACAGGCTCCAGAACCAGTCCCTGCTGCAACAACTCCCAGTCGGCGAAGCTGATCTGTGGATTCGCCGATCGCGACACGGCTCAGCCCGTGGCTCGCGCGCGCTTCAGCGCTTTGATGTATCGCGGCGCCGCCTCGTACAACGCCTCCTGCAGCGCACGCCCGTTCTCCAAACAGCGGCGAACCTCGGGCACAAGCTCTTCCGGGACGTAGACCGAAAACCGCCGCCCTCTCAGGCGTCCATACAGCACAAAACTCTGGTGTTGTTCGCCCGAGCGGCAAGCCGAGCAGTTCCCGCGTACGCATGGTGCGCGGCGCAAACTGAGCGAGCCGAGGATCGCAGGCCAAACCCCCGCCGCTCGACTCTCCACCCAGCGCACCACATCAGAGGGTGATTCGCCTTTGCTCATGAGCATGTGTGAACGATGCCACACGCACTTGTCAACCATAAACCAAGCGGCCAAAATCGCCCACAAACCCGCAATTCTCTTGCCTATTGTGCGTTTCGCGACAGAAACTAGTTAGTGCCCGTGGGGGATTCCGAAGCCGCCCCGGGCGCGGGTCACGAGCCCGCTCGCAGGGACGCCGCTTCCCGCGCCGTCGTCAGGGACCGTCTCCGGAAGACGCCCTCGCCGCGCGGGGATGATTCATGTTTATATCAGTGCGAATGATTTGTCAACAGCTATCTTAATTGTTTTTTCCTGACGGTTCCTGTGCCCGCGTGCGACGCTTCGCCCGCGATAGATCGTCGCTGCTCGCCGATACAGGCCCGGCGGCGCGCTCATCGGGCTTGACCCGACGGGCAATCACCTGCGCCTGGATTTCGGCCGCCCCTTCGAAGATCGAGAGAATGCGGGCATCGCACAGCAGGCGCGAAACCGGATACTCCAATGCGAATCCATTGCCGCCGTGGATCTGCACCGCATTGT
>JBQGDO010000106.1:0-3236 GCA_052039105.1 Methyloceanibacter sp.
GAGACGACACGAGTTGCGGGCATCGGCATGTCCTCCCGAGCGGGTCTCGCTGACCGCGATCAATCGTACTTCAACCCGGTTTCCCTCACGACCGTGGACCAGCGCTCGGCCTCCTTGCGGATGAAGGCTGAAAATTCCGCCGGCGTGCTGGTGGCGGGGAACAGGCCCGCGGCGTCCGCCTTCGCCTTGATGGCGGGATCGGCGAGGATCCTCACCACCTCGGCCTGCAGCTTGTCGACGACGGCGGCCGGCGTGCCCCTGGGCGCGACCAGCCCAAGCCAGACCGTGATCTCCTCGTAGTTCGGCAGTTCCGCCGTGATGGTCGGAAGGTCGGGCAAAGCCGGAAATGGACGGCTGTCGAATTTCGCCAGGGCACGGAATTGCCCGCTTTGCACCAACGGCATCGACGCCGACGATCCGTCGAAGGTGAAATCGACGCTCTTGGTCAGCAGCCCTTGCGCGACCTGCGCGCTGCCGTTGTATTTCAGCAGGACCGTCCTGATCCCCGCGGCCTTGTCGAGCAGGTGGCCCATGAGCTGGCTGGTGATGGTGCCGGCGCCGTAGTTCAGCTTGCCCGGCTGCGCCTTGGCGCTCGCGATCACGTCCTTCACGCTCTTGTAGTCGCTTGCCGCGTTGACGTACATGAACACCATGCTCTTCGCGGTGAGCGTGATCGGAGCGAAGTCGACAAAGGGGTCGTAGGGCGGGGTGCGGTAGAGGTACTGGTTCATGCTCAAGGTCGAGTCGATCGCCATCAGCAGCGTGTAGCCGTCGGGCGCGGCCTTGGCGACCTGCTGGGCTCCGAGCACGGTATTGGCGCCGACCCGGTTCTCGATCACCACCGGCTGGCCCCAATTCTCGGTCATCTTCTGGCCGATCATGCGGGTGAGCACGTCGGATGGGCCGCCGGCGGGGAACGGCACGACGATCTTGATCGACCGGCTGGGAAAGGCGTCCGGCCGCTCCTGCGCGTCGGCGGTCACCGTCGCCAGCGCCGACAGCAATGCGAGCGCGATCCAACGAATGTCCATGGCTTTCCCTCAATCGATCTTGATGGCGGCATCCTTGATCACCTTCTGCCAGCGATCGGCCTCCTTGCGAATGAAGGCGGCGAACTCGTCGGGCGTACTGGTGACGGCATAATTGCCGATGCGCTCGGACTTCTCCTTGACGGCGGGATCGGTCAGAGCCTTCACGACCTCGGCTTGGATCTTGTCGATGATCGCCTTGGGGGTGCCCTTGGGCGCAACGAGCCCGAGCCAGACCGAGATGTCGTCGAGATCGGGCAGGCCGGCCGCGTCGGACAGGGTCGGGATGCCGGCCATGGATGGCGGCGCGTCGCGATCGAGCTTCGCCAGCGCCCGCACCTGACCGTTCGCGATCAGCGGCGCCACGATCTGGTTGGCGGCGTAGATGAGCTCCACGCTTCCGGTCAGCAGCCCGTTGACGGTCTCCGGCGTGCCCTTGAACGGCACGTAGACGATGTCGAGCCCCGCCGCCTTGTGGAACAGGTGGCCCATCAACTGCGCCGTGATGGTGCCGGCGCCGTAATTGAGCCTGCCCGGTTGCGCCTTCGCCTTGGCGATCAGCTCCTTCACCGACGCGGGTCCACGCGCGGACACCGTGAGCACCGAGACGGTCTTGGCGGTCAGCGTGATCGGCGCAAAATCGTTGAGCGGGTCGTAGGGCAGGCTCTTGTGCAGGTACTGGTTCATCACCAGCGTCGAGTCGATCGCCATGAACAACGTATAGCCGTCGGGCGGTGCCTTGGCCGCGGCCTGCGCGCCGATGATGGTATTGGCGCCGGGGCGGTTCTCGATCACGACCGGCTGCCCCCAGTCCTCGCTCATCTTCTGCCCGATGATGCGTGCCACGATGTCGCTCGGCCCGCCAGCGGGGAACGGCACGATCAGCCGGATCGCCCGGTTGGGGAAGCTCGCGGAAAGGTCCTCGGCGGCGGCGGCGCCCGATGTCCAGATCGCCAGAAGCGCAAATAGAGAAAGTCGGACGGCCGGCGTCATGATTCCTCCCGCAGCCTATTGTTGTTCGTTGCGGCAATTGTCACCGTTGTGCTTTTCGGTGGCAACCGACTAGAGCGTGTCCCGCTCCTTCGGAATCGGGACGCGCTCTAGAATGCTCGGTGGCGCATGTTCTTGGCGGCGAACCGGTACCCACTTCGCCGGAACATGCGCTCATGCGAGCGTCCCTTCAAAGCGCGGCGGCCATGGGCTAATTTCGTCGCGATCTGGGTCGGCCATCGAACAGGACTTCAGGAGGAACCGTGCTCGCTCCCGCGCCATCCCGACATGACCGCATGTCGATGCACAATGCGAACAAGCTCAAGATCGGCCTGTTCGGGGCGAACTGCTCATCCGGGCGCGCGGTCACCCTGGTCCCCGAGCGCTGGTCGGGGAGCTGGCCGGACAATCTCAAGCTCGCCAGGATGGCCGACGACGCCGGCCTCGACTTCCTTCTCCCGATCGGGCGCTGGAAGGGCTATGGCGGCGACACCGACTACCAGGGGGCAACGCTCGAGACCATCACCTGGGCGACCGGCCTGCTCGCCTCGACCAGGCGCGTCACGGTGTTCGGCACGGTGCATGCGCCGCTGTTCCATCCCGTCATTGCTGCCAAGGAGATGGTCACCGCCGATCACGTCGGCGAAGGCCGGTTCGGCCTGAACATCGTGGTCGGCTGGAACGAGGGCGAGTTCGCGATGTTCGGCGTCCAGCAGCGCGATCACGAGTCCCGCTACGAGTATGCGCAGGAATGGATCGACGTCATCAAGATGATCTGGTCGGACAAGGAGGATTTCGATTTCCGCGGCAAGTACCTGAACATGACGGGCATTCGCGGCAAGCCGAAGCCCTTCGGCGGCGCCCGGCCGGTGATCATGAATGCCGGCGCCTCGCCGGTGGGACAGGCCTTCGCGATCCGCAACTGCGATGCGTTCTTCCTGCAGGCGTCGCGCACGTCGCTCGATGAGACCGCGCAGAAGGTCGCGACCGCCAAGACCCAGGCCAAGGAGCAGGGCAGGGAGCTCGGCGTCTATACCGTCGGCGTCATCACCTGCCGGCCGACCAAGAAAGAGGCCAAGGACTACTACCACTATTCCATCGTGGAGCACGCCGACTGGAGGGCCGTCGACGACATCCTGGCGCTCAAGAGCATCACCGCGCAGAACACGCCGGCGGCGGAGTTTCAGCAGATCCGGACCGGATACGCGCAGGGCATGG
>JBQGDO010000107.1:0-7217 GCA_052039105.1 Methyloceanibacter sp.
CCGGGTCGTACAGCTTCTCGCTTTGGCCGTGCCCGCGATTGTCGAACGCGACGACCCTGCGTCCAGCCCCGGTTAGAGTGCGCAGCCAATGCGCGTCGCGCCAATTGGTCGCAACATTGGAAGCAAAGCCATGGATCAGGAGAATCGGCTCCCCTTCCCCTTCGTCGGTAAAGGCAATCCGCACGCCGTCCGAATTGAAGCTCTGCATTCTTTCTCTACCGCTTTGCCGCCGGGGTCACTATGCTCGCCCCGCATTCGCAAGGCGAGACCCATGGCCCAAACGCTCGTGCCGCATTTCGTGAACGACAAAGGCGTCCACCGGATCAGCATCGGCGTCAAGGAATTCCAATGCATGGGTGCGACGCCGCCTTACGACCATCCACATGTCTTTCTCGATATGGGAAGCGACACTCAGATCGTCTGCCCCTATTGCTCGACCTTGTTCGTGCATGACCGCGCGCTGAGCGAGACCGAGAGCGACCCTCCCTCCTGCCTTTACGCGGCGACTGCACCGCCGGGCGCGCCCGCAGCCTGATCCATGCCGAGGCATGCAGACCGGGTTCTCATCGCTGGCGGCGGCGTGGGCGGGCTTACGGCGGCGATCGCTCTCGGCCAGCGCGGCATCGAAAGCGAGGTGCTGGAGCGGTCGGGTTTCATCGAAGAATCCGGCGCGGGCATTCAACTCGGCCCGAACGCGACACGCGCGCTCGCGTCGCTTGGCGCGCTCGATGCGATCGAAGCGGCGGCCTTCAGGCCCGAGGCAATCGCGATCTTCGACGGGCTGACCGGACGCAGGCTGAGTTCGGTACCGCTCGGTCACGCCGAGCAACGCTACCGCGCCCCGTATGTCACCCTGCATCGGGCCGATCTGCATGCCGGGCTTTACGCGGTCGCGCGTAGCCTTTCCAGCGTGACGCTCAAGCCCGGTTTCTCCATCGATGCGCTCGACGCACAAGCAACCGATGTCGTTGCACGCGCAGACGATGGCGCTGAGGCCAAGGGCACCGCCCTGATCGGCGCCGACGGGCTTTGGTCGACAATCCGGCCCCTCATCATGCCGGAGGCCAGCCTGCGCTTCACCGGCCACACTGCATGGCGCACGCTTCTGCCGCGCAAAGCTCTCCCCTCACCCTTCGATGCCCCAATCGTCGGGCTCTGGCTTGGGCCGCGCAGCCATCTCGTGCATTACCCGGTTCGCGGCGGGGATGAGCTCAACATCGTCGCCGTCACTGAGGGGGGCGCCGCGCTCCAGGGCTGGAACCAGCCGGGAAGCTCCGACTCTTTACTCGCAAACTTCGCGCGCTGGTCCAAGGATTCGAAATCATTGCTGGAAAGCGCACCGAGCTGGCGCAGCTGGTCGCTCTACAGCATCGCCGATCTCAGAGCCTGGACGTCTGGCCGCGTCGCGCTGCTCGGCGATGCCGCGCATCCCGTGCTGCCCTATCTTGCGCAAGGCGCAGCGCTTGCCGTCGAGGACGCCCTCACGCTTGCCGCCTGCATCGCTGCGGGGCCGGATAATCTGTCCGCCGCCCTTCGCCGCTATGAGGCATTGCGGCGGCCACGCGCGGCGCGCATCGAGCGTCTCTCGCGCAGCTACGGGCGGCTCTACCATTTGCGCGGAGTGTCGCGTCTCCTCCGCAATCTCCTCCTCACGCGGCGGAGCGAAGCGCACGCTCTAAAGCGCTTCGACTGGCTTTACGGTTATCGCGGGATCGACGCCTGAGCCCCTGTCGCTGGCCTCCGCAGCAAGAGCACCGCGGCGCCGGCCAGGGTCGACAGCAAAGAGCCGGTCAGAACCGCGAGCTTGACCATGGATTCACGTTCCGGATCATCAAAAGCGAGCAAGCCGATGAAAAGACTCATGGTGAAGCCGATGCCGCACAGAATGGCGACACCATAAACCTCGCGCCACGTGGCCTCGGCCGGGAGCTGGATGATCCCGGCCCGATGCGCCGCGACGATGGATGTCATGATGCCGAGTTGCTTGCCGATGAAGAGGCCAAGCACGATGCCGAGCGAGAGCGGCGCAAGCATCATTTCCAGGTTTACGCCCGCGAGCGAAACGCCGGCATTGGCGAAGCCGAACAGCGGCACCACCACGAAAGCGACCCAAGGGCCGAGCGCATCTTCGAGTCGATAGAGGGCCGAGCCTGAGGCGTGACCCTGGCCGGCCGCCGGCGCGCCAAGCGGAATGGTCATGGCCAGCACCACGCCGGCAAGCGTGGCGTGAACGCCGGAGAACAGCATCGATGCCCAGAGCAGCGCGCCTAATAGGAGATAGGGCGCAAGTCGCGTCACCCCGAACAGATTGAGCGCGACCAGAGCGGCGGTAATGAGTCCCGCAAGCCCTAGCGCCATGGCCGAAAGGTCCGATGCATAAAAGATAGCGATGATCAGGATCGCGCCGAGATCGTCGATGATGGCAAGCGACGTCAAAAAGACTTTGAGCGAGTTCGGAATTCTCGATCCGAACAAAGACAGCACGCCGAGCGCGAAGGCGATATCGGTCGCGGTCGGAATCGCCCATCCGCGCCAGGTCTCCGGGCTGTTCCAGTTCACCGCAAGGAAGATGATCGCCGGGGCGACCATGCCGCCGAGCGCCGCGATGAAGGGCAGCGCGCGGCGCGGCCAGCTGTCGAGCTCGCCAGCGACGAGCTCGCGCTTGATCTCGAGCCCGACCAGCAAGAAAAACAGCGCCATCAACCCGTCATTGATCCAATGCAGGACGGAGAGGCCCCCGATCTCGCTGTGCAGAAAATACGCGTAGTCGTCGGCAAGGAAGGAATTCGCCACGGCCATGCCGAGCGCCGCGCTCGCCATCAGCACAAGGCCGCCGGATGCTTCGGACTCGGCAAAACGTTGGAATGTCGAGCGGGCTCGGCGAAAAAGGGCCATTACGAGGCGCGGACTGTTGGCGGGACCCTGTTCCTATACAGTCGCCGCGCTCGACGCAATGAACCGCTTCGGGCCTCGCCCGACTCGCGACGTCTCCGCTAGTGGCCGCCGGGATCGCCGCGCCGGCCTGTCTCGTATAGGAACCACACGCGCTTCTCGGCCTGGTCGATCCAATTTTCGATTAGGCTGGCTGTCGCCACATCGTTCTCCTCGTCGCACAGATCGTGCGTCTCACGCATGGAGGCGATCAGCGCCTGATTGTCCGACCTCAGCTCGGCCACCATGTCGAGTGGATCGACAAACTCGGCGTCGTTGTCCGGGATGCGCTGGAGTCGTGCGATGTTGCCGATCGAATGCAGCGTGATGCCGCCGATCTTGCGCACGCGCTCTGCAATCTCGTCGGTCATGGCGAATAGTTCGTCGGCCTGCTCGTCGAACAGCAAATGGAGGTCGCGGAAATGCGGCCCGCTGACGTGCCAATGGAAATTCTTGGTCTTGAGATAGAGAGCGAACACGTCGGCGAGCAGCGCATTGAGCGTGCCGGTGATGTCGCGGCGGGCATTGTCGCCGAGATCGGTCGGCGTTTGCAGCGGCGCCTTGCGGCGCTCTTTCACGTCCTTGTTCATGGGAGGGTCTCCTCTGCTGGGCGGGTTCGCTAACTGCCTATATAGGAGCCGTTGCCGGACGGTTTATTGACGGCGCGCAATTGTCGCTGTCCGTGTCCCTTGGCACAAGCTAAACGCTTGGCGAAGCAGATGTTATCGAGCCGACCAGAAAGGAGCCAGCAGGCATGTTCATCGCCATGAACCGCTTCAAAGTGCGGAAAGGAGCCGAGCGCGATTTCGAGCAGGTCTGGCTCACCCGGGACAGTCACCTAACGGGCGTTCCGGGTTTCATCGCCTTTCACCTGCTGAAGGGACCCGAGCGAGACGATCACGTGCTCTATGCTTCGCATTCGCTCTGGCAGTCGGAGGAAGCGTTCTTGGCTTGGACTCGGTCGGAGGCGTTCCGAAAAGCGCATGGTGGGACCGGCGCCAACAAGCCGCTCTATCTCGGCCATCCCGAGCTCGAAACTTTCACCGTCCTGCAAGAGGTGACTGCCAAAACCGGCGCGGGCGTCGAATAGCCGCCTGCCTCAGCTCGCATTCGCCGTTCGCTTGCCTGTCGTGACGGCGAGAAGCACGACCATCCCGGCCACGCCGGCGATCAACGATGCGAGCAGGATGCCGAATTTCGCCGATTCGAGCGCCAATCCGGAGAAAGCGAGATTGGCGATGAACAGTGCCATGGTGAAGCCGATACCGGCCAACATGCCTGCGCCAAGCATATGCGCCCAGCCGATCTCTTGCGGCTTTCGTGCGATCCTCAGCAGCACGGCGACCCAGGCGAACAGGAAGATGCCGACGGGCTTGCCAACGGCAAGGCCGGCGATAACGCCTATGGTGATGGCGTTGAACGGGTCGACCGCCTCGACGGCAACCCCGGCATTGGCGAGCGCGAATAGCGGCAGCACGACGAAGGCCGACCAAGGATGCACGCTATTCTCCAGCCGCCGCTGCGGTGAGATGCTTTCCTTTGCCGCCCGCGCCACCGCCCGCCGCACTTCCTCCGGCGGCTGGCCGTCAGCTCGGCCCATCGCCTCGCTCGCCCAAGCCAGGAAATGATCGAACCTCGTCTCATCGACCCAGGGCCGCACGGGCGTAAGCAGACCGAGCGCGACGCCGGCGATGGTCGGATGGATGCCGGATTCGTGCAGCGCCGCCCAGGTGAGAAATCCCACCACCCAATAGGCTGAGACCGGCCGGACACCGAGCCACTGCATGAGAGCGGTCACCCCGAGTCCGGCCAGCGCCAGCAGGAAGGGCACGAGGTGAAAGCCATGGCTGTAGCCGATACCGATCACCAGGATCGCGCCGATATCGTCGATGATGGCGAGTGCCAGCAGAAATACGCGCAGACTGTCTGGGATGCGTTTGCCGAGCAGCGCCATGCAGCCGACCACGAAGGCAATGTCGGTCGCCATCACCACGCCCCACCCCGACGGCGCCTCCGAGGCGATGGCGAGATAGATGGCAGCCGGGACCAGCATGCCGCCAAGCGCGGCGGCAAGCGGAAGCGCGATCGCGCCTTTCTTGCTCAGCTCGCCAGTGACGATCTCGCGCTTGATCTCGAGCCCGACGACAAAGAAGAACAAGGTCACCAGGCCGTCATTGATCCAATGGCGCAGCGAATGGGTCCACTGGATATCGCCGACGCTGAGGCCGATCGGCGTCTGCCAAAAGGCCTCGAAAGCGGGGCCGAAGGCCGAATTGGCGATGACGAGCGCGGCAACCGCCGCCAGCAGTAGCACCACGCCGCCCGCCGCCTCGGTGTGGAGAAACCGCTTGAACGGCGTAGCAAGCGCGTCAAATCGCTCGGCAGGAAATTTCGGCCGCGCCGGCTTTTTTGTTTGGATCATTGGAAAAAACGACTCCTGCGGCGCGCCCGGCGCGTTCAACCCGCGTTGCACCGGAGAGATCAGCCGCTGTCAATTCACGCGCACGACCTCGACCAGATTGTCGGAGAAGGTCGGCGCGCGGCCGAGCCCGCAATGCGCATCGGATGAGATCGAGTTCACCGATCCGTCTGAGCGGTTGAGGCTCCGCCAGTAGCCCAGCGTCGCCACCACGATCCCGGAATTGACATCGTCGGTGACCTTGGCCACGGCTTCGAAATCGCCGCGGTCGTTGTAGACGCGCACCGGGTCGCCCTCGCGGATATTCCGCTTGGCGGCATCGGCCGGCGAGATCAGCACGAATTGCTCGCCCTGGCCTTTGATCTTGTGCGTCTCGTTGGCGTAGCACGAGTTGAGGAAGCCGTGGCTCTTCGGCGAAATGATGCTGAGCGGGTAGAGCTTGGCGCGCTCCGGGTTTGTGTCCGGGGCTTCGCGATTCGGCACATAGCCCGGCAACGGATCGACCGGCGTGCCGTCCTGATCGCCCTCAAACATGGCGCGGAACGGTCCGGCGACGAAGTTCTTGGCGTCGTGCAGCAGGAACTCGACCTTGCCCGACGCGGTCGGAAACTTACCGTCCTTGTGCGGCGCGCGCGTATCCGCCGAGCCGACGTCGATCTTGTAGTAGCCGTGTACCTTGAAATGCTCCATGTCGATGCCGCCCATCTTGGGGTCGTCCCAATTGATGTAATGAGCTGCAAGCTCGCTGTCGGTCATTTTGAAGACGCGATCGTCGAAGCCCATCTCCTTGGCAAGCAGCCGCCACATCTCGGATGTCGGCTTGCATTCGCCGGGAGGATCGACGGCTTTCTGATTGTAGGTGAAATAGAAGTGCCCCCAGGACCACATCATGTCCTCGGCCTCCCCGGCCATGGCTGCGGGCAGCACGATGTCGGCATATTTTGCCGTGTCGGTGAGGAAGTGCTCGGCGACGACGGTGAACAAGTCCTCGCGCTGCAGTCCCTTGACGATCTTGTTGGTCTCGGGCGCCTGACTCACCGGATTGGTGCCGAACACGAACAGGCTCTTGATCGGCGGATCCCGCTTCATTTCGCCGGTCAGAGCCGCGCCGAGTCTCAGATTGTTGATCGCCCGCGTGCCGGATTTGATCCAATCGCCGCGCGACACCTTCATCCAGTCCACCGGGAAATCCCATAGCGGCATCTGCAACAGGCCGCCGCCGACATGCCGCCACGATCCGACCAGCGCCGGAAGCGCGCACACCGCGCGGATCGCCTGCCCGCCGCCCGCGTGCCGCTCCAGCGCGACGCCGAGGCGAATGACGGACGGCTGGATGGTGGCGAACTCGCGCGCGAATTTCGCGATGTCGGCCGCCTTGACCCCTGTGATCTTCTCCACGTAGTCGGGCGTGAACTCGGCCGCACGCTTTTTCAGCTCTTCGAACCCGTAAGTGTGCTGCTCGACATAGTCCTGATCGATCAGCCCCTGCTGGATGATCGAGTTGATGATCCCCATCGCCAAAGCGCCGTCGGTGCCGGGCCGCGGGCAAATATGCCAGTCGGCGGCCTTGGCGGTGCGTGAGCGATAGCTATCGATCACTACGATCTTGGCGCCACGCTTTTGCGCCTCGAGTACGAACGGCCAATGGTGCAGATTGGTGGAGATCGAGTTGCACGCCCAGATCACGATGTAACGCGCATGAATGAAGCTCTCGGGATCGACGCCGCCGGTCGGCCCGACCGTGAGCAGCCAGGCCGTGGATGAGCCCGACGCGCAGAACGTCTTCTCGTTCACCGTGGTGCCGAGGCGATTGAAGAACGGGTCGCCCGAGTTAATGCCCTGCACCAGCCCCATGTTGCCGAGATAG
>JBQGDO010000108.1:0-34908 GCA_052039105.1 Methyloceanibacter sp.
AAGCAGCCCCGGTGCGATCGTCTGGCTCGTCACCGCCTTGTTCGATGCTGTCTTCGGGTTCTTGCTGGGGTTGGTGCTTATGCCGGTCGTGAACGTGCTGCTCGTCCCGGTCGGCGTCCTCTTCCCCGAGAAATGATTGAAGCCAACGATTGGAAAGGCGCAACAGCCTACCGGTGGGCAACACTTCGCAGCAGTGCCAAAAAACGACTCGGGTGGGCTTTTCTGCTATGAAGCTTATGGTGATCGAAACCCTGCGGTCACCCCTTCGGTGGAGCCCTCGGCCAAGTAACCACCTTCTTGGTCGGGGGCTTTTTTTGGTACTCTGCTATTCACTACACGCTCGGCGTTTTCGGCGACGAAGAGCCGACCCCGGTTGGGAAAGCGAGTCAGCCGTTAGGACATGCGCTTCCCACCTCTAGCGTTGAAGATAAGAAACAGCCCCGAAAAACAGCCGATCGGATTTGGCCCCCAGCCGACCGCCTAACGCTATATCACCGGACCAACCCTCTTCTGGCCTGAGCCTGCCTCCAGCTGCGACTGGCTGCGGCGCTTCTCGGGTCGAGTCAGTGAGTTATCTCTAGCGAGGCCGCCTATTTACTCATTGCAGAAAAATATACGCGCACCGATTTCTCTTTGCTAACCTGTAGCGGTTCACGCTCTGCACCCGATATAAGCATTTCGCTTTGCAGGAGATTAGCATCCATGTCTGTCGCCAAGGTCATTGAAATCACATCCACCTCCACGAAAAGCTTTGAGGACGCTATCGAGAAAGGCATCGCCAAGGCCGACAAAACGCTCCACAACATCGAGGGCGCTTGGATCAAGGAACAGAAAGTCGAGGTGAGCAACGGCAAAATCGAGGCTTACCGCGTCAACATGCTGGTCACTTTCATTCTCGACAACAACTAGTCGGTCTTAGCCTCTTCGGCTTATGGTGTCGCTATACGCCACCATCGAGGAATTCGCCGCTGAAGGCTCCGGCGCGATCAGTCTGCCCTTGCTCGCGAGCTCGCCTTATGGCGTTCGTTAGCGAGGAATGGAATCGCTGCATGTCGAGAACCTTGTGATCGGGGCCAATGTAGTCCTGGATCACCCCCCCCCTCGCGACGCTGGCAGCGTCGACCTCCATACATTCCTGAAAGGCAACTTCTTTCGCCTGATCTGTCATTGCGGAACTCCCTCTAGAGTGTCCCCCCGCAATGGCTGTGGTCAGCTTACCGCCTCAGCGTGACATACGGCAATCGCGCTAAGGTGCTGCAAAACAGGTAGTGCTTCCTCCTCGTTGCCGATGATGTGCACGATCTCGCCGCGCGAGACGATCTCGAGCTGCACTAGAAGAGAGAGGAAATAGACCACGCGGCCGTCGCGTTTTTTCCATGCCGCACGCCCGTATTCACGCCAGCCCTGCTTGCGGGCGAAGGCTTTGGCCAAGGCAATGTGGGGACCGAATAGATACTCGGCAGGACTGTTCATGGAATTCGCTTCGTGTCCCAGTTGCCGCTATTGGCCCAAGGGGGCGCTCGCACAAGAGAGGTCCCGGTTGGGTTTAACGCGAGGCCTCTGCGAACGAAATGGGTGATCCGACAACCAATTACGGACTACTGTGGCGTTTCAGGTGCTGGCGTCTGCTCTGGTGCACTCGGTGTCGGAGTAGTTTCCGGCGCGGGTGTCGGTTCCGATGTCGGAGCCTGATTGGTGGTTTCTGGTGAGGTTGTCTCAGGCGCTGTGTCGTCCGCCTTCTTCCTTCGGCATTTATCCTTTTCAGCATCCCATTGACATTCAGTTTTTGCTGCACAATCGGTTTCGCTAAGGCCCTTACATATTGGCGCCTTGGCCTGCTTCGACTGGTCCTTTCCATTGTCGTCACAGGCGACAAGAACAAGGCCTGCAAGGCAGGCCGAGACAACACGAATGAGCATGGTGGAATTTCCTTTGGCTGGATTTACCCATCCTAGCCTAGATGAACGCACACAAAAAGCCCCGGTAACGGCCGGGGCTCAGTTAGTGCCCTAATCCGGGGCTGAAATTATGCGGCTCTTGTCCGGAGCCATCAGCAGCTTAACTGATTCGGCGCAGTGTCTAGGCGCTCTGGCATGCAGCATTTTCAGTGCGCGGCAGGGGCCCGCGGCAACCAACCTGTCGCTGATGCAGCTGCGTTCAGTTTCTCAGGAGCCGCGCGTTAAGCTGCGTCGCGGAGTATTCGGTCGAGGCCGCTGACGTTCAGCCCCGGCCTTGGTCCGCAACAGCCGTCCGAGCGCGGACGTTGGACGTGACCTTGCCAAAGCGTGGTGCGCCGGCACGGATCGCCTCTGCGATGTAGGACGGGGCCAGATGGCCATAATGCTTTTCAACCATCCGCGTGTCGGTGTGACCAAGATTCTTGGCGACGATCAGCAGCGGCACGCCGTTCATGGTGGCGAGGCTTGCCCAGGTGTGTCGCAGCGCATGAAAGTTGATCGGAGGGTCGATCTTGGCGCGTCGGCACGCCTCGAGAATCGGCCGCAATTGATGGCTTTTGCGCCAGATACCGCCGTTGGCCTTGAGCAGCATCGGCTCGCTCCCCGCGCGCCGAGCGCAAAGCCCCACGAAGAAGGCGGCACCCTCATCGGTGAGTACGACATGGCGGGGCTTGCCCGTCTTGCTGAGGCGGATCGCGACCGTGCCGGTGTCTCGGTTGAAATCTTCCACCCGAAGCTGAGTGAGCTCGCCATAGCGGGCACCGGTCTCCAAGGCCGCGCGTACCAGCTGCCTAAAGGCGGGCTCGCAGCCACTGAGCAGACGCTTGCATTCGGTAACCGTGAGATAGCGTATGCGCGCGGCATCGGCTCCCTCGAATGGCTTCACCTTTCGCCATTCTTTGTCGGAAGGGACCTTGCCTTCGCGCCAAGCGAGGTTAAGCGCGGCCTTCAGCTGGGCAAGGCATCGATTGGCCGAGGCGCGGCGACGACGCAGGGAGTCTTCGTCATCTCCAAAAGGTCGATACTTCTGCTGCTTGCCCGGCTTGCTGCGCAGGCGAGGGGGCTTGCGCGCCAAACTTGCGTGCCATTTGCGCAGCCTGTCCGCCGTGAGCGCGGCGACCTCGATCTTGCCGAGCGGGGGCAGCATATGCGCCTCCATGCGCTTGCGTACGTCATAAACCGTTCTTCGATTGAGCTCGAGAAATTCGAGATAGGCCGTGACGGCGCGGCGACGGTGTAAGGGCCGACGATGCCGGCGACCGACTGCACGCGGACTTTCATCCGTTGGCGGGCGGCCTCCACCGCCTGCCAATAGGTCAGGATACGCCGTCGGCGTCGGAGAGATCGTCGGCATGACCGATTGCCTCCTCGGCGTAACGCTGATCGCCGAGATAGTGCCGCGCGATCCAGGGGCCCGCGGCACCGTTAGCAAGACGTCGATAGCCGAGATGCAGTCCGTGTTCGATGGCGCGGAAATAGGGCTTGGCCCGTGCGCTCAGGCGCCGGCGCGCGTCCTTCGAATCCAAATATTTGTCCAACACGCGGCGTGCCATGTTGCCTTACTTTCAAAACCGCAAGCGGCCCAGAAGCAGTTGGATGCCCAACGAATGCCCAATATACCGTGGCAAATTCGGGCGTACAAGGACGAATAGTTGCGAATGGTGGTTTTGTTTTCATTGACTTTTTGTGGACGGTGGCGAACAGCTGCGAATGCAGAAACATTTCTCTCACGCCGGAAACAGGGGTTCGAAACCCCTAGGGGGCGCCATTTCCCTCCCTGCTAACGAGAATGAGCCGTCCGGCGCGTCTTGGGCATTACTTCCAGGTAGAAGGAACGGACGGGAGTCAGTCCTTCATCGAACTCATAGACGAGCGGTTTCGCGGTCGGGATCTCAAGCCGCTCGATATCCGCATCCGAGATGTTCTCCAGATACTTGACGATGCCTCTGAGGCTGGTGCCATGGGCAGCGACGAGCGGCGTGCGCTCGTGCATGAGGAGCGGCTCGACGTGCTCCTGCCAATAGGGGAGCACGCGGGCAAGCGTATCCTCGAGACTCTCACTGGCCGGAATCTCGCTAAGGGGGATCATCGTTGCGTATTTCGGGTCCTTCGCCGGGTGGCGCTCGTCCAGCTCGTCAAGAGGCGGTGGGCGGGCGGTAAAACTCCGCCGCCATTTGTGCACCTGTTCCTCTCCGACCTCCCGGCGCATCTGATCCTTGTTGCGTCCTTGCAGCGCGCCATAGTGGCGTTCGTTGAGCCGCCAGGTGCAGGACACGGGAAGCCACGCCAAGTCCAGCTCGTCGAGCACGATCCACAAAGTGTGGATCGCGCGCTTCAGCACCGAGGTGAAGCAATGATCGAACTGAATGTCGTGCGCCTCGAGCAGAGCCGCCGCCTGCTTGGCCTCCTCGACCCCCTCCTCGGAGAGATCGACGTCGGTCCATCCGCTGAATCGGTTTTCGCGGTTCCAAACGCTTTCGCCGTGGCGCAGGAGGACAAGCCGCGGCATCAGAAACCTCCATCTGTGAAGTTTGCGCCCGCGATTCAGCCAAAACAACGGTTTAACTCCGGCACCGTTCCACGGTGCTTCAGGAGTTTGTGACCCTGCGGTCGCCTCTGGTGTAGGTTTTGGCTATGACCCTGACCCTCGCCCTGCTGGCCGCGCTGCATGCGCTTGCCGCCGTCGTTTGGGTGGGCGGCATGTTCTTCGCCTATATGGTGCTGCGCCCAGCGACGGGACCGCTCGCGGCGCCGATGCGGCTTCAGCTTTGGCAGCGCGTGCTAGGCCGCTTCTTCCCTTGGGTCTGGGCGAGCGTCGCGGTGCATTTGGCGACCGGTTATGGGATGCTGTTCGCCTTCTTCGGCGGCTTCGCCGGTGCCGGGCCGCATATCCATGTGATGCAGGTGACCGGCATCGCCATGACCTTGCTGTTCCTGCATCTCTATTTCGCACCCTGGCCTCGATTTTCGCGCGCGGTCGCGGCCGGGTCGTTCGACCAGGCCACCCTGCAGCTCAATCAGATCCGCATGATCGTCGCCACCAATCTCGTGCTCGGCCTTATCACCGTAGCGGTTGGCGCGAGCGGACGCTTCTGGCCGTGACGGCGCGGAAAGGTCTGGGGCGGGAACTCATGAGTCTCATTCTCGGGCTGGCCGGCGTCTATCTGGCGATTTGCGCGGCGGCCTATTTCGGCAACCGCATCTTCATGTATTTCCCCGACCCGGTGCGCGTGCCGCCCCAAGCGACCGGGCTCGACCGGGTGGAGGAGATCGAGTTTGCCGCCTCAGACGGCACCAGGCTCGTCGCCTGGTACGCACCCGCCGAGGACGGCAAGCCGACCATCCTCTATTTCCACGGCAACGCCGCCAACGCAGCCAATCGCGCGCCAAAGATCGCCATGATGCTCGAAGACGGCTTCGGCGTGTTCTATCTCAACAATCGCGGTTACGGCGGCTCAGGCGGGAGCCCGACCGAGGCGAACAATGTCGCTGACGCGATTGCCGCCTATGACCGGCTGAGCGATCTTGGCGTGCCTGCGGAGGGCATCGTCGCTTTCGGCGAGTCGCTCGGCTCGGGCCAGGCGGTGCGGCTGGCGGCGGGTCGGCCGGTTGCAGCGGTGGTGCTGGAAGCGCCGCTCACCTCAACCGTCGAAGTCGGGCGATCGGTCTATTTCTGGCTGCCGCTCAGCCTCTTGATCGCCGACCAGTACAATATCGAGCGCCATATCGGCGGGGTCAGAGTTCCGCTGCTGATCCTGCATGGCAAGCACGACGAGGTCATCCCGGTGGAGATGGGGCGGCGCAATTATCGCGCCGCCAATGAACCCAAGCAGATCGAGGTGCTGACGAATGGCCGACACAATGATCTGTTCGACCACGGCGCCTGGGAGAAAACGCGCGAGTTCCTGCTGGCGTTCGATAAATAGTTATGCTCAGTGCGCGCGGGCCCGCAGGCCGAATACCGAAATCGTGCCTTTGCCCTTGACGTCGAGCTCGCCGAGCGCCTCGCCGTCGAAGGCCGAGGCGATCTGATCGAAAATCTCCTTGGTGGCGGCGACGCTGCCCGGTGCGCTCATGCCCACCATGCGGGCGGCGACGTTCACGGTGTCGCCCCAAATGTCGAACTGGTAGCGTTCCTGGCCGACGACGCCCGCCACCACCGGGCCGGAATGCACGCCGACCCGCACCTCCCAATCAAGATGCGCATCGATCAGGGTCGAGGTCATCTCCAGCCCGCAGCGCACGGCGCGTCCGACCGGATCGTCCACCTGGTGCAGCAGACCCGCCGCAGCCATGAAGCCGTCGCCGATGGTCTTGATCTTCTCCAGACCATGCTTGGCGGCGATGCGCTCGAAGATCACGAACAGCGCATCGAGCCGGGAAACCACTTCCTCGGGCTCGTGCATGTCGCAATAGGCGGTGAAATTGGTCACGTCACAGAACAGCACGGCGACATTCTCGTAGCGGCGGGGGATCACCGTGCCGATCGAGCGGATCTCGTCGGCGGCCTTCTTCGGCAGCAGCGCATGCAAGAGCTGATCGGCCTGCTTGCGGGCTTCTCTTGCTTCGCTTAACGCCTCCTGCAGCGCAAGCTGGGTCCGCACCCTGGCCAGCACGATGGGGCCGGAGAACGGCTTGTGGATGTAGTCGACGGCGCCGACGTCAAAGCCTTTCTCCTCGTCGATCTCCTCGGTCTTGGCGGTAAGGAAGATCACCGGGATGTCGCGCGTCGCCGGATTGTCCTTTAGCTTACGGCACACCTCGTAGCCGTCCATGCCGGGCATCATCACGTCCAGCAGGATCAGGTCGGGCTTCTCTGCGCCGGTGGCGATGGCGAGCGCCTTCTCGCCATTGGTGGCGACCTTGGTCTGAAACGAATCCTTCAAAAGCCCGGATACGACGGCGATGTTGGTCGGCGTGTCGTCGACGATCAAGATCAGCTTTTTGTCGGCCCCCGGCATTTATGCGCCTTCTATGTGCCTTCGATGTTGATGGACAGGCGCGACGCAATGCCAGACAGACTCTTCAGCGCCGCGTCGAAATCGAAATTGCCGACCTGGTCGGTGAGTGCCTTGATTTCCGCCGGGGTCAGCACGCCGGTCAGGTGCGCCTTGGCGTCGACGATGAAGTCGGCGGCCTCTCCGTCGTTGGATTCGAGCAAGTGTTTCAGGCGGATCAACGGCTCGCGGACGCTGGCGGGATCCCCCGAAGCGCGGCCGTTCCCGTTGCCGCTGTTGTCCGGTATAGCCGCCCAGACATTGGCGAGGGCGCGATCGAGCGCAAGACAAAGGGCCTGTATTGCAGCGCCGCCGTCTTGTCCCGACTTGATGGCGGTTTCAGCGCGCGCGGCAGCCTCGGCCAAGGCATTTGCGCCGAGCGTCGCGGCCGCGCCCTTCAGGGAATGCGCCGTGCGTTCGGCGGTGGCGTCATCGCCGTTGGCGAGCGCAGCACGGATGGTGGCGCCCGCGTTGGCCTGCTGTTCGGCGAATTTGCGTAACAGCGACTCATAACGCCGGCGATTACCGCCGGTGCGCTTGAGGCCGGCGGCCACATCGATGCCGGGAACGGTCAGCTCGCGGCCCTGCGGGCCGGTCTCGGGCCGCTGAGCCCTCGCGCCGTCGGATACCTTGCCGTCGCCGTCGGGACGTTTCATCCATCTGAGCAGCACGCCGAACAACTGGTCTGGATCGATCGGCTTGGCGATGTGGTCGTTCATGCCCGCTTCGAGACAAACCATGCGGTCGGCGGCCATGGCGTTGGCGGTCATGGCTATGATCGGCAGGTTGGCAAAACGCGGATCGGTCCGGATGACCCGCGTCGCCTCGACCCCGTCCATCACCGGCATCTGCATGTCCATCAGCACGGCGTCGTAGTCATTCTGGCGGATCATCCTCAGCGCAATCTCGCCATTCTCGGCCAGGTCGACGAACGCCTCGGCGTCTTCGAGCTGGCCCATGGCGACTTCCTGGTTGATCTCATTGTCCTCGACCAAGAGGATGCGCGCGCCGCGCATGCGGTAGATGTCGAAGGAGGGCCCGGCCTGCGCCGGTTCGGCGTGCTCGCGGTCGGCGCCCAGGGCCACCACCGTGGTATCGAACAAGATCGACGAGGTGACGGGCTTGATGAGCACGTTCTCGAAGCCGCATTCCTCGGCCTGCTTGAGCACCTCTTCCCGTCCGTAGGCCGTCACCATCACGAGGTGCGGAGGATTGTCGATGTCCTGCAATTTCAGGATGTGCCTGCCGGTCTCAATCCCGTTCATGCCGGGCATCTGCCAGTCAATGAAGGCGATCTCGTAACGCTCGCCGCTTTGCGCCGCCTGCTGCACCATGGTGAGCGCCTCGGCGCCGGAGGCGGCCTCGTCGGCGACAAGGGTCATGTTGGTGAGCATATTGGCCAAGACGGCGCGGGCATGCGGGTTGTCGTCGATGATCAGCACGCGCCGGCCACGCAGGTCGGACTGGAGCAGACGCGGCCGCGCCGTCGCCGCGCCCTTGCCGAGCCGCGCGGTGAAGCGGAAGGTGCTGCCTTTGCCCGGCGTGCTTTCCACCGAGACGTGACCACCCATCAGTTCCGTCAGTTGTTTGGAGATGGCGAGACCAAGCCCGGTGCCGCCATATTTGCGGGTGGTCGAGGCGTCGGCCTGCTCGAAGGCCTGGAACAGCCGCTCGATCTGGTCCGCGCTCATGCCGATGCCGGTGTCGCTCACGGAAAACTCGACAAGCTGGCTGCTCGGATCGTCCTCGAGCACGTGAACTTGGACGGAAATCTCGCCCTTCTCGGTGAATTTCACCGCGTTGTTGCAGAAATTGATCAGGATCTGCCCGAGCCGCAACGGGTCGCCGCGGAAATGCGCCGACACGTTGGGTTCGACCTCGAAGATCAGCTCGAGCCCCTTGGACGAGGCCTTCTCGCTCATCAGGTTGCCGACATTCTCCAGCACCTTGTCGAGATCGAAATCGATATTCTCGATCGAGAGCTTGCCCGCTTCGATCTTCGAAAAATCGAGAATGTCGTTGATGATGCCGAGCAAGTGCTGACCGGAGCTCTTGATTTTAAGCACGTAGTCGCGCTGACGCGGCGTGAGATCGGTCTTCAGCGCAAGATGCGACAAGCCGATGATGGCGTTCATCGGCGTCCGGATCTCGTGACTCATATTGGCGAGGAAAATGCTTTTGGCCTCGTTGGCCTCGAGTGCGGCCTCAGTCGCCTTCTCCAGCTCCTGTTGCGCCGCGGCAAAAGCCAGCTCAGCCGCCTTGCGGGCGTCGACATCGCTCCATGAGCCTACCACTTCGACGGGACGTCCCTCCTCGTCGCGAATGAGATGCTGCTCGTCGCTCACCCAGATATATGCGCCGTCCTTCTTGCGGAAACGATATTCGGCCAGATGCTCGCCGTGGCGGAACAGCTCGACTTGCTTCGCCTCGACTTCGGGCAGGTCGTCCGGGTGCACGTGCGAACGCCAAAAGTCGGCATGCTTGAGATATTCGTCGGGTTGATAGCCGAGCAGATGATGCAGGCTTGCGCTGACGAAGGTGGGGGCGAAATCGCCTGTCGCGGCGAAGCTGTAGACCACGACCGGCGCCGCTCTCAACAAGAGGTCGAGCCGCTGGCGAGCGCTCTCGCGCGCGTCCTCGGCCTCCTTACGCTCGGTGACATCGGTCCAGGAGCCGACGATCTCGACGGGCACACCCTCCGCGTCCCGCACCACGTGCTGCTCGTCATTGACCCAGAAATAGCTGCCGTCGTCGCGGCGAATCCGGTATTCGAGCGCGCGCTTGTCGCTCTCGAACATGCGATCAACCCAGGCGTTGATACGCGCTACATCGTCGGGGTGGACTCGGCTGCGCCAAAGGTATGGGTTGTCAAGATATTGGCGTGGCGTGCAGCCAAATAAGCGGGTGATACTGCCGCTGACGAAGGTCGGTTCGAAATCGCCGGCGGCGCGGCGGCAATAAATCACGGCGGGAGAAGCATTGAGCAGCAGGTCGAGCCGTTGCCGCGCCGCCAGGCGCGCCTCCTCCGCCTCTTTGCGCTCGGTGACATCCGTCCACGAACCGATGATCTCAATGGGCTCGCCCTTATCGTCGCGCAGAATGTGCTGGCGGTCGTGAACCCAGCAGTAGTTGCCGTCCTTGCGGCGAAAGCGGTATTCAATCGAACGCGTCGTGTCGCTGAATGTACGGTCGATCCAGTCGCTCATGCGCGGGATGTCGTCCGGGTGGACGCGCTCTTTCCAAAGGTCGGGATTTTCGAAATATTCCCGCGGGGTGACGTCCAACAGATCGACGATGCTGTCGCTGACGAAGGTGGGCTGATAATCGTCAGTCGCGCGACGGCAATAAATAACCGCCGGAGACGCATTCAGCAGCCTTGAGAGATGTTGATGCGCCGAAGCCTGCACTTCGGCGATGCGCGCGAGCTCCTTCTTCTCCTGCTCGCGCGTGGTCTCATGCAGCGCGATCTCGACGATCTCGGTGACGGCCTGGAGGTCCCCTTCGCCGGGCGTGATGCCCAAGGTGCGCAGCACGCGAGCGGCGGCGAGCTCCGCCTGCTTGTGACCATTCGCCATCACCGACCCTCTCGAACCCCGAATATTAGACCGCACCCGGGAGCGGGCATAGGGCAGGGGAAAATCGAGAGAGGCGCACCCGACCTGCCAGCCCTGCGACAAAATTAGCCAGGTTTGGGGCCGATCTGCGGCTTGTTGATCTGTGTCTTGGGTGCAACGCGCAGGGCGGCATATCGGCTAATATCTGCTCCAAAATTGTGCAATTCCGGCAATTTTTGTCCTTCACACTGCCAAAAGTCTGCAAAGTGTTGCCGGGCTGCTCTATTCCTGCGCCATCGTTAGGCATAGGCTGGCTTTATCTTGCGAATCACTTTTTTGCGTTGCAACATAGTGCTTGTGAGCCGGCTGACTTCGTCGAGACGCGAAGGCAGAGCCCCACACAAAGCGATTGGAACGGAAATGATTCGCAGGAGCAAAGGCTTACAGGATCTGTCCGCGGCAGGCGTAGCGACCTGACCCCCGGATTGAGTCGTCTGGAGCTAGGTGAACCACAGCGATTATTTCGCGTTGCAACATGGAGGATGCGTCAAGGGCAAAGTTCCAACCGGCGTAAGGACCGGCTGGCAAGTGGCGTTGATTATTCAACTCCATCAGGAGGCCCTAACGATGCTGAAGACGCTGACGCCGACGGTGAGCCTGCTCCTCTCCGCACAGGCCACTGCTCAAGAAACGAAACAGCCGCCCACGGCTCCACCGCAAATCTCTGAGGCGAGTTGGGTTGCGCCCTTGCCAAGCGCGGCACCGGAATGGGGGGCATAGCCATGGGCGTGCAAATCCCTCCGATCCTCGTCGTTATCGCCTGCAAGACGATGCTTGCCGGGCCGCTCGACGAGAATGCCAAGTTCACCGGCTACGAAAATCTGGAATGGGCGACCGAGCACTCGATGATGGTGTGCCGGCGCCACGAGATCCAGCTCTACGACCCGGTCGAAGGCATGCAGCTCAGTCCGGCCGACAATCCTGCTCCGCCGCTCAACCCTAACTTCGCCATTGCCTCGCAATGCGCGAGGGCCGGGATCAGGCTCGCGATCGATTGGGACCAGGCCCACAAAAGTACGCCTTGGCGGGTCTGGCGGGTCGGCTGCCCATCGCCCATCGTGGATATGAGGACAGGAACGGTCATTGGTTATAAACTGCCGGAATGCGGCCACCGGGATACCGTGATCTGCGAGACGGATTCCGTGATCTAGCACGGAGTGCGAGGATGCCTGTCTGGTCGAAGGTTGCCGCGGGGCTCGTGCTCGCCGGTGTGCTGATAGGTCTTGTCGGGTTCAGGGCTTATTCCGAGCGGCTCGGGCCTTATGTCGGACAATATGGCACGACCTACTATAATGGCGAGGGACCGCTGTCCGTCCCAGTGACCTGCAAGCCGGAGAGCGAAATCCGCGCCGCGATCGTCCAGGTGCATGCCAAATTCGACTATCTCGAGGGCGATGCTCTAAGAGCATTCGAGCGCCGCGCGGCCGATCTCAAGGGTCTGCCGCCGCTCAATATCGACAAGCTCTACGTCATCACCGAAGACGACAAGCTGCGCGACGGCCAGATGGTGCTGTTCATCGGCCTGAAGGCGGATTGCGTGAAAACGGTATTCGGCTTGCCGAGCACGCTCTACCGGGAGATCGCAGCACCGTCGCCCGCGGACGCCTAGCGCACCCGCGACGCCGCGATTGAACAGCGGAGCGGCGAGGATTGGATTAGAGTAGCGGCGCATGCCGCCCCCCGTCTCCTCGAGCCTTGGCCATCCCGCGCTTCCGCAAGGCAATCTGCTCTATGCGGTGGGAGATATCCACGGCCGGCTCGACCTGCTCGAACAATTGCTCGACTTGATCGAGGCCGATGCGCAGGCACAAGCCGACGCCGAAACGCGCGTGTTGATCTTCCTCGGAGACTATGTCGATCGCGGTCCGGAGAGCCGCGGCGTGGTGGAAAAACTCGTCAGCGATTTGCCGCAAGGCTTCGAGATGCATTTCCTTAAAGGCAATCACGAGGCCATCCTGCTCGATTTCCTCCAAGAGGCGTGGCGTCTCGACCATTGGCTGCAGAATGGCGGCGAAACGACCATGCAGTCCTATGGCGTCGATACCGAGCGGCTTGCGCGGCTCGGCGCGCCGGCCGAAGTCTGGCGCCAAGCCTTCGCCGAGGCGCTGCCGGGCGCGCATCTCCGTTTCTTCAAGAACCTGAGGCTGAGCGTGACATTCGGCGACTATCTCTTCGTGCATGCCGGGGTGCGTCCCGGCGTTCCGCTGAAGGCGCAGTCGGAGGCCGATCTGGTGTGGATCAGAGGCCCGTTCCTCAATCATGCCGGGCCGTTCGGCAAGATCGTGGTGCATGGGCATACGCCGGGAGCGGCGGCGGTCGTACGGTCCAACCGCATCTGCATCGACACAGGCGCGGTGTTCACCGGGCGGCTGACCGCGCTCAGGCTAAAAGATGGGACGCGGGAGTTCCTTCACACCTGACGATTGCCGTTGTCAGCTCTCGTGGCGCTCGGCGACAAGACCGCGCAAGCGATCGCCGAGGCTCGCGCGGCGCGCTTCCCTGCGGGAAACGAAACGCCGCGCAAACGAGGGCTTCTCCTCGTTGTCGGCGATGTCTCCTGCGGATCCTGCAGGCGGCTCGGGCTCGGTGGCGCCGGCCATCCCGGCGGCGACGCTGTCGACCTCATAGTCCGCCTCGGCATCTTCCGCCGCCTGCGCGGCGCCGTTGCCGGCATGAGCCTGTTGCCATTCCGCCTCGTCCTGATGCGGAGCTTGCGGTGCAGGGGCTGGCTCGATCGCACCGATCTGGGTGACGGATTGGGCCACTTCGACGACTACGCGCGGCTGCTGCGGCGTGCCTTGCGCACGCGACACGGCGAGGATTTGCGAAGCGAGTTTGCTCAGCTCTCGGCGCAGCGCCATGTTTTCTTCGATGCCGGTTCTGGCGCGCTCGAGCTCCTCCTGCGCCCGCGACAGTTCGGCAGTAAGTCGCTGCGCCTCGGCGAGTGCGCGGGCATCGCCCTTGCCCAAACCGCGCAGGGAGCCGGCAGGAGTGCTTTCCAGAGCGATGCGCAGGCGGTCAATGTCGGCGCGCTGCTGATGCAAGGTGGTGCGCGCGGTCTTGAGCGCATCCGACTGAGAGGCCACCGTATTGCGGAGCTCGGCATTGACGGATTCGAGTTCGGCCAGCGCCTTTTTGGCCGCTTTCAGGCGGCTGTCGAGATCCGGCAGCCGGCGCTTGATGGTTTGCTGAAGCACCCGGTTTGCGTTCTCGTTCTCCATGAGCTGCGACTTGACCGTGGCCAGCTCGGTATTGATCACGGAGATTTCCACCCGGCGCTTATTGGCTTCGATTAGCTCGCGCGCGGCCTTTTCCTTGGCCTTTTCCAGCGCGACTTCGACCTTGCGCAGCTCGATGGCAAATTCGGCGCGGAGCTGATCCTTGTCGGCCTGGATGTCGCTGAGCGACATCGGCATGGCGGCTTCAAGCTTGCGCGTGGTGAGCTTCACCGCCCGGTTCCACAGCGGGGCGGCGAGCATGAGCGCGAGCAGGCATGCCAAGAAAAAACCCAGCGCTCCAAACATCAACGCGTTGATCATCGAAATCGGCGCTCCCGGGTCCGGCGCCCTAGGCGCCTCGCCAATGCCCATGCTCGAAAGGGCAGAATCAAGCGGAAACTTGGCGCCAATTCGGCGCGAACCCCGCTAAATGGCCTCCGCTAGGCTTCCTTAGCGCCAAACTAGAACGGATTCCAGGTGGGTTCGCGAGTATATTTCAAATAGCCGACATTGGCCCCCAGCCTCAAGCCTATGCCTGAGCGGATCGGCGCCAGCGAAACGTGGCCTCGATTGAGGAAGGTGATGCCGACGCCGCCGATGAAATAGGCCGAGCCGTCGACCCCGCCATAGGTGGTGAAGATCTCCCCTGGGCTGCGCAGATCGTAGACCAGCACCATGGTCTTGGAGCCTTCGGCGCCGAAATCGTAGCCGAGTGAGGGGCCCTGCCAGAAGACGCGGTGGTCGCCCGCGTCCTTGGTGTAGAGCGTGCCCTCGCCATAGCGCAGGCCGGCGACGAAGGCGCCGCCGGCCTCCTCGCCGAGGATGTAGCCGTTGGGGCGCCCGGCGCGCTGAAAGGCGTATTCGATCACGCGCGCCAGTCCCATGGAGACGCTGCCGAAAAAGCGGTGGCCTGCCCCCTTGATCTCTTCGGCCGAGAAGGTGCCGTCGTCGCTGCTCTGCGCTTCGGGCGGCACATAGGCGCCTTGGCCGGGCGCGGGCTCGTAGGGCTGGCCCGGTCCGCCGGAGTCATAGGTGTTTTGTCCGGAGGGGGGCGGTGCGGCATAGGGCCCGTTCGGGTGGGGCTGCGGCGTGATCACCATCGGCCCCTCGGCCTGGGCGTGTGCCGCGGAGGGCGCCAAAATGAAAAGAATCGCCGCAAGAAAGGCGGTCGCGGAGGCCTTGAGACGCATGACATTGCCTCTTTTGGCCGAGACCGGCGTGCCGGGGCCGGCTCGGGGGCTTGGTTCACGCTCTCTATAATTTGCCTAAACAGTTACTAAACTGTGGCTCCGCCGCCCGATCGCAGCCCCGAGGCGATGAAGCTCGGATTGCGCAGGCCCAATTGCGTTTTTCCATAGCGCAATTGCGTTCCATTGCGGTCCATTACGGTTCCCCCGGCAGCCTCGAGCACGGCCTGGCCCGCCGCCGTGTCCCACTCCATGGTCGGGCCGAATCGGGGATAGATGTCGGCCTCACCTTTGGCGATGGCGACAAACTTGACCGACGAGCCGGCGGCGATGCGCTCGGCGATGTTGAGCTTGCCCAAGAAGGCCTCCGTCTCCGGGTCGAGATGCGAGAGGCTGACCAGCGCGGTCAGACCCTCCCTCGGGGCAGGCCGGACATGCAGCGGGTGCAAACGCAGCTTGCTCAGCTCGGCGCCCGATTCATTCGGCGGAAGCTCCGTTTCGACGGCGTTGCCATCGGCGATGGTGAGCGCAAGCAGAGAGCGGGCCGGCGCGTAGACCAGCCCGAAACGCGGGCGGCCCTGCTCGATCAGGGCGATATTGACGGTGAAATCGCTGCGCTTTTTGATGAACTCCTTGGTGCCGTCGAGCGGATCGACCAAAAAAAAGCGATCAGGCAGGGGGGCGGAGGCCTCCGTGCAACTCTCCTCCGACACAACTTTTATGTCGGGTGAGAGCCGCGCCAGCGCCTCGAGGATGATGGCCTCCGAGTCGCGATCGGCGCGCGTCACCGGGCTCATGTCGCCCTTCAATTCGGCCGGCGCGGCGTTCGGGTAATGCGCCATGATGGCGGCGCCGGCGCGGGCGGCAGCATCGGTCAGGACAGAAGCGGCGCGGCCGAAGTCGAAATCCGCCGCTGGCGAATCCGCCGCCTGTGCTGTTGTCTGTCTTGGGCCTGACAAGGCAGAATGCTCTCTTATTGATTCGTTGCGCGCCTGTGGATGAGGCTCGAGGGGACACGGCCGCGGGGCTCCATGTAGCAGAAATTGCCCTCTGGGCCACGGCATCTCTGCGCACGGAGCGGGAACGAGGGAGAAGGCTATGACCGAGCCTATGGCACTCGGCGATCTCGAGCTTGCGGCGCTCGTCTCGAGCCGCATCTGTCACGACGTGATCAATCCGGTGTCGGCCATCTCCAACGGCCTCGAAATGCTGGACGAGGAGCCGGATCAGTCCATGCGCGAGGCGGCGATGGACCTGATCCGCAAGAGCGCGGTGCAGGCCTCGGCTAAACTGCAATTCGCCCGGCTTGCCTTCGGCGCGGCCGGATCGGCGGGGGCCGAGATCGATCTGCGCGATGCCGAGAAGGTGGCGCGCGACTTCATCGGCACGAGCGGCAAACATCAGGTGGCCTGGCAGGGACCGGCGGTGACCTTGCCCAAGAACAAGGTCAAGCTCCTGCTCACTCTCGTGGCGCTCGGCGCCGTGGCGTGGCCGCGAGGGGGGACGGTCAATGTCGAGATCGCGGGCTCGCCGCCTCAAGTCAGCTTCATTGTCCGGGCGGTTGGCGAGCCGGCCAAGCTGACCGACCAGGTGAAAAGCCTGCTCATGGGCGCCAACGGTGTCGCGGTCGACGCCCACTCGATCCAGCCTTATTACGCGCGCCGCGTCGCGGATGCGGCCGGCATGACCGTGTCTGCGGAGGTCCGCGACGGAGAGGTCGAGCTGAAAGCGGCCTGATCCGGCAAAAACGGCCATTCCAGGCCGAGTTTCGCGCGCTGGTCAACGGAACGTAAACCAGAGTTCCCGACAATCCCTTCGCAAGGGACGGGGGGCGTAGGGCGCGTGGCCCGCCTCTACGCGCGCCTCGAGGTGGGCTATGGACGAGCTTTTGTCTGAATTCCTGACCGAAACCGGCGAGGGCCTCGACCAGCTCGACGTCGATCTCGTGCGCTTCGAGCAGGAGCCCAACAACGCCGAGATGCTGAATGCCATTTTCCGGCTGGTGCATACTGTCAAAGGCACCTGCGGCTTTCTCGGCCTGAACCGGCTCGCCAAGCTGGCCCACGCCGCCGAGACCCTGATGGGCCAGTATCGCGACGGCGCCCCGGTAACTGTGGAGGGCGTCAGCGTCATCCTGGCGAGCATCGACCGCATCAAGCAGATTCTAAATGGGCTCGAACGCAACGGCACCGAGCCGCCAGGCTCCGATGCCGACCTGATCGGCAAGCTGCAGATGCTGGCTCTGGGGGAGTCGGGCGCAGAGATTGGCCAAGCCGGGGCCACCGCGCCACCAGTTGCCGCGAGCGGAGGACTGCCACCGCTGCAAGCCACGCTCGAGGAGCTGGAGCGCGCCTGGCAAGCGGCGCCAGGACCCGACGCCGAGAGCGCCGTCGTTGCGGCGATCGAGGCCAATGCCCGCGAGACCCAAGCCAGGGCCCAGACCGTGCGGGTCAGCGTCGATAGCTTGGAGCATCTGATGACGACGGTGAGCGAGCTGGTGCTCACCCGCAATCAATTGCTCGACCTCGTGCGCCGCACCGGCGAGAGCGAGTTCAAATCGCCGCTGCAGCGACTCTCCACCGTCACTGCCGAGCTGCAAGAAGGCATCATGAAGGCCCGCATGCAGCCGATCTCCAATGCCTGGCAGAAGCTGCCGCGGCTGGTGCGCGAGCTTGCGCTCGAGCTCAACAAGAGGATCGAGCTCGACATGAGCGGCGGCGAAACCGAGCTCGACCGGCAGGTGCTCGAGATGATCAAAGACCCGCTCACGCACATGATCCGCAATTCAGCCGATCATGGGCTGGAGTCGCCGGCCGAGCGGGTCAAGAAGGGCAAGCCGGAGACCGGACGCATCAAGCTCAGCGCCTTCCAGCAGGGCGGCTATATCGTCATCGAGGTGGCGGATGATGGAAGCGGCCTCGACGTGCAGAAAATTCGCGCCAAGGCGATCGAGAGGGGCCTTGCCACCGCCGCCGAACTCGACCGGCTGAGCGACGCCGATATCTGCAAGATCATCTTCAAGGCGGGCTTCTCCACCGCGCCAGAAGTCAGCGGCGTCTCGGGACGCGGCGTCGGCATGGACGTGGTCCGCACCAACATCGAATTGATCGGGGGCACCGTCGATCTCAAGGCGACGTCGCCCCAAGGCACCACCTTCACCATCAAGATTCCGCTGACCTTGGCCATCATGGCGGCGCTGATCGTCGAGACCGCGCGTCACCGCTTCGCCATCCCGCAATACAGCGTGGTCGAGCTGGTGCGCACCGGCAAGGCCAACGGCCATCAAGTCGAGCTGATCAACGATACCGCCGTGCTCCGGTTGCGCGACAAGCTGCTGCCGCTGCTCGATCTCGCGCAGTTGCTCGGTCTCGAAGGCGCCCAGGCCATGCTCGAGCGGCTCGCCACCAGCATCCTCACCGTCGTTGTAATTCAAGTCGGCGCGCGGATGTTCGGCGTGTTGGTCGACAGCGTGTTCCGCACCGAAGAGATCGTGGTGAAACCGATGTCCAGCCTGTTGCGGACTGTCGACATCTTCTCCGGCAACACGATCCTCGGCGACGGCAGCGTCATCATGATCATCGACCCCAATGCGCTGGGCTCCCTGGTCGGATCGGTCGAAGGGCAGATCGAAGCCGCAAACGCTCCGGTGACGCAGAGCGCGATCGAGGCGGAGAAAACCGCTCTGCTCCTGTTCCGCGCCGGCTCCGACACGCTGAAAGCCGTTCCGCTTTCGCTCATCACTCGCCTCGAGGAGATCGAGCTTGGCGCCATCGAGAATTGCAACGGCGAAGACGTGGTGCAATATCGCGGTGCGCTGATGCCGCTGGTCTATATGGCCGAGCGAAAGACGCGCGAGGATGGCGTGCAGCCGGTTCTGGTGTTCACCGAAGCCGGGCGCCCGGTGGGTCTTGCCATCGACGAGATCGTCGACATTGTCGAGGAGCCGCTCGATATCGAGCTCAAGACCGAGGCACCCGGGATCGTCGGGGCGGCCATTCTCCGGGGCAAGGCCGCCGAGATCGTCGATGTTTCTCACTATCTCGGCGAGGGGCTTGGCGCGCGGCTCGATCCCAAGTCCGGCGCGGGCGATCGCGCCATGCGGCTTCTGCTCATCGATGACAGCCAGTTCTTCCGCAACATGCTCGCGCCGCTGCTCAAGGCAAGCGGTTACGACGTGATTTTGGCGGCTTCGGCCGAAGAGGCTCTCGCGCTCAAGGACCGCGGCGCCATGTTCGATCTCATCGTCTCCGACCTCGACATGCCTGGGATGGACGGCATCGCGCTCGCTGAGCAGATCAAAGCGGACCAGCGATGGGAGCAGATTCCGCTGATCGCGCTTTCCTCGCACACCAGCCCGCTTTTGATCGAGAAGAGCCGTGCGGCGGGCTTCGTGAGTTATGTGGGCAAGTTCGACCGGCAGATGCTGATGAGCACGCTGCAGGATTGTTGCAGGCATTGGGGAGTGGCGGCATGAGCGCGGAAAATAACGGCGAGCAGGCCACCGAAGGTTATGTGACGGTGGTGACCGGGGGCCAGTTGTTCGGGTTCAAGCTCGCCCGCGTACGCGATGTGTTTGTGCCGCGCGGACTCTCGGAGGTGCCGCTTGCGCCGCCCGAGATCGCGGGTCTGCTCAATCTGCGCGGGCGCATCGTCACGGCGATCGATCTCCGACGCCGGCTCGGACTTCCGCCGCGCACCGACGGCGGCACGCCGGTCGCGGTGGGAATCGAGTAACGCGGCGAACTTTATGGGCTGATCGTCGATCGCGTGGGGGATGTCATGTGGCTCAAGCCGTCGAGCTATGACCCCAACCCCGCCAATCTCGATCAGCGCTGGGCGAAGGTCTGTGCGGGCGTGCATCGGCTCGATCAGGGTCTGCTGATCGTGCTCGACGTCGACAAGGTGCTCAATCTCAATCAGTTCGGCGTCGCCGCCTGATCCGACAATGGAGGAATCGATGAAACATTGCTTAGTGGTGGATGACAGCGCCGTCATCCGCAAAGTGGCGAAGCGCATCCTGGAGGAGCTTCGCTTCAAGGCCTCGGAGGCCGAGAATGGGCGCGACGCGCTCGATCAGTGCCGCATGTCGATGCCCGACGCGGTGCTGCTCGACTGGAACATGCCGGTGATGGACGGCATCGCGTTTCTCGTGGCGCTGCGCAAAGAGCAGGGCGGCGACGCGCCCAAGGTGATCTTCTGCACGACCGAGAACGACGTGGAGCATATTACCCGCGCCATTTCGGCCGGGGCCAACGAGTACATCATGAAGCCATTCGACCGCGACATCATCGAAGCGAAGTTCCACGAGGTCGGACTGATCTAAGGCGCGATATGTCCATGCTCTCTGAGGGGGCGAGCATGCACGCCGGCGTCGAGGCTTCCGGCGATCCGGCGCTTTCTGCAAAGCCGATCCGAGTGATGATCGTCGACGACTCCGCGGTGGTGCGGGGACTGGTCTCGCGCTGGATCGAGGAGGAGCCGGGGCTGGAAGTCGTGGCGCGCCATGCCAATGGCAGGATCGCGGTCGACGACGCGGCGCGGAGCGCACCCGACATCGTTTTGCTCGACATCGAGATGCCGGTGATGGATGGGCTCGAGGCGCTGCCGCTCCTGCTTCAGGCGCGCCCCGAATTGCGGGTGCTGATCGTCTCGACGCTTACCCGCCGCAACGCCGAGATCAGTTTCAAAGCGCTCGCGTTGGGCGCGCTCGACTATGTGCCGAAGCCCGACACCAATCGCGAGATCACCACGTCGCTCGACTTTCGGCGGGAGGTGATCCGCAAGGTCAAGCTGCTTGGCCGGGCGCGCACGCAGGTCGAGCGAAAGGCCGATAGCGCGGGGCCTGGCACCGAACCTCAAAGCGGCCTAAGCCCGACGTCCTTCCGCAAACGACCGTTCTCGCTGGTGCCGCCGCGGGTGGTGGCGATCGGCAGCTCGACCGGCGGCCCCGAGGCGCTGGCGAGCATGCTTGGCGTCGCCGCGCCGGCGCTTGCCCGCGTTCCGGTCGTCGTCGCTCAGCACATGCCGCCGATCTTCACCAGCATTCTCGCCGAGCGCCTGGCGCGGGCGACCGGCAGGGAGACCAAGGAAGGAATCCACGGCGAGCCGCTCCGTCCCGGCACGATCTATGTGGCGCCGGGGGACCGGCACATGACGGTGGTTTCGCCGGAGCGGCCGATCCTGCGCCTCGGCGACGAGCCGCCGGTGCATTTCTGCCGGCCGGCGGTCGATCCCTTGTTCGGCAGTGTCGCCGCCACCTACGGCCCCGCGGCGCTCGGCATCGTGCTGACCGGCATGGGGCATGATGGCGCAGCCGGCGCGCGCGACATTGCCGCAGCCGGCGGAAGCGTGATCGCCCAGGACGAGGCGTCGAGCGTGGTGTGGGGCATGCCGGGGGCGGCGGCTTCGGTCGGCGCCTGCGCGGCTATCTTGCCGCCGGTCGAGATCGCCGAAACCGTGGCCAAGCTGATCGCGGGTGAGCGGCCATGATGGCGCATGAATTCGAGCTGGTGCGCCGGATCCTGAAGGAGCATTCCGGCCTCAATCTCGGCAAGGACAAGCAGGACCTGCTCGAGGGCAAGCTCAGGCCGCTGATGCGCGAATTCGGCTATCCGTCGCTGTCGCATCTCGTGCTTGCCATGATGAAGCCTGACGCGCACCGGCTGCGCTCCCGCGCCGCCCAGGCGGTGACGGTGCAGGAGTCGTATTTCTTCCGCGACAAGGTGCCGTTCCATTATTTCGTCGACGTGATGCTGCCGAAGCTGATGGCGCGGCGCCAGGCCGAGCGCCGCATCAGGGTCTGGTGCGCCGCCGCTTCGGGCGGCCAGGAGCCCTATTCGCTTGCCATGGAACTCGCCGAGGTGAACGGCAGGTTTGCCGGCTGGAGCTTCGAGATCGTGGCGACGGACTTCGTCGAGGAGGCGCTCGCCAAGGCGCGGAAGGGCGTCTACAGCCAGTTCGAAGTGCAACGGGGACTGCCGGTCTCACTGCTGGTCAAGCATTTCAACAAGACGGATCGGGGCTGGGAGCTCAGTCCGGGGATCCGCGGCAAGGTCGAGTTCCGCACCCATAATTTGCTCGACGATTGCCAGGGTCTCGGCCGGTTCGACGTGATTTTCTGCCGCAACGTGCTGATCTATTTCGACGAGGCGACGCGCCGCGCGGTGCTTTCGCGGCTCGCGGCGCGGCTGGTGCCGGACGGCTATCTCGTGCTCGGCGCGGCCGAGACCACGAGCGGGGTGTCGGCTGAGTTCATGCCGGTGCCGGAAGGCCATCACGGGTTGTTCTGCTTCACGCCGCAGGCGGCCGCGGCGGCGGAAGTGTCGCAGCGCCGAGCGGCGGGGCAGGGGCGCTGAAAGCAAATGGCCGGGACAAGCCCGGCCGATCTGCCATGAACTAGCGAAGTTGAGGCTTAGGCAGCGGCTTCGGACTCGTCTTCCGGGTTGCGCAGCACATAGCCGCGGCCCCAGACCGTCTCGATATAGTGCTTGCCGCCGGTGGCCGCCGCGAGCTTCTTGCGCAGCTTGCAGATGAAGACGTCGATGATCTTCAGCTCCGGCTCGTCCATGCCGCCATAGAGATGGTTGAGGAACATCTCCTTGGTCAAGGTAGTGCCCTTGCGCAAGGAGAGCAGCTCAAGCATCTGATATTCCTTGCCGGTCAGATGCACGCGCTGGCCGTTAACGTCGACGGTCTTGGTATCGAGATTGACCTTGAGTCCGCCGGTCTGGATCACCGACTGGGCGTGGCCCTTGGAGCGGCGCACGATGGCGTGGATGCGGGCGACCAGCTCGTCCTTGTGGAAGGGCTTGGTCATATAGTCGTCGGCGCCGAAGCCGAGCCCGCGCACTTTGTCCTCGATGCCGGCGAGCCCGGACAGGATCAGGATCGGGGTCTGGACCTTGCTCACCCGGAGCGTCTTCAGCACCTCGTACCCGCTCATGTCGGGGAGGTTCAGGTCGAGCAGGATGATGTCGTAATCGTAAATCTTGCCGAGGTCGACGCCCTCTTCACCGAGGTCGGTCTTGTAGACGTTAAAGCCTTCCGACTGGAGCATCAGCTCGATGCTCTGCGCGGTCGCGCTATCGTCCTCGATCAGAAGAACCCGCATGTTAAAATCCCCCGTCTCCTCGCAAGTCCCGGCTTTGTCCCCTGACCCAAAACGCCACGCCGATTGGTTAATTCGAATCAACAAATTAACGGCCAATAGTTAACAAAAGCTTGGCCGATAGCGAGCGCTAACCATCCTTTCACGGAAGGGTCGCCGGCATCAGTTAAATGCCATGCATATGGTTTACCGGCCCTTAAGCCCTCTCGGAGATGATCGGATTTCGAGGGGCAGGGGGCTCCGGTCCGACCCGGCTAGGATCGCCAAGAGGCGCGAATTGCCGAGTCATTTTAATGACATGAGTCGGGACCAGGCTCCCGAAAGCCTTCGACAGCGCCTGCCGTTTGGTCCCTCGGCGGTGCGCCCGTGGCCAGGAAAGGGACACCGAACGCAGCGATCGCGCCTGTCCGGGCGCTGGCACGATTATTGAATTTTCGCCTTACGGGGTCTGGGAGTTGAGGGTAACGAGTCATGAAGTCACGCGACGCACTGATCCGCCTGAAACGCTTCGAAGTCGAGGAAAAGCGCCGCAAGGTCGCCGATATCGAAGCCATGATCAGCGACTTTAACCACATGGCGGTCGATCTCGACCGCCAGATCGCGATCGAGCAAGAGCGGGCCGGCATCTCCGACGTCAATCACTACGCCTATCCGACCTTTGCCAAGGCCGCGATCCAACGGCGCAACAACCTCTCCACCTCGGCCGCCAATCTTGCGGCCAAGCTCGCCGCGGCGCGTGGAGAGCTCGATGAGGCTTGCGAAGAGCTCAAGAAGATCGAGCTGATCGAGGAGCGGGACGCCGAGCGGTTGCGGCTCGAGCAGGCGCGGACCGCGTCCGCGGAGCTCGAGGATCTCGCGGTCCACCGGGTAGCAAGCTGAGCAGGCCGACTGCGCGTCTGGGGGGCGGCGAGGCGGTGTCCGAGCAGCGGGCCGTGCTATCATCCTTCCCGACAGCAACGGGCTTGGCGGAGGCCTAGATGCCGTCTTTCGACATCGTCTCGAAGACCGACCTGGCGGAAGTCGACAACGCGCTCGCCAACATGACGCGCGAGATGAGCCAGCGTTACGACTTCAAGAACTCGGCGTCGCGCGTGGAGCGCAACGGCGCCGAGATCGTCCTCAATGCCGACGACGACCTCAAGCTCAAGCAGATGCACGAGCTGCTCCAGGGCCACCTGGCCCGCCGCAAAATCGACGTGGGGGTGCTGGACTATAAGACTCCGGAAAAGGCCGCCGGCCAGGCGGTGCGGCAAAAGGCGGTGATCCGCCAGGGCATCGACCGGGAGCTGGCCAGGCGCCTGGTGAAAGAGGTCAAGGACGCGAAATTCAAGGTACAGGTGAGCGTGCAGGGGGACGAGCTGAGAGTCACGGGCAAGAAGCGCGACGACCTGCAAGCGGTGATCCAGCACATCAAGGGGCTTTCGGTCGAACAGCCCCTGCAATATGTGAATTTCCGCGACTGAAGCGGGCGGCGGACCCGTAGGGGAAACAGCGTGTCGCGAATTGCTTGCGCATTATTGATCGGGACGGCCGCACTGGCGCTCGGCTGCGGCTTGCGCGTCGGGGGCTTCGGCCGCGGGGGCGGGGCCGCGGTGGGCGAGGCTTCCTACGAGAGCACGAGCGCCGTCCCGGCGACGCAGCCCGCCACCCGCATGTCGATCTCCGCGTCGAAGCCGGTCGACGCTTACGTGATCCTCGGCGGGCGCATCAAGAGCTGCTGGTTCAACGCGACGGACCCGCTGCTCCCCGATCATGTCTACAAGGCCGATGTCAGCCCCAATGGCAGCAAGGTGCAGATCACCGTTCACGAGAAGCTGAAACTCGGCCGCCCAGGCCTATCCACCTATGCCATCGATTTCCGGCAGGAGGGTCCGTCAACGCTGGTCACGACCCAGAACCGCAAGATGCCGCCCGAACTTGCCGCCAAGATGCAATATGACATCGATCGCTGGAAGCGGGGCGAGACGGACTGCAACAGAGTGATGCCGCCGGTCGCGGCGGCCGCCCCATCCGCCCAGCAATAGCCGCGTATGGCACGTTAGCCCCTCCACTCTCCCCCCTCATGCCCGGCCACTCGGGTCCGGCTTCGCCGCCCGAGCACAGGCTAGTGGCCGGGCATCAACGACTATGCGCGAGGCAAAGACGTGGATGGCCGGGACAAGCCCGGCTATAACCAAGTCTCGCCTCGGAGAAAGGGATTAGCTGCCGCGATAGTCCTGGATGCGGGTGGCGCGCAGGCCGGGCAGGCCATGCTTGTCGATCGAGCGCTGCCAGCTCAGGAACTCGTCGACCGTGAGCGTATAGCGCTCGCAGGCCTCTTCCAGACTGATCAAGCCGCCGCGCACCGCCGCCACCACCTCCGCCTTGCGGCGGATGACCCATCGCTTGGTGTCACGGGGCGGAAGATCGGCAACGGTCAGCGGACTGCCGTCCGGACCAATCACATATCTGACACGCGGCCTGAAATTCTCGGTCATCGTACTTAGAACCCACATGCTCGATGAGCCACATCTTGGCGAAAGCTAGCAAGCCGCGTTTAAGATTTGCCTAAGCTGGCAGGTAAAGGAACCGGCAAGGAAATAGCCTAAACTTGCTGAATTCACTGCAAGAAGCCCGGCTTTCAAGGGGCCCCAAATAGGCCTCTTACGCCGGTTGCCTCGCCTTGCTTAACAACAGGGGGATGCCTATGTTCGGGCCAAGTCGAGGCATAAGAAGAGCGGCGCCCCCAGCAAGGGCCGTCTATACTGCCGCTCAGTAAAGACGTGTTCCGAGCGTCCTATTTCTGTCCTTCCGAGCGGGAGTTTGTAGTTTCGTTGCAGCCCTCAGTGCGCAATAGTTTTCACCTCGAAGGCCTTCCGGCCGAGACGCGAGTGGTCGTCGCCATGTCCGGCGGGGTCGACTCTTCGGTCGTGGCCGCCCTGATGAAGGCCGAAGGCTACGACGTCGTCGGTATCACGCTCCAGCTCTACGACCACGGCGAGGCGGTCGGCCGCAAGGGCGCCTGCTGCGCCGGCCAGGATATCCAGGATGCCCGGCGCGTGGCGGACCGGCTCAAGATTCCGCACTATGTGCTCGACTACGAGGCCCGCTTCGAGAAGGCGGTGATGGGCGAGTTCGCCGACAGCTATCTCCAGGGCGAGACGCCGGTGCCGTGTGTCGCCTGCAACCAGAAGATCAAGTTCCGCGATCTTTTGGAGACGGCGGCCGGACTTGGCGCCGCGGCGCTTGCGACCGGGCACTATGTCAAGAGCAAGCCCGGGCCGCACGGCTGGGAGCTTTACCGCGCCGCCGACAAGGAGCGCGATCAGAGCTATTTCCTGTTCGCCACCACGCGCGAGCAGCTCGATTTCTTGCGCTTTCCGCTCGGCGGCCTCGACAAGGATGAGACGCGCAAGCTCGCGCGGGGCTTTGGACTGTCCGTCGCCGGGAAGTCCGACAGCCAGGATATCTGCTTTGTGCCGACCGGCCGCTACACGCAGGTGATCGAACGGCTGCGGCCGGGCGCGGCGGAGGCCGGCAATATCGTGCATGTCGACGGCCGGGTGCTCGGCCGCCACACCGGCATCATCAACTATACGATCGGCCAGCGCCGCGGGCTCGGGGTGCCCGCGCCGGAGCCGCTTTACGTGCTCAAGCTCGACGCCGCCGCGCGCGAAGTGGTGGTAGGGCCGCGCGAGGCTTTGCGCATGCGCAGCGTCAAGCTGCGCGACGTGAATTGGCTGGGCGACGAGAGGTTGGAGAATTTCGCGCCCGCCGGCGAGGACATCCTCGCCAGGATTCGTTCGACCGGGCCGTTGCAGCCGGCGCGGCTGTCGCTGGACGATGATGGCGTGACGGTCGAGCTTGCGCATGGCGAGGACGGCGTCTCGCCGGGTCAGGCTTGCGTGTTCTATGCCGCGGATGGCGGCGAGAGACTTCTTGGCGGTGGATGGATCAAGTCTGCCGCGCGCAGTGCAGTGTCGGCCAAGGATGGCTTCGCGGTGTCCGCCCAAAAGGGCCCCAAGGAGCCGCTGGCAGCCGTATCGCGGTAAGCCGCCGGTCGAGGCGGCGTTAAGTGGCGGGGAGGGAACGTGGGTACCAAGGCGACTGTTATGGATGCGGCTTCGGTTCGTCATGCCTATCGCCGCTGGGCGCCGGTCTACGACTTCACCTTCGGCCTCGTCGCCGAGGCGGGGCGCAAACATGCCGTGCGCATCATCAACCGCCGCAGAGGGCGCGTGCTCGAAGTCGGCGTGGGTACGGGGCTGTCGCTGCCGTGTTATGGCAGGCATCTGACCATCACCGGCATCGATCTATCGCCCGAGATGCTGGCCAAGGCCCAAGACAAGGTCGAGCGCAAAGGGCTCAGCAATGTGGCGGCCTTGCACGAGATGGATGCTGGCGCGCTCGCTTTTCCCGACGAAAGCTTCGACACCGTCGTCGCCATGTATGTGATGACGGTGGTGCCGGATCCCGAGCGGGTGATGCGCGAGCTGGAACGGGTTTGCGCGCCGGGCGGCGAGGTGATCCTGGTCAACCATTTCAGCCAGGACGAGGGGATGCGCGGCTTCCTCGAGCGACGGCTGGCGCCGTTCGCCAATCTGATCGGCTGGCGCCCCATCTTCGAGCTCGACCGGGTGCTTGTCTGCGAGGACTTGCGGCTGGCGGAGCGGTTGAGCTTGCGGCCGTTCGGCCTGTTCACCATGCTGCGCTTCGTCAAGGAGCCGGGCTTTGGCCTCGGTCCGGAACTGGCAAAGAAGGCACGGCTTCCCGTCAGGGCCGCGGCGCGGCCCGCAGCCGCAAGACTGTCCGAGCCGGTCAGGGTGAGGGTCAAGTGGCAGGTCGCGCGCGCGCTGGTGCATGCCAGGCGTTTGCTTGACAGCAATTATTGGCGCTCCCTATATCGCCGTTTGCAGAGCCAATTGGCGGAGTAGCTCAGCTGGTTAGAGCAGCGGAATCATAATCCGCGTGTCGGGGGTTCGAGTCCCTCCTCCGCTACCAAAATTTCTCAGTTATTTTATCCCGGCTTCCTAGCTTCCATAATTAGAGACTCCAGTTGGAGAAAGCCATCCGGCATCCTGGAGGCGTATTCGAGATTCCTGAGTTCCTCGTGTGAACTCTCAAGTACTGCCTTCCTTGTGACATCAACGAAACCAACGTCGCCAAGAGAACGTCGTAACCTATCTTCGTCCCAAATGAACTGATGGCCCCAGTCGCGCATGAAATTATTCAAGACAAAGATCGCCTCGCTTTCCGGTATGCCGTATGGCGCAAATCCAGCTGCCCATTCCATATACGGTCGATGAATCCCTTCCTCCGGTCGCGAATACAACTCGATTAGAAACCGCATGTCTGGTGTTGCGAGCCTGATCAATCCATTGGGCTTCAGCACTCGAAAGCACTCGTTTAGCATCGACATTCCGCCGCGATAGGGAACGTGCTCAATCATGTGTTCGCTGAAGATGAAATCGAAGGTTTGGTCCCGGAAGGGGAATCTGCGAGTCGCGTCCAGAAACGCGATGCCTTTTCCGGGGGTATAGTCAGTGTTGAGCCACCCGGTCAAAACATGGCGTCCCGTGCCTATCTGGAGTCTTGGGGCGGTCGCCGTTTTTAGGTAGTTGCTGATCAATCGGGCGTCTGCCCGTGTGATCGTTCGAGCGGCACGCAGAACTATGACGCGCAGCTCCCTGAATAGATCGGTAAGGCCGAAACGCTGCAGCAGAGCTAGGAGGGCCAGCCGTGGTGATCCCGCTTTCGGCGAACTGGGTGTCATAGACTCGGTCGTGACCCGAGAACGCGCTGCGCGTCAGGTCCGAACCGCGCTCCAGTTACCGGAGCAGACACCGGACGGCCCGGTACCCGTCCACTTCCCGCTGGCTTTGGACCGCACGAACCTTCCGATTCCTTGCGCCTTGCGCGGACCGGCCACGGCATTGATCTTGGCCTGGCCCGAGGCGGAAACGTGGCCGGCCAGCTGAATCCGGTGCATCGCGAATTTTCCGCTGGTGGAATAGATGCGGCCGTTACTTATTCCCATGCCAACCCCGACTTTTCCGCAGTGGCCGCTGGTGGTCACCACGACCATGCGCCAGTTTCCGTCGAACGGGGCGGCAATTGCGGCTGTGGAGCAGATAAGGGCGAAGGCGGCCGGTAGAGCGAGGGCGAGCATACGATTGCCAATCATGGAAGTCCCCATACGTGTCGTACTGCGAGGGGCGCGATCATAATCCGCGTATCGCAGGAAGTCTCTCCTCCGCTCGCAAAACCCACATGTGTTGGCCCAGAGCGCCCGTAACCTGGCGCGTCTTGCCGCAGCAGGCGCTCGCCCGCACAAATTCCGCCGCAAATGCTGCTAAAGTGACAGCCGCCTTGCGCGTGGTTGGGCGCAGCAAAGAGGGATTCCTTGGCTGAAGAGGGGCAGTTGGGTTTTGGGCCGCCCGGCCCCGAGGCGGCGTCCGCGCCCCCGGTTGGGGGCTCCCGGAGGTCATGGCGGACGAGCCTGCGCCTTCTGCTCTGCGCGGTCTTGGCGGCCGCTCTGCTTCAGGCCAGCCTCCTGATGCTGCTAAATGTCGTCGCCCAAAGCGACCGCTGGGATCTTCCGAACGGGAAGCTGCTCGAGACGGTCCTTTCCTCCTGTCAGGTCGAGAAGACGACCCGAGGCAGCTTTGAGAATGAACAGTTGATTTGTCCAACGCGTGTGCCGGGCCACGCCTTCCCGCTTGTGCTGCGCGACGCGGTGATTGCGAGCGAGGATCAGCGCTTCTTCTCGCACGGCGCGCTCGACTTCCGCTCCACCCTCCGCGCCGCGTGGCACTCGCTTCGCGGCAATCTCCAGGGCGGCAGCACGATCAGCCAGCAGCTTGCACGTTCCTTGCTGCTGAAGAAGGAAGACAGTTTCGAGCGCAAGCTGCTGGAGGCCGTACTCGCGGTCCGGATCGCGGCGATCCTGTCGCGGGAAGAGATCCTCGCCCGCTACATGAACGCCGTGCCGCATGCACGCAACATGTCGGGTTTCGACAACCCCGCGCGCTATTATTTCGGCATCGCCGCGCCGGAGCTAAATTTGGCCGAAGCGGCGCTGCTCGTCGGCATGCTGCCCGAGCCGAACAACCGCGATCCGCTGAAAAGCCCGGCCGATGCTTATGACAGCGCGCTCGGCGTGCTGCAGCGCATGCAGCGTCAGCGGAAGATCACCGCCGAGCAGGCGGAAGACGCCGCCGTCGAGCTGAAGCGCCGGGTGTTTGGCGGCAGGCTGCGCCGGGGCGATCAGACATATGTGCGGCTCGAATACCGGCCCTATCGCGATCTCGCCCGGAGAGAGGCGAAGGTAAGCGGCGTCGCGCTCCCACCCGACTATCGGCTGATCCTGTTTATCGATCCGGAGTTTCAGCGCGCGCTGTTGGGGCAGGTTTGCGCGGTCGGCGGGCGGCATCAGTCCGCCGGCTTCTTCATGCGGGCCTCGGGCGAGGTGCTCGCTTTGTCGGGCTCCTGCAACTATACCGGCGAGTGGAACCGGGCGACGGACATCAAGCGCTCGATCGGTTCGACGGGCAAGCTCTTCCCGCTGATCGGCGTGCACGAGCATGCGGTCAGCCTCAAGCAGCGCGTCTCGACCCGGCCGATCAGGCGGCCGAACTGGCCGGCCGAATCAAATTCGCGCTGCCTGTCGCGGCGATCGCTCAGCCTGGGCTTCGCGCTCGACCATTCCTGCAACCGGCCATGGACGGAAACGTCGATGTGGCTCGGGCAGGAGCTGAACCACATCGTGCAGCGCTTCGGTCTGGAGCCTGCCGGCTCACCGGCGCTGGTCCCGCTCGGCGGATTGCACACCTCGCCGATGAAGCTCAGCCAAATCTACGCGACCTTGCTCAATAGGGGCGCCATCCCGCAAGTGCGGTTCCTGAGCGCGGCGATCGGAGCGCGGGGGAATATCATCGGCGTGCCGCCCGTCAGGGAAGAGCGCAGGGCTATGTCGCCTGCGACGGCGGCGGCCGTGCTGCAGGATTTGCGCGGTCCGGTGAAGCGCGGCACGGCGCGCGCGGCGAACTCGGTGCATGCGCTGGTCTATGGCAAGACCGGCACCTCGTCGCATAATCGGGACGCAGTGTTTGTCGGCCTGACGCAGGATTTCGTCGGCAGCCTGTGGGTGGGCAACGATCGCCCCGCGCCAATGCCCGGCATGCATGGTGGCGGCGCGCCGGCCAAGGCCTTCGCCAAGCTGACGGATTTCTACTATGTCAGAGCGGCGCAAGCGCGTTTCGTCAGCGATCGCGAAGCGGCGCGCTCCGGCGAGGGCTGGCGGAAGCTCGCGCCCAAGGAGCAGACCGTCGCCAAGCTGACGGTGATCGGCACGATGCTGCTGTCGGGTTTGTTCCTCGCGGCGCTGTTCCGCGGACGAAGCGCGCCCGCGTCAGCGCGTGCGCCGGCATTACCTCACTTCGTGAGCGACGCCCCATGCCCCCCGCCAAGCCGGGAGGAAGTGGCAGCTTTCGGCCGCGATGGTTTGGCGGATGACGGAGACGGAAGCGTGCCGACCGAGTCCAGCAGCGAAGGCGAGAGCGAGTTCAGGAAGCGCATGCTCCAGACATGGCTGCCGTTGCGCGCCAAGGTCTCGAGCATGGCGCCATGGCGCTCGCGCCGCTCGGCGAGCGGCATATAGAGCGCGCGGGCGATCGCGCCGGCGACGGACTCGGCGTCGTAGGGGTTGACCAGCAAGGCCTCTTGGCACTCGGCGGCCGCCCCGGCAAAGCGGGACAGGATCAGCACGCCGGGATCGTCGGCGTCTTGGGACGCGACATATTCCTTGGCCACGAGATTCATGCCGTCGCGGAGCGGGGTGACGAGCGCAGCTTTCGCCGCGCGGTAGAGCCCGGCAAGCGCCGAGCGGCTATAGGCCTTGTTGAGATAGCGGATCGGCGTCCAGGAGACTTCGCCGTACATACCGTTGATGCGCCCCGCCGCCGCGCCCACCGCCTGCTCAAGCTCGGCATATTCGGGAATCTCCGAGCGGCTCTTCGGCGCGATCTGCAGGAAGGTCACCTTGCCGCGCCATTCGGGATGCAGCGCATAGAAGCGCTCGAAGGCCTCCATCCGCTGCACCAGCCCCTTGGAATAGTCGAGACGGTCCACGCCGATCACCAAATCCTTGTCGCCGAGGCTCTGCACCACGTCCTGCACGAAGGTTGAGCGCACGGCGCGGCGGGCGCGGCGCTGGAACTCCTCCACGTCGAGGCCGACGGGAAAAGCGCCGATGCGGGTCTGCCGGGCGCCGCAACTGAACACGAGCTGGTTGTCGGTGGCCTCGAAGGCCTGCCGGTCGGGCCCGCGATGCTCGGCGATGAGATAGCGGACGAAATTGCCGACATCAGTCTCGGTCTGGAAGCCGACGAGATCGTATTGCAGGAACAAGGGCAGCAGCCGCTCGTGGTTCGGCAGCACCGCCATCACCTCGGGCGCGGGGAAGGGGACATGCAAGAAGAAGCCGATGCGGTTGGTGCAACCTCGGCGGCGCAGCTCCTCGGCGATGGGAATGAGATGGTAGTCATGCACCCAGATCACGTCGTCGGGGCGGATGAACTTCACGAGCTCGGTGGCGAAATGATTGTTGACGCGGAAATAGCCGGTGAGATCACGGCGGGTGAATTCGGTAAGATCGATGCGGTAATGCAGGACCGGCCACAGTACCCGATTGGCGAAGCCGTTGTAATATTCCTGGTAGTCTTCCTCGGAGAGATCGGTGACGACATAGACGTCGTCGCCTTTGTCGACGGTCTCAGTCTTCACCTTGCCGGCCGGGACCACATTGCCGCTCCAACCGAACCAGACGGTCGGCAGCTCCTTCAGGATTGGCGCGAGCGCAACTTCCAGGCCCCCGGCGCGCTGCGGGCCGCCCTCGCGCGGGATCGCCACGCGATTTGAGACGAGGATCAGCCGCGCCAATACCGGTCCTCCCAGGTTCGCGACAGACGCATCGCCGTCAGGATCAGGCCGGCCATGGAGTAGGTCTGGGGAAAATTCCCCCAAAGCTGGCCGGTCTGCGGATGGATGTCTTCGGCCATCAGTCCGTAACGGTTGCGATGTCCGAGAGCGTCGACGAAGAGATCGCGGGCCTCCTCGCGGCGCCCGAGCCACCACCATGCGTCGATCAGCCAGAAACGGCAGGTAAGAAACGCCGCTTCCGGCATGCCGAAATCGTCCTCGTTAGCATAGCGCATCACGTGGTTGCCTCGAAGCAATTCTCGCTCGATAGCAGCGACGGTTTTGACGAAACGCGGGTCGTTCGGTTCGATGACACCTGTCTCGGGCAGGAGCAAGACGCTCGCGTCGAGCACTTCGAGGCCGAAGCCGGCAGTGAAAGACTCCCGCTTTTCGTTCCAGGCTTCCTTGAGGAGCCTGGTCTGAATGGAATCGGCGATGCCGGACCAATGCGTTGCGCGGTCGTGCAGTCCGAGATGCGAAGCGATTGCTTCAAGACGGCTGCAAGCCGCCCAGCACATGGCCGCGGAATAGGTATGGACGTGAGTGCGGCCGCGATATTCCCAAATGCCGGAATCCGGCGTGAAGGCGAATTTCGCCGCCTTGTCGCCGAGCGACTCTAGGAGATGAAACAAGCCTTCATTGCCGGGCCGCGGCAGCCTCCGGTCGAAGAACATCGGCATGGCGGCGAGAATGATGCTGCCGAACGTATCGTGCTGGCTCTGAAACGCCGCCTCATTGCCGACGCGCACCGGCCCGTCGCCGCGATAGCCTTTGAGGTCGGTGGCGATGGCTTCGCCCATGGGCTCGGAGGGAACCACCGGGTAGACCGGCCGCATCGGATCGTCCGAAGCGATGCCGAGAATGAAGGTAATGAAGTCCTCCATGGTCTTGGTCGCGCCGAGCCGGTTCAGCGCCTTCACCACGAAATAGGCGTCCCTGATCCAGCAATAGCGATAATCCCAGGTCCGCCCGGAGCCCGGCGCCTCGGGGATCGATGTGGTCAACGCGGCGACAATGGCGCCGGTTTCCTCGAAATTGGACAGCTTCAGCGCGATGGCCGCGCGGATGATCGCCTCCTGCCAGTCATAGGAGATGGACAGCCGCCGCACCCATTCCGTCCAGTAGTCGCGCGTGCGGTCGGCGAACTCGCGGCAGGTCTTGGCGACGTCCTCGGGCCACGGCTCGTCCGGCCCCAGCACCATGTGGATCGGCTTGGTCAGCACGAAAGAAGACTCGGAGTCGATATAGGAGAGCAGCCCATCGGTGGTGAGGCGGACGGCGAGATCGTTGCCGCGATAGGTGATGTGGTTGCTGCCGAGCGAACGGTCTTCTACCGGCTGCCCATAACCGGTAGTGGGGCGGACGCGGATGCAGATGCGGGGGAGGCCGGCGAGAGGCTCGATCATGCGGATCAGCTGCGGCGGCCGGTGAATGCGCCCGTAATTCTGGAATCGCGGCGCGAAATCGGTGATCCTGACCGAGGCGTTCTGGCTGTTGGTGAGCACGGTCGAGACGATGGCAGTGTTGCGCTCATAGTCGGACGTGTAGTCGACCATGTCGTCGAGGACGACGTCGCAGAATCCCTTCTCCTCGTCGCCGGCGAGCAAGCGGGAAAAGACTGGATCGCCGTCGAAGCGCGGATAGCACCACCAGACAAGCCGCGAACTTGGCTCGAGCAGCGCAGCGGTATGACCGTTGCCGATCACCGCGAGATCGAGCCCGAAATCAGTCATCACGCGGTCGTTCATGGAATGCGCTCGGCTGAAGTCGCGAGGTGAGCGAGCCAGGTCCGGACATGCTCGGGGGAGGGGATGACGCCGTCGGCCCCCGGCATGGCACGTCCCACGGAAAAGCCAACGCCGCGGAGGCC
>JBQGDO010000109.1:0-10240 GCA_052039105.1 Methyloceanibacter sp.
ATGGCCGAGGATGCGCGGCGTTTGCTCGATCATCTCGGCATCGAGCGCGCCGACGTGATGGGTTATTCGATGGGCGCGCGGATTGCTGCGTTCCTTGTCTTCAAGCATCCCGAACGGGTGCGGAGCCTCGTGCTCGCCGGCGCGGGCATCAATTTCGTGCATGGCATGGTGGGGAGCGGTCCGATCGCGCGCGCCCTCGAAGCGCCGCGCATCGAGGATTGTGACCAACGAGACCGCGCGAAGTTTCCGAGCCTTCGCCGAGCAGACCGGCAGCGATCTGAAGGCGCTCGCCGCTTGCATAAGAGGGCCGCGCGAGAAGATCCGCCCCGAGGACCTCGCCAAGATCGCGGTGCCCACGCTGGTCGGGGTGGGCAGCAAGGACGTGATCGCGGGTTCGGGAGAGGAGCTTGCAAGGCTTATTCCGGGCGCCCAACTCCTTGATATCGAAGGTCGGGACCATATGAAGGCGGTTGGCGATGCTCGTTTCAAGCAAGGCGTGCTCGACTTTTTAACCAAGCGGGCTTAGTTGAGTTGCTCATATCCTGGTGAAGGCCCCGAAAAAATTGCGCGAGAAGGGGCAGTGAGGTTGCTATGGCGCACAAGTCGCTCGCGGCGGAGCCGCAGATCAAGAGTTACGATCCGATCTGGAGCCAATTGCGGCGCGAGGCGGAGGAGATCAGCGCGGCCGAGCCGGCGCTTGGCGGATTCATCTATGCCACCGTGCTCGATCACGAGCGGCTCGAAGATGCGGTGTGCCACCGGCTGGCGCGGCGCCTGCATCATTCGGCGCTCGATGTCGGTCTCCTGCACAAGACGTTTCACGAGGTGCTCGCCGCCGAACCATTGCTCGGCGATGCGTTCCGCGCCGATCTCATGGCGACGGTCAAACGCGACCCGGCTTCAGCCCGATTGATTGAGCCGCTGCTCTACTTCAAGGGGTTCCATGCACTTGAGGCTTATCGCATCGCGCATGTTCTCTGGAAAAAGGGCCGCAAGGATTTCGCCCTTTACCTTCAGAGCCTGATCTCTCGCTTCCTTCAGGTCGACATTCACCCCGCCGCGGTGATCGGCAAGGGGATAATGTTCGACCATGCGACCGGCATCGTCATCGGTGAGACCGCCGTTGTCGGCGACAATTGCTCGATGCTGCACGGCGTGACGCTTGGCGGCACCGGCAACGAGAAAGGCGATCGTCACCCCAAGATCGGTCGCGGTGTGATGATCGGCGCGGGCGCCAAGATCCTCGGCAACATCAAGGTTGGCGACTGCGCGCGCGTGGCCGCGGGGAGCGTGGTGCTGCATGACGTGCCGCCGCGGCGTACCGTGGCGGGCGTGCCGGCACGCGAGATCGGCTTCGCTGGCTGCGAGGAGCCCGCGCTGACCATGGACCAGATGGTCACCGAAGTGGATGAGACCGGCCGCGGCTAGGCCACCACGCCCAGAGAGCCCGGTCTGGCGGGCGTCGAGGAGACGGCAATGACCCGGGACGAGATCCTAAAGCTCGAGCACTATCTCAAGAAGGTGTTTCGGCTTCCCGAGCTCCAGGTGCGGCAACGGCCGCGCAAGGAGGATTCCGCCGAAGTCTATGTCGGCGAGGAATTCATCGGCGTCTTGTTCCGCGACGACGACGAGGGCGAAATTTCCTATCAGTTCCAGATGGCTATCCTCGATTACGACCTGCAGGGATAGCTTCGGTCTGCTGTCGCGTGCCGCCGCGGCACGCGCGTTAACCATCGGTTAAGAATTGAGGCAAGGGGGCCGCCGTCCTGGCTAGAGTGCTTTCCGGGAGAAAGCACGCGCCGGACGGGGGGTCCAATGCAGTCGCTCGCCGTCTATCTCTATGTCACCGCGGTCGGTTTCGTGGCCGCGGGCCTGCTGTCGAGCTTCGTGCAGCTCGTTTCGGGCCAGCCGATGCGGTTCGGCATCGAGCCGAATTCGCTGCTGGCATCGATTGGCGCCGTGCTCCTGCGTGTGCTTGCCGGGCCGGCCATTCTCATGCGTAACGCCTGGCGGGGGTTGCGTCTTGAGGCGCGGCCAAAAGGCTGGTTCTGCCTGTCGGCGGCGATTGCGGCGATGTGGAGCCTGCTGGTGGGCGCACTGCTGCTCGACGTGCTCCTGACGCTCTGACCTTTCCCGAAAAAAAGAGAGCCGGCCTCTTGGCGAGGCCGGCTCCAGTAAAGGCCCGGTTGGGTCGGGGATGGGTGGGGGATGGTCACCGGGCCTTGTTCAATTCCCCTGGAAGGGGTTAGGGGGTCGAAAAACTCCTTATTGGCGGTTCGAGGCCGACACCGTGGTCTGCGGCGCCGTCTCCGGCGGCAGCAGCGAAATCCACACCAGCGGATTTCGCTCCGACTGCCGCTTGACGAAAGTGTAGGGCGTCTCGGCCCAGCGCATGACCTCGCGCCGCTTGTTGTCGAGGACGAAGTCGCCCTTGTCGGTGCGGACGGTCAGGATGGCGTGGCCTTCGTTGTTCTCATCGCGCACGACCGTGATGAGCAAGGTGCTCTCGGGAAAGCCGCGCTCGATCAGCTTCTTGCGCTTAAGCAACACATAGTCTTCGCAATCGCCTCTATTGTCGGCGGGGTAAGCCCACACTTCGGGCTGACCGTAGAGTTCGAGATCGGTAACCGGCGCGATGGCTTTGTTGACGTCGTTATTGATGCCGACGATCTCGCGGAACTTGCTGGGCGTGAGCTGGATGCGATCGGCGAAACGCCGTCCTGGACGGCATTCGTCCCGATTCTCCCGGCAAAAGGTCACATAGCCGATCGGCGGCAAGGTCTCGCCGAAGGCCGTCATGAAGGCGACCTTCTGCACTTGCGGCGCCGGCGCGAGGCTGATCGCGTAATCGTTGGTCGCGTCAGCCGGCATGGACGAGATAAACATTAGAAAGGCAGAGCCCACCACAAACTGTTTCATTGCACCCCCCCGTATTTTGTTGGGTGCACTATCTCAGAGAGAATTTGAGATCCCGATAAAACAAGCGCTCGGTTTGAAGTAGTATCGGTAGGGGTTTTTTAGTTTGAACTACTCAAACCTGAAGGTTCCGGTGTTGTAGAATTTTAACCAAGCTGGGGCGAAACCGGTAATGCGGCCCCCGCAGGCAAAAAGAAGCCCGACCGCAGCGCCGGGCTTCAGGATTTGATGGAGGGCTTCTGTCCAACTAGCCCCTGCAGGCCGTCATTCCGGCCATGGCCATCTTGGCGTCTGCCTCGGAGCCATATTGGCCCATCATGCTGAACTTCTCGGTCTCGGTGGGCGGGGTCCGCGTCATCGAGCACGTCTTCGTCGCCTTGTCGAACACGATATAGAACGGCCCCGCGGCTGCCATGACAGGGGCAGCGAAGGCGCAGATCAGCGTGGCTGCGAGCAAATATCGTTTCATGGAAGCTACTCCTTGGGGGAGGCAGGATTGCCTCGCGCGCATCCGAGCACGCGGAGTGCATCACATGAACTCAACTCTCCAACACATTGCGTGAGTTCAATTTGACGTCACGGTGTCGTGAAGGAAAAGCTAGCCGAAGGTGCGGGCGAGACTGTCGGGATCCTGGAGCTCGACGAATTGCAGCGCGAGCCCCTGGTCGTGATGACGCACGACGCGGCCCCGCATCCGGCCGAGAATGACCATGCTGCCGATCTCGGGCTTGACCGCGCAGGCCACGGAGGCGCCGCTTAGCGACACGTCGATGACCCGGCAATTGTGGACGGTGCCGTCGGGCAGGATCAGCTTGGAGGCATTGATACGCGGCACGATGCGCTCATGCTTGCGCTCTTCCGTCAGGCCAAGGGTCTTCTGATTGATCAGCCAGGTCAGCAGATTGGCGATCCGTTCCCGCTTGTAAAGACTAGCCAGGATACGAACGGCGAAGCCACCCTCGAAGGCGCGCACCACGAGACCTTCAATGCGCCCGAGATTGTCAAGATAGGCGACGATCCGCTCGCCAACGGCGCAGGTCACCGGCGCCAGTATGGCCATGCCGCCGGCTGACATGTTGACGACTTGGCAAGGATATTCCCGCTTGTCCTCGCGCATGAAGCGGCCGACCACCCCCACCGGCACCCGGCGGTGCCTGCGCCGGTCCGGCACGATCTTGACGATCGGCCGGTTAGCCTTGCGATCGACGAGACGTTCGCGACGTTCGCTCAAAGGCTCGGTCGGCGCGGCTTCCTCGGTCGTGGGGACGCTCATCCTGCTGCCGGCGGTTGTGGTGACGTGAAGAATGGCAAATTCGGGGCCAAGCTAGGCAGTCTGGGTTAAAATCCAGCTAAGCTTTCGCCCCAAAACGATATTTATCAGTAGGCGTCGTTATCGCCGGACCCCTAGTTGCGATCGCCGAATGGCCCGGCGAGCAGACGGAAGCGGCGCTGGGCGAGGCTAATGATCTGCGCGCCTTCCTTCGCCATGAAGGCTGGCGCCCCGTCCGGCCAGTGCAGATTGAGCTCAAGGATCTCCTGGTGCTCGAGCGGCTCGGCGCCGAGCCAGAAGGGGGGATCTATCGCCGTGATGGAGCCGAGGATGCGGTTGATCGTTTCGCCGGCGTGCAACAGAGGCAGGAGCAAGAACTCGAAATGCGCCTCACGGTTGCTGCCCGTGCGACTCCGGAAATGGCCGTAACCGGCAGCAGCGTCGTTGAAGATGTTGCGCAGCAGGGAGGAAACCGCCTCCCGATCTGACGCCCCCCACAGGCTGAGAAAGTCAGCTCCGCGGAGCTCGCGGCCGAACTGTTCGCAGATCTTCGTGCCAGCGAGACGGAATCGGTAGCCGAGTCGCCCCGCGCCCTCGACGATAAACGTCTCGGGCAGCAGGGGGGCAATCTTGGCCGGCTCGATTTCGAAACGCCGCGGGGCAACCCGACCGTTGCGCACGCGATCCCAATACGCGTAAAGCTGCCTGCTTGTTGGCTGCTGCATAACCCCACCGACACGAGACGCTACACCGGACCGAAAATGCTCGCCCAACCTTCCGTCGCGCCAAGGTAAACATCCCTGTTTGGCACAAAGGCCGAGCCTCAATAATCCATGCAGCGAAATAGCAGGGACTGTGCCAGCGGCGTGCGCGTTGCCGGCTTTCCCCTGTTATGGTTGCTGGCGCAGATGGCGACGACTTAGAAGGGCGCTTCGGCGATGGCCGCAAATGAACCCGCTTTCAATGTGCCTCGCAGCGTGGCGTGGGCGGCGGCGGCACTCACGGCCGTGCAAATCGTCCGGGATCTTCTGCCCGACGAGATCGATCTCACGCTGCTGCTCGCCTTGGCCTTCATCCCGGCGCGTTATAGCGGCGCCGCGCTCGAGCTACCGGGCGGCTATCTGACCGCGGTTACCTCGTTCGTCACCTATATGCTGGTGCATGCCGGCTGGGTGCATCTGGTGGTGAATGTGCTTTGGATGCTCGCCTTCGGCAGCGCCGTCGCGCGGCGCCTGGGCGGCGTGGATTTTCTGACTTTTTCGGTCTTATGCGGCATTGCCGGCGCAGTGACGCATCTTGCGCTTCACTATGGCGACATGGCCCCGGTGATCGGCGCCTCGGCGGCGATTTCGGGACAGATGGCCGGGGCTCTGAGAGTGATCTTCAAGGCGAACCGGCGATCTGAAGGGCAGGCACCGGACTTTGTGACCGCGCCACCGATGAGCTTGGGCGAGACCTTTAGCGACAAGCGCATGCTTGGCTTTCTGGTCTTCTGGGTCGCGCTTAACGCCTATTTCGGGCTGACCTCGGTCCGCATCGCCGGTGAAGAGGGCGGAATAGCTTGGGAAGCGCATATCGGCGGCTTTCTCTGCGGGCTCCTGATCTTCGGCGTTTTTGACAGGCGGAAGACATCACCCTTGCAGCCGCAGGATCAAACCTAACAGACGGAATTCAGGCGCAACTTTCCGGGTCTCTTGCGCGTCTTTCCGGTCCGGGACAGAATGTCGCAGTCAACGGGACTTAAGTTCCCGGGCCTGGAGGAAACCGACAATGAACGTGGCCGCAATTTTGAAGTCGAAGGGCCGGGAGGTGGTGACCACTGGCCCCAATACGACACTGCTGGATATCGCCGAGCAGCTCAGGGAGCACCGCATCGGCTGCATCGTGGTGACCGGTGCTGACGGCAAAGTGGTCGGCATCGTATCCGAGCGCGACATCGTGCGGGAGATCGCGCGGGCAGGGTCGAAAGTGCTGAAGGACCCGGTCGCCAGCTGCATGACCAAAACCGTGGTGACCTGCCGCGAAGGGGACACCATCGAGAAGCTCATGGCCGAAATGACCGCGCATCGCTTCCGTCACATGCCCGTGGTGGAGCGAGGGAAGCTGTGCGGGCTCGTGTCGATCGGTGACGTGGTGAGGATGCGGATCGCCGAAGCGGAAATGGAAGCCGCGGCGATGCGGGAATATATCGCCACGGGCTGACCCGGCTCAGGCGGAAAGGGCCTTGATCGCGGCTCTGATCTCGTCGATCTGCTTCTCGGCGGCTCGTGCGCCGAGTTCGATCGCCTCGCATGCGCGGTGAAAATCGAACAACCCTATGCCGCCCATCTTCGGCCCGATGGTGACGTCGGGCGGGTCGCCGGCGAGCCGCGACCGCGCGATGCGGTCCTGGGTGATGTTGATCGCGTCCATCATCACCGCCGAGATCCCCGGCGCGTCGTCATTGCGGCCGAAGATCTGGCGGTGAAGCAGATGCAGCGCCGCGCGGCCGTTGCTGCCAGGCAGATGATCGTCCTCCGGTGCGGCGGCAGGCTCCATGAGGGCCGCCTGATCGTGAATAACGCCGCCACGGTTCCAGAGGTCGTTACTGAGATTGACGGCGATGACGATGCGGGCACCGAGCGCGCGGCAGACCGACACTGGAATGGGATTGACCAGCGCGCCGTCGATCAGCCAGCGGCCGTTGATCTTCACTGGGCGGAAAATGCCGGGAAGGGCAAAGGAAGCCTTCAGCGCGTTCACCAGGCTGCCCTTGTTCAGCCAGATCTCATGCCCGGTGCCGAGCTCCGTGGCGACGGCGACGAATTTGCGCTCCAGCTCTTCGATGGTGAATTCTTGCAGATGATGCTCGAGCCGGGCGCTCAGCCGCTGCCCGGTTATCAATCCCGAGCCCGCGAAGTTGACGTCTAAAAACCCGAACATGCGCCGCCGGGTCAGGCCGCAGGCGAAATCCTCCAAAGCGTGGAGCCGGCTGGTGACGAAACAGGCGCCGGCGACCGCGCCGATCGAGGTGCCGGCGACAATGTCGGGCTCCAGACCCGCGGCGATCAGGCTTTTCAGCACGCCGATATGGGCCCAACCGCGGGCGGCGCCGCCACCAAGCGCTATGCCAATTGTCGGTCTTGCCATGTTTCTAGCGCCCGAGCCGAAGATGGTCCGGCCATGCGGCCGCAAACGACCATCCTTGAAGTCTTACCGGGCTTGGCCGAATGCGGCGAATCTAGCCGAGGATCATATTACTCCGAACTCTTTAAGGTTCCCTTTGCGGCGCCAGAATGACGGTAAACGGTCTCTGGGTCGAACTGCCGCTCCGCGTCGGCAAAACGCAGGGTGACGCCCCCGGGTGGGACACCGGTGGGAACGGTCCGGTAGAAGCAGCTCCTACGCCCGGTGTGGCAAGCCGCCTCGCCACCGGCGCCTTCGACCTTCAGCCAGATCGCGTCCTGGTCGCAATCGATGCGCATTTCGACCACACGCTGGGTCTTGCCGCTTTCCTCGCCCTTGCGCCACAGGCGCCCGCGCGAGCGCGACCAATAATGCGCTTCCCCCGTCTCGATGGTGCGGGCAAGCGCCTCTTCGTTCATATAGGCGAACATTAGGACTTCGCCGCTCTTCGCCGCGGTAACGACGACGGGGATCAAGCCTTGCGCGTCGAAGCGCGGAGTAAAGGCCGTGCCTTCCTCGTTTGCGGATTTGTCCTTGGGGGTGGGGAAGGGGGCGGCCTTGCTCACCGCGAGGGTCCTCAGAGCGCGCGCGTCAGGCGCGGCCGCGCTCGGCCGCGAGCATCATGAAACGCGCTTGCTGCGCCGGATCGTCCTTGAAGACGCCAGTGAACTGGGTGGTGATGGTGGCGACGTCCGGCTTCTTCACGCCGCGAATCGTCATGCATTGATGCACGGCCTCGATCATCACGGCGACGCCCTTCGGCTTCAGCGCTTTGTCGATGGTCTCGGCGATCTGCGCGGTCATGGTCTCCTGCGTCTGCAGGCGGCGCGCGAACACCTCGACCACGCGGGCGAGCTTGGAGATGCCCACCACCCGGTCGGTGGGGAAATAGGCGACATGCGCCTTGCCGATAAAGGGCACCATGTGGTGCTCGCAATGCGAGTGCAACTCGATGTCGCGCAGCATGACGATGTCGTCATAGCCCGCCACCTCGTCGAAAGTGCGGGACAGGACTTCGAGCGGGTCCTCGCGATAGCCGGCGAAGAACTCGTCATACGCGGATGTGACCCGGCGCGGAGTCTCGCGCAGGCCCTCGCGGTCGGGATCGTCGCCGGCATAGGCGATAAGGGTGCGGACGGCCTGCTCGGCCTCCTCGCGCGAAGGTCGGATGATGCCGGGTCCGCGGCCGGTTTCCACCTGAGGCCGCGTCCTCGCTTTCTTCACCGTGACGTCCATGAGCTGCGAAACTTTCCTTGTTTGGCTTAACGCCCGAGGGCCATAGGCCGTTCGCAAGTTAGAGTATAACCTATCCGTCAACCTATCGCCGCACGCAACGGTTTCCCGCCCACCCCTCTCATCCTCACGCCCGGCTGCATATATAATGCGTATATTCCGCCCGCAAGGCGAGCCGCTGTGGGCCCAAGGCAATCATGAGCTTCCCTGAAGACATCTACAGCCAGCGCATCCTCGAACTTGCCGCCGCTATGCCGCGGACGGCGAGGCTCGCCGCGCCGCACGCCACCGCCACTGCGCACTCAAAACTGTGCGGCAGCACCGTCAGCGTCGATCTCGCCATGGAACGCGGCGTGGTTACCGACTATGGCCAAAGCGTCAAGGCTTGCCTGCTCGGCCAGTCTTCCGCCTCGGTCATGGGCCGGGAAATTGTCGGCTCGAGCGCCGAGGAGTTGCGGGCGGTGGGCGCCGCCATGCGCAAGATGCTGAAAGAGGACGGTCCGCCGCCTGAAGGCAAATGGGCCGATCTCGCCGTGCTCGAACCCGTGCGCGACTATAAGGCGCGCCACGCCTCGACGCTTCTCGTGTTCGACGCGGTGGAGGACGCGATCGCCCAGATCGAGGCCAAGCGGACCACCGAGTCGGAGCGCTCGCGGTCGGAGGAGCATGTCTAGTCCCATTCAACTGAGCGGCACGGGAAGCGCGCCGCTTGGCACGCGCATCGCCAAGGCGATGCTGCTCGCGCCGATCTTGGCCTATCGCTACACGTTGTCGGCGCTGGTCGGCGCCAATTGCCGGCATCTGCCGACCTGTTCGGACTATGCGCGCGAAAGCATTGAGACCAACGGCGCCTGGAAAGGGGGCTGGCTCACCCTGGCACGGCTCTGCCGCTGTCATCCTTGGGGCAGTCACGGCTTCGACCCCGTACCCGACTTGCGCGCCGAGCATCATCCGCTCGCGCCCTGGCGCTACGGCCGCTGGCGCATCAACCCAGGTGACGCGGCGGGCGAAACCCGTTAAAAGCCACCCCCAACGCAACGATCTCTTACCTGCGCCGGTACGCAGGAGTGAGAGGAGCAAGATATGTCGCAGATCTCCCTGACATTTCCCGATGGCGCAAAGCGGCAGGTGCCTCAAGGCACCACCGGCCTCGATGTCGCCAAGTCGATCGCGCCCTCGCTCGCCAAGCGCAGCGTGGCGATGAGCCTCGACGGCAAGCTCGCCGACTTAGGCGCGCCCATCAAGCAAGACGCCACGATCAAGTTCCTGACGCGCGACGATCCAGAGGCGCTCGAGCTGATCCGTCACGACGCCGCGCATGTGATGGCGCAAGCGGTGCAGGAGCTCTATCCCGGCACGCAAGTCACGATCGGCCCGGTGATCGAGAACGGCTTCTATTACGATTTCGCCCGCGAGGAGCCGTTCACGCCCGAGGACCTGCCCAAGATCGAAGCCAAGATGCGCGAGATCATTGCCCGCGACTCGCCGTTCAGCTGCGAGGTGATGGATCGCAAGCAGGCAAAGAAGCTGTTCGCCGGCAAGGGCGAGACCTTCAAGCTCGAGCTGATCGATGCGATCCCCGAAGGCGAGGAGATCAAGATCTATTCGCAGCGCGAGTGGCTCGATCTCTGCCGCGGGCCGCATATGACCTCGACT
>JBQGDO010000110.1:0-1607 GCA_052039105.1 Methyloceanibacter sp.
CCAAGATCCTGATCAGAAATGTCTATGGCTGGTTTGTCAGGGTCGAGCGGGGCATCTATGCGCTCTCCGAGTCCGGCAGGGCTGCTCTTGCGCGCTGGAGTGAGCAGATACCGCTGCCAGCCATCGATTTGCATGGCCCCCGAGCGGCAGCACCCGAAGGTTCGTCGGCCAACGCCTTCGATGATTGAGTGGAGTGGGGGCAGGGGTCGCAGGAGCAAGCTGGAGAGCCGTATGGCCGGCACTGCGCGGTCGGCGGGTCTGTTGCGTCGAAAGCACCGCCGGCGAGCGGCAAGAGGGGCGGCAATGGCAGGTCGACAAAGGCATTCCTGATTACCCATAATCCTCCGCCAACTTTAGCAGACGATACGGCATCGGCGGCGTTCGCGCAGCGACCCAGCCGAGTCGAGGCATCATGGCGGGAAGATCATAGCGGCGGTTGAAGCGGTACTCGAACTCGGCGAGCCGGCGCGGGGCGTGTTTCTTGCTCGCGGATCGGAACGTGGCAGCGATGGCGCTCTTGATGTTGCCGAGCACCGTGTTGACAGCCTTGAATGCAGGGTGACGAGCGGCCTTGCGGCCGGAGCCGGTGACGATCGGCTCGTGCCTGCAACCCGCGTCGGCGACGCCATTGAAGCAGCCGAGCCCGTCGGTGACGACGCGGGCGCCGAGCGTCACGATCCGCTCGGTGATTTTCTTGATGTTCTTCTTCGTGAACCGCCGCACGCGCCGCAGCTTCACGCGGTGGGCCTTGCCGTCCGCGGTGGTCTCGACAGCGGCCACGAACGGCGTCTTGCCGGGGCTGCCGCGTCCGCGCTTGCCGCCGCTGCGCTCCCCGCCGAGATAGGCATCGTCCATCTCGATGCGGCCGTCGAGCGGCTTGCCCTGGTTGCGCTCCAGCATCACCTGCCTGAGCTTGTGGTGCATCGCCCAGGCGGTGTTGTAGCTCACGTCAAGGCGCCGCGACAGCTCAAGCGCCGAGATGCCCTGTTTGGTTTGCGTCATGTGGAACATGGCGCGGAACCACACCGTCAGATCGAGCTTTGTGGCCGCGAAGATCGTGCCCGCCGTCAGCGACGTCTGGGTGCGGCAGGCATTGCACTGCCACAGCGCGCGCCTCGCCAGCTCGCAGTGCGCCAAGCCCCCGCACGCCGGACACGCGAAGCCCTCCGGCCAACGCCACGAGAAAAGCGCCTCGCGGCATTTTTCCTCGGTTCCGTAGAGCCGCTCGAATTCCACGTCCGACAGGCCTCGTTGAAACTGCACCTTGTTGCGTGCCATGGGTGCATCTCCCTGAGTGCACTCATGATTTCGGCTATTCGCAAGGCGGCATCGTGGCGGAGGATTATGGGTAGGAACCTTTTTCTGTTGCGCCAGTATCGACGCCTCAAGTTGCGATCTCAATTGGCAAAGGCGGGAAAAAGAGGGAGCCTGCAGGAGCATCGAGGACATCGCGGGAGGAGTGCCGGCTCGAATGCCCAAGGACGTCCGCAAAGGCATAAGTCAGTGCTTCTCGTCTGCACCCGGATTGGTGCTCGTCGCGGGCGCCTTTGTCTTCTTCTGCCGAACAGCCTGCCCACGCCTGAAAACTCGCTCGGCTGGATCGACAG
>JBQGDO010000111.1:0-3599 GCA_052039105.1 Methyloceanibacter sp.
TTCGGCGTGGCCGCGCGCCTCGAGGACCAGGAACGCGCCAAGCGAGCCCAGCACCATACCGCCGCGGTCCGTGCGCTCCCACACCGGTTGGAACGGCGCTCGCAGCATGTGTCCGCCCGCGTCGTAGAGCAGCAGCAAGTCGTCGCGCTCGCCGTTGTGCGACCCGCCGACGAGCGCCAGCTCGCTTTGCCCGGCAGCGATGCGCGCGAGCGCTATGCGCACGGCGTCGACGCCGGCCGACTCCTCGCCCATGAATGTGCGCGAGGAGCCGGTGACGCCGTGGACGATCGAAATATTGCCGGCAAGCAAATTGGACAGTTGCGCGAGGAACAACGTGGGCCGCAGGTCGCTCATCAGCCGTTCGTTGAGGAAGGCCCCGGGATTTGCCGCTTTGGACTTGTTGGTGAGGATCGTGCCGTCGACCGCGATGTCGCGCTCGCCGCCGCCGGCGGCGCCGATCATGTCCATGCGCCCGAGCAGCTCGGCATTGCCCTTGACGCCGGCGACCGCGAGCGCAAGCCCGGCCGCATAGGTCCCGATCCGCTGCCAAGCCTCCATCTGCCGCTGGTCGCCCTTCTTCGGAATCTGCTTGTCGAGATCGAGCGGAGCGAGCGGATGGACCAGATAGGGCGCGAAGGTTTCGGCGTCGACATTGATCCGCCGGTCGCTCAGGCCTTGCCAATGTGCGTCCGCGCCTTCGCCGAGGCAGGACACGACGCCGATGCCGGTGATCCAGGCTTCGCGCGGCGCGTCAGCCATGGGTCAGCGCCTTCATCGGGAATTCCAGGATCGCGGCCATCTTCTCCATGCTGGCCCGGAACTCGGCGTTGGGAAACTCGACGAGCCGGAACGTGATCTCGGCATTGCAGGCGAGCTTGCCGTCGCAGCGAATCTCGGCCTTGGTGACGGCGTAACCCGAGCCCTCGTGCAGCAGCGCGGCCGAGAGCGAGAGGCTCTGGCCAGGCATGATGAAGGAACGCAGCTTCGCCTCCTTGAGCGCGGCGAAGAACGGCATGCGCGTGAACTTGGTCACCGCGATCACCAGCCAACCCGAGGTCTGCGCCATGGCCTCGATGAGCAGCACGCCCGGCATCAGCGGGTAGCCGGGGAAGTGCCCCTCGAAGATGGTCGACGCAGTCGGGACGCGCGCCTCGGTACGGATGGTCTTTTGCGCAAGATCAAGATCGACGATGCGGTCGATGAGCTGAAAGTACTCGAGGCGCATGCGAGCGCGTCAGGCGCCCTTGGCAGCGACAAGCTCGTCGATGCGGGTGCAGAGGTTGTTCAACTGGAAATATTGCTCGGTCGTGGCCTTGCCGTCGTTGACCTCCTGCGTCCACTGCTCGAGCGGCATCTTGATTCCGAACGCCTTGTCGATCGCGAAAGCGATGTCGAGAAAATCCAGGCTGTCGATGCCGAGATCGTTGATGGCGTGGCTCTCCGGCTGGATCGTCTCGCGCGGAATGTCGCAGGTCTCCGAGATGATATTGGCCACGGTGTCAAAAGTCGAAGGCATCAATAAATCCCTGATCGGCCACGCGTTTCGGCAACCGCGCTGACGTGCTTGCGAGTGCGGGTCGGATCGCCCCGGAGCGGCCCATCTCCCCCGCGAGAGGTCGGGTGCCCGTATAGCGAAGAGATCGCGCAAGTTCAATGGCAGCGCCCGGCACGGACGAAGCGCTCGGGACCGGAGGTCCTTTGGCGGGAGATCAACGGCCGAGCCGGGCCCGGGTGATCCGCCGTCCCGAGTTGGCCGACGCGGGAGAGCCGATCGCGCGGCCGCGAAGCAGCGCGAACAGCGACGTCGTTCGTTCCATCGTTCCTGCCGCCGGCTTGATCGCGGCGTGCGCGGTAGCTTCCAGCGCGCAGGTGATCGCGCGTGGTCGTCGCTGCGCGTAGACGCGACGCCGAGCTCTCGCTTGCGGTGACTGACCGCGAAGCTTGCGCGACGCGCCCGTCTCTCGGTGCGCTCCGCTCGGACGAGACGTTGTCGGCGCCGATCGTGGTTAAACGCCGGCGCATAGCGAGCGGCACATTTCGATCATGTTGTTGTCCCGCACGCGCCGCTTGCGGCCGGACGATGCGCGCCACGAAGAAGCGGGACAACCGTTGGGAACTTTGGCGCCGAATAACCCACGCGAGCCGGGGAACCAGATCGGGGGTCAGCCGTTTATTGCGGCACGGATCGCGGGGGGAATAGGACAGCATTGCTGCCCCTTTCTCGCCCTATTCAGCAAGCAACCGATCGGCCGCTCGAAGCGGCCGACCAAACGGCGTTGTGCCGCAATGAAAGGAGCGCGTGGTGAAAGGTAGAATCGTGCTGTTCACGACTTCGATCTTAGCCTCACAGTTTCTTCCCACCCATCTGACTCGTGTATTTGCAGCAGACCAAGCCGGTCTTGCATCGGTCTATTCCCACGAAAGCGGCAGCAAGACTGCGAGCGGGCAACGACTAAATACCGGAGCTCTCACCGCCGCGCATCGAACCCTGCCGTTCGGCACCAAGGTCAAGGTGACGAACAATCGCAATGGGCGCTCGGTGGTCGTGACCATCAACGATCGCGGTCCGTTCGTGCGCGGCCGCGTCATCGACGTGACGCCGGCGGCGGCGCGCGAGCTCGGGTTCTCGGGACTCACACGGGTCACCGTCGCTCACGCCGAGTAGCGCCGCTCACGCGGCGTACCATGGATCGCGTCCTCAACGTTCGGGCGCGTTGACCTCGATGGGGGCGCAATTGCGCCTGCCGGTGAGGACGCAATCCTGGTTCTTGCGCAGTTCGGCGAGCTGCATCACCAGCCATATGCCGGCGAGTGTCAGCAAGGCGGTGACGACCAAAGCCGCGACGTTGACCGCCATCCGGTGGCGATAGTCGTCGTCGAACTCTCCGCCTTCGTACTTCGCCAGCCCTTCCACCGGCGGAGCCGAGGGATGCGGCGTGCGCAACGGCCAGCGCCACCCACCGCCGCGCGCGTTGGCGCGCCGGGGCTCGAACGGCACGACTCGACGGTCGTCATCGGATGCTCTGGAGCGGTCGGGTGTCATTCGGATCCCGGTATATGCGGCCTCTATCGGCGCGCCGGCGTCGGATTTCAAGTGAAACCCGCAAATCGCGGCCGCAAGGGTGGTTTGCTTCCTCGAGGCGGCGCCGTGGAGCCGCCGACGCCCCGCCGTCGAGCGGCCAACCTTGCAGAAAAATTACTTTCCGGAGGCTGAAAGTTCCTTGTCGGGCTCACCGCTTGCGGCTAAATTTACAAAAAAATTATGGAGCGACAGGATCAGGGGCGACGATCCTGTCTTCCAGAGGGAAAGTGACCTCCACGAACAAGAATGCTGCCGGACAATGGGCGGCGGGGTGGCGATTGCGCGACCCCAGATGATTCCGGCGCATACGCGCCGGAAGGGAGAACACGTCTGAGCGCGAAATGAGCGACGCTCTGTCAGTCCTATTGCATTTGCCCGAGCACGATTATTCGTGGCTGGCGCAATTCTTTTCGCTGCTGGTTCTGCCGTTCGCGCACGCGGACCTTGCGATCATTTTCGGGGCTTATGTCGTGGTGAACGACATCATGCCGGTCGGGCTCGTGGCGCTGTGCATCTA
>JBQGDO010000112.1:0-3615 GCA_052039105.1 Methyloceanibacter sp.
GAGGCTGTGGCCGCGTTCCAGCTTTGCTCGAAGCTCGAAGGCATCATCCCGGCGCTCGAGCCCGCGCATGCGCTCGCTCGCGTGCTCGACCTCGCGCCGGGGAAGCCGAAGTCTCACTTGATGGTGGTCAATCTGTCCGGCCGCGGCGACAAGGATCTGGATTCAGTTGCGAACTATCTGAGCGCCAAGGCACGCGAGGCCAACTGATTGCGGCGATGACGCGGATCGACAAGAGATTTGCCGAGCTGAAGCGGGAGGGGCGCGCAGGCCTCGTCACCTTCGTCACCGCCGGCGATCCCGACTACGACAGCTCGCTCGCCATCCTCAAAGCGCTGCCCAAAGCTGGCGCCGACATCATCGAGCTCGGCATGCCGTTCTCCGATCCCATGGCCGACGGGCCGGCAATCCAGGCCTCTTCCCAGCGGGCGCTGAGGACCGGACAGACCATGAAGAAGACGCTCGCCATGGTTAAGTCTTTCAGAGAAAAGGATAAATCGACACCCCTAGTGCTAATGGGCTACTACAACCCCATATATGTCTATCCGGTGGATCGTTTCGTCGCCGATGCGGCAGATGCGGGAGCGGACGGTTTGATCGTGGTCGACATGCCTCCAGAGGAGGACGCCGAGCTTCGGCCGCCTGCGGCCGCGGCGGGCTTGAACTTCATCCGTCTCGCCACGCCGACGACCGACGCGAAACGCTTGCCGGCCGTGCTCGCGAATACGAGCGGATTCGTCTATTACGTTTCGATTGCGGGCATCACCGGCACGAAAGCGCCCGACCTGGCCCAGGTGAAAGGCCATGTCGGACGCATCAAGGCGCATACCGATCTGCCGATTGCGGTGGGCTTCGGTGTGAAGACGGAAGAGCAGGTTAGGGCGCTCGCGCCTGTCGCGGAAGGTGTCGTGGTGGGCTCTGCCTTGGTCGCGGCCATTGCCCAGAGCCTCGACAACGAGGGCAAAGCCACGCCTTCCACGCAACGTGATGTGCTTCAGTTGGTTGCGCGTCTTTCCGCGGTGCTGCGTCAGCCTGTCGAAGCGGCAGGTGCCGTGAGCGCATAGTTCGAGCGATTTTGACTTTTGAGAGTTCTGTAGAGCCGTGAACTGGATCAACAGCGTCGTCAGACCCAAGATTCGCAGCATCCTTCGCCGCAAGGAGATGCCGGAGAATCTGTGGGTCAAATGCCCCGAGACGGGGCAGATGATCTACTACAAGGACCTCGAAGCCAACCAGTTCGTGGTCCCCGGCTCGAATTATCACATGCGCATGTCGGCCGCCGCGCGGCTCAAGTCGTTCTTCGACGACGCCGAATATGAGACCCTGGTGCTGCCCGAAGTCCCGGTCGATCCGCTGAAGTTCCGCGACGAGCGGCGCTACACCGATCGCCTCAAGGATGCGCGCAGCAAGACGGGTCTGCAAGATGCCGTGCTGGCCGGCGCAGGCCGCCTCGAAGGCCAGAGAGTCGTCGCCGCCGTGCAAGATTTCGATTTTCTGGGCGGCTCGCTCGGCACCGCTGCGGGCGAAGCGATGATCGCCGCCATGCGGGCAGCGGTGAAGCGCGGCACGCCGTTCGTTTTATTCGCCGCCTCGGGCGGTGCGCGCATGCAGGAGGGCATCCTCTCGCTGATGCAAATGCCGCGTACCACGGTGGCGGTCCAGGAGCTGCGCGAGGCGCGGCTGCCTTACATCGTCGTGCTGACGCATCCCACCACGGGCGGCGTGACCGCCTCCTACGCGATGCTCGGTGACGTCCATATCGCCGAGCCCGGCGCGTTGATCGGCTTCGCCGGCCCACGCGTTATCGAGCAGACCATTCGCGAGCAGCTTCCCAACGGTTTCCAGCGTGCCGAATATCTGCATGCGCATGGCATGGTCGATATGGTGGTGCATCGCCACGAGTTGCGCGGCACTTTGGCCCGCCTCTGCCGCATTTTGACCCACCGCCGCCCCGGCCGCGATGTGGCGCTCTCTGAGCCGGTTGACGGCAAGGCGGCGCGCGCCCCGGCCTCGACGATCACCCTTTCCGGCAACGGCCTTGACACGGCTGCCATTGAAGAAGAAGAGGCTTTGACGGGTGGGGTGGGCAACGGCGCCAACCCCAACCCGCCGCAGAGCGTGTAAAGGCTCGAGGGATTGACCACATTGCCCCATAGCGCCGGGCGCGCGGAAGCCCGCCCGCGAATAACTTCGAGCGACACTCTGCTCGAGCGGCTGAAGAAGCTGCACCCGCAATCCATCGACTTGTCGCTCGGCCGCATCGAGCGTCTGCTGGCGGCGCTCGGCCACCCCGAGGAGAAGCTTCCGCCGGTGCTGCATGTCGCCGGCACCAACGGCAAGGGCTCCTTCCTCGCCTTCACTCGCGCTATCGCCGAGGGTCTCGGCAAGGGCGTGCATGTCTACACCTCGCCGCATCTCGTCAATTTCCACGAGCGCATTGTCCTTGCGGGCCCGCATGGATCTGCACCGATCGGCGAAGATCATTTGGTCGACTGCCTCGCCCGCGCCGAAGCGGCCAATGGCGGCGAGCTGATTACACTGTTCGAGATCACCACTGCTGCGGCCTTCCTCGCCTTCGCCGACGTGCCGGCCGATCTTCTGCTGCTCGAGACGGGATTGGGCGGCCGGCTCGATGCCACCAATGTGGTTGAGAAGCCGCTTCTGACGGCGATTACGCCGATTTCAATCGACCATGTGTCGTTCCTCGGCGAGACCCTGACGGAGATCGCCGGCGAGAAGGCGGGCATCTTGAAGCCCGGCGTGCCCTGCGTGGTCGGACGCCAGGAGAACGAAGCCTTTGCCGTGATCGAGCGCCGCGCCGAGGAGATCGGCGCGACCTTGCATGTCGCCGGCCGCGATTTCGACATGTATGAGCAGCACGGCCGCTTTATCTTCCAGACGCCGACGCGGCTGCTCGATCTGCCCTTGCCACGTCTCAATGGACGCCATCAGCTCGACAACGCCGGCACGGCGATTGCCGCTGCGAGCCTGCTATTCGGCGAGACGGTTACCGACCGCGCGCTCGAGCATGGACTGACCCATGCCGAATGGGCCGCGCGCATGGAACGGCTCGTTCCAGGATCGCTGCATGCTTATGTCGCCGACGGCACCGAGATCTGGCTCGACGGCGGCCACAATCCCGCAGGGGGCCAGGTCATCGCCCATACGCTCGCCGAGCTTGACGAGCGTGTGCCGCGTCCGGTGCATCTGATCTACGGCATGATGGAGACGAAGGACGCGCACGCCTTCATCGCTCCGTTCAAAGGCTTGGTGGAGCGCGTCTTCACCGTGCCGATCCCGGAGGAGCCGAACGCCTTCGATGCCGAATCTTTGGCTGAGATCGCGCGCGCCGAGGGCTTCGACGTCACCGCCGCAACGAGCGTGCCGGATGCGCTGCTACGCTCGCAGGCCGCGCTGAGGGAACCCGGACGCGTGCTGATCTGCGGCTCGCTCTATCTTGCGGGCCATGTGCTCAGGCTGCACGGCTGAGGTTTAGGCGCCGACGGTGCCGTTGATCCAAGCGGCGAGATGATTCTTGGGATAGGCGCCCTTCAATGTGCCGGCGACTTCCCCGTCCTTGAACAGGATCAAGGTCGGGATCGCGCGCACATTGTAGAA
>JBQGDO010000113.1:0-10435 GCA_052039105.1 Methyloceanibacter sp.
CAGGCCGATGGCAGCGAAGCGGCCGAGCGGGGTCGAGGCCCGGCCTTGCTCGATGCGGGCGGCAAGCTCGTTCAGGTCGGAGAAGGTGCGCGCGGCGAAGATGTCCTTCGGCGCGCGGTAGAGGTCGAGCGCCTTGCCAGCCTGCACGATGCGCCCTTTGCGCATCAGCGCCACCTTGTCGCCCATGCGCATCGCCTCCTCCGCGTCATGGGTGACGACGATCGAGGTGGCGCGGGTCTCGTGCAGGATGGCGAGCGTCTCTTCGCGCATCTTCTCGCGCACGCGCGGGTCGAGACCGGAGAACGGCTCGTCCATGAGCAGCACCGAGGGCCGCGGAGCGATGGCGCGAGCGAGCGCCACCCGCTGCTGCTCGCCGCCGGAGAGGATATGCGGATATTCACGCGCGTAATGGCCGAGGCCGACGCGCTCGAGCGCGGCAAGCGCCTGGCCGCGCGCTTCGGCGCGGGAGAGCGATTTCAAGCCGAAAGCGACATTGTCGAGGATCGAGAGATGCGGGAACAGCGCGAAGTCCTGGAACATCAGCCCGATGCCGCGCCGCTCGGGCGGCACGAAGGCATTCGGGCCCGCGACCTCCTGGCCATCGAGCAGGACCCGGCCGGACGATGGGCGCTCGACGCCGGCGGCAACCCTGAGCAGGGTCGACTTGCCGCAGCCTGATGGCCCGAGCAAACAGAGGATCTCGGACGGCGCGATGTCGAGGCTGACATGGTCGAGCGCGATGGTCTCGCCGTAGCGGCGGGAGACGTCCTCGAAGGTGAGCCGCGCGGCGAAGCTGACGGCGGCCTTGCCGCGGGCGCCATGGCGCTCGCCGCGATGGCGGCCGTTCAGGGCGCGCGCTTTGAGGAACCCAAGCATGGCGCTGATCTACGCACTCGCCGCCCGCGGCGCAACTAGCGGCGGTGAGCGAGGCTAACGGCTAGGTGGGCTCGTCCCGATCCTCGTCGTCTTCGCCCTCGCCGAGCGGCTCGTCCTCGAGCGGGTCCTCGTCCTCGCGCAGCTCCGGCGCATCGTCGGGATTGGGCATGGAGAAGCCCGGCGGCAGGTTGGAATCGAGCAAGCCAGCGCCCTTCAACTCGTTGAGGCCCGGCAGATCCTGGATGGAGTCGAAGCCGAAATGGGTGAGGAATGCCTCGGTGGTCCCGTAGGTGACGGGGCGGCCGGGCGCGCGCCGGCGACCGCGCAATTTGATCCAGCCCGTCTCCAACAGCACGTCGATCGTGCCCTTCGACGTGCTCACCCCCCTGATCTCCTCGATCTCGGCGCGGGTGACCGGTTGGTGATAGGCGATGATGGCGAGCGTCTCCAGCGCCGCGCGCGACAGCCGCCGCTGCTCGACCGCCTGCTTCTCCAGCAGGAAGGAGAGATCATCGGCGGTGCGGAAGGCCCATTTGCCGGCGACGCGCACCAGATTGACACCGCGCCCGGCATAGAGGCCCTGCAATTCCTCGAGCAGCGCATGCACGTCTTCGCCCTCAACGAAATGTCGGGCCAGCGCCGCCTCGTCGAGCGGCTCGGCGGCGGCGAATAAAAGCGCCTCGACGATGCGCAATTTCTCGCGCCGGTCGGTCGATTGCAGCGCAATCACATTGGAGGGGAGCGGCAGAGGAAGGCGCGGCTTCATCCGCTCGCGCTCGTTCTCGTCTTCCGTCATCGGCTCAACCCTACTCAATTGCTTCGCTGTCATCCTTGGGCCCCGTTGTTATTGCTTCTACGCGTCACCTTCATGCCGCACGCTCGCGCCGGCGCAGGAACAGCGGCGCGAAGGACTTTGTCTGCCGGATCTCGAGCTTGCCTTCGCGCGTCATTTCGAGAGTCGCAGTGAAGCTCGACGCGAGCGCCGTCTTGCGCATTTCCGGCTCCACCAGGAACTCGGCGAGCAACCGGTCGAGCGGCGCCCAATCGAGATTCATGCCGAGCAGCCGCTCGAGCTCGACGCGCGCGTCCTTCAATGACCAGACCGGCCGCTGCCGCACGCGCATGGAGCGCACCGCAGTGCGCGCACGCTGCTGCGAATAGGCCTTGAGCAGATCGTAGACATTGGCGTCATAGGTGCTCTTGCGGATGACACGGATCGGCTCGGGCAGGCCGCGCGCGAATACGTCGCGGCCGAGCCGCTTGCGTGTCATCAGCTGCGCGGAGGCCTCGCGCATGGCGTCGAGCCGCTTCAGCCGGAAGGCAAGCAGCGCGGCAAGCTCGGCGCCGGTCGGCTCGCCCTCCTCGGACGGTTCCGCCGGCAACAGCAGCTTCGACTTGAGAAATGCGAGCCACGCCGCCATGACGAGGTAGTCGGCGGCGATCTCGATGCGGAGGCGGCGCGCCTCGGCGATGAAATCGAGATATTGCTGGGCGAGCGCGAGCACCGAGATCTTGGCGAGATCGACCTTCTGGGTGCGGGCGAGCGCCAGCAGAAGGTCGAGCGGTCCTTCGAAGCCCTCGACATCGACCACAAGCGTGTCGCGATCTTCGGTCTCGGCGCGCACGTCCTGCTCCCAATCGGACAGTGTGTCGGGCTCCCGCGGCTCTTCGCCTTGAGTGGCGTCGTTGTCGATCATGCCTGCACCGTCGGGTCGGCGCCCAGAGCAGCAATTTGGGTGCCAGCCGCCTCCGGGACAAGCGCCCAGGACTCTGCAATATCAAATGGTTGCGGCGGCGCGAGCAGAGCGCGTGCGCGCGCGAAGCGCTCGGCCGCCAGGCCCTCGAGCGGCGGCATCGCGGCGCCCACTTCCGCCATCTCGGCGAGCCGGCCGCTGCAATGCAAGGCGACATCGCAGCCGGCCGCGATCGTATCGCGGGCGCGCTCGGCAAAAGGCCCGCGCAGCGCTTGCATACCGAGATCGTCGCTCATTACGAGCCCCGTCAGCCCGATCCGATTTCGAATCACTTCGCCCATTATAACTGGCGAGGTGGTCGCCGGTCGCCGGTCGTCGAAGGCCGGCAGGAGGACATGGGCGGTCATGGCCAGGGGCGCATCGCGGAGCGCGCGGAAGGGCTTAAAGTCGACCGCATCGAGCTCGTCCTCGGCGACATCGATTACGGGCAAAGAGAGATGGCTGTCGGCCTCGGCACGGCCGTGGCCGGGCACATGCTTGATGACCGGCAGCACGCCCCCGGCAAGGCAGCCTTCCATCACGGCGCGGCCGAGCGCGATCACCACCTCGGGGCTGGTGGAATAGGCGCGGTCGCCGATGATGTGATGCGATCCTGGTTGCGGGACATCGAGAACCGGCGTGGTGTTCACGTTGATGCCCAGGTCGTAAAGTTCCTGCGCGATGAGCCTCGCCCCCGCAAAAGCCGCGCGCTTCGCCATTTCAGGATCGACCTCGTAGAGACGGCCATAGCATCGTGCCGGCGGCATGGCGCGCCAGTGCGGCGGCCGCAGCCGCTGCACGCGGCCGCCCTCCTGGTCGATCATGACGAGCACCTGATCGCTCTCGACAGCATCCTTGAAGGAGTCGATGAGCGACTTGATTTGCTCCGGCGTCTGGCAGTTGCGGGCGAAGAGGATCAATCCGCAGGGGCGCGTCTGCGCGAAGAGGCGGCGCTCGTCGTCGCTGAGCGCAAGGCCCGCACATCCTGAAATGAAGGCTTCGAAGTCCACGGCGCGGGTTAGCCTGCGTCGCGGGGGAAGGTCAAGGCCGCCAAGCGCCCCCTATTGCGCAGCCATCACCAGACAATCGGGCAGGCCCTGCTGCTTCAACTGGCTGCAAAGCTTGCTGGCCGACGATTTGTCGGCGATCGGGCCGATGCGCAGCCGGTACCACACGCCCTTGTCGCCGAGATCGGCCTTTTGCACGATCGGCTTATAGCTGGCGAGCAGGCTCGGATATTTCTGCTGCATATCGGCGAAACTCGCCAAGGCTTCGGTCTGGTTCTTCTTCGAGGCAACCTGCACCACGTATTTGGCCGGCGCGGCGGCCGGCTGCGGCGCGAGAGCCGCGGTCTGCTGCGGGGCTGGCTGTGCCGCCGGTTTGGGCTCAGTCGCCGGAGGCGCTTGGACAGATGCCGTTTGCTGTGGAGCAGGGTCAGGTGCGGGTGCCGGAACGGCCACGGGCATCATTTGCGGCTGCGCGTCCGGCGCGGCGGCGGGAGCGGGAGCGGCGGCGGCCTGAGCCTGCTCGGATTCCATCACCGAGCCGTCTGGGCGCACGACCATGGTCTTGACCTTGCGCGGGCCGCCGTCGGGCATCGTGTCCTCGCTGGAGGCAGGTGCGAGAGCCTCGCCGTTCACCGATTGCGTCGTCGGCGGAGCGCCGAGATCAGTGCTTGCCACCGGGACCGGCATGCCGGCAGTCTCCATCGACGGCGGCATGGCCGGAACGGCGACATTCTCCTGCCGCGGGGTGAGCTGCACGGACTCGGGCTCGTCGCCGTTCGTCAGCCGGTCGTAGATGAGCTTGTTCTTGTGCGGGAATTCCTTGCCACCAGGATCCTGCGGCAACTCCTTGACGGGACGATTGTCGGCGGTCACCAGCGGCAGTTCGCCTGACAGGCCGCCGCCGCTTTGCTTGTAGGCAAAAGCGAGAGCGCCGCCGAGTGCGATCGCGCCGAGCAGCGCGCTGCCGACCATGAAAATGCTGCGGCCCTTGAACGGCTTCTTGCCGGCATTGGGCGGAGGCAGGACTTGGCCCTCATCGAGAAAGTCGGCATCGACCCGCTCGCTTTCGAAGAAATCCTGCGCCGCGCGGCGCGCGGGCTCGGTCGAACCGAGCGCAATCTGCGGGGGCTGGTCGTAGAGAGCATCGAAGGCTTGCAACTGTCGACGCGGATCGCTCGGCGGGACTTCGCCCGAAGCCATGCCGTAATCCTGCGCCGGCTCTTCGGCGAAGGTGTCGAAGGCGCCGTGATCGGCCTGGGGCTGAGACCGCGCATAGGCGTTCATGGATTCGGAGGCCGGGCGCTCCTGCTGATCGAAGGACGGAGCGGCGGCAAAACTCGTGTCAGGGAAACTCGCGTCGAGCGAGGACGGCTCGGGAAAGCTTGCGTCGCCGAAACTCTGCCTGCCAAAATTCTGGTCGGCAAAATTGGCCCCGGCGAAATTTTGATCGAAGCCTGTCTCGGGGAAGCTCGCGTCGAGCGAAGCCGGCTCGGAAAAGCTCGCCTGACCGAAGCTCTGCCCTTGATAAGGCTGGCCGGTGAAGCCTTGTGAACCGCCATAGCCCGGCGCGGCGAAGTTCTGCGCGCCCGGTTGCGCGGAAGGGAAATTCTGCGGCTGGGCCGGTTGAGCGGCTTGGCGATAAGCTTCAGGCTGAAAGTCCGCGGCTTGGCGGTTCGGCGCCTGCGGCGTGTGAATATTCAGATAGTTCGCCGGCGAGGACGTCTGTGGGGCTTGATAGTTGGGAGCCGGTTGCGGGGTCTGGAAGTTCTGCGGCGTGCCGGAATGCTGGCTGGGATAGTTGAGCGGGGACTGCGCCTGGCCCGGATAGGCCATGCCCGCTTGCTGGTGAGGCTGCTGGGGCGCCGGTTGAGAGTAGGGTGCATAGGGCTGTTGCGGAGGCTCGGGCATCTGCGGTGCAAGATCATGACCGCGGGTCACCGGCGTATAGACCGGCATCTGTGCAAAGACCGGGCTTCCCCCGCCGAACATCGGCCGCTGCCCGCCGGCCGGCTGACCCGGCCTTGCCGCTCCGTGAGCCATCAAATTTACCTCGCGCTTTTGAGCACTTAGGGCGTTATTGCCCCATGTCTCCACGTCGGGCCCCGCGCCGAAATCCTGATGTGCGAATTCCGACTGCGACCCGGGGTTGGGACCGGCTCTGCGGCCGAATCCCTCATCGTGCGTTGACATGATACTTCCCTCGAACCATCCCCCCTGCCCCGGATTGGTTCAATGCAACTCGTGCATGGCGTGAACGCCGAGGATCCCCAAACCCGACGCCAAAACGCGCTTCGTGGCGGCGACAAGCGCAACACGAGCACGCGTTAACTCTCGGTCACTCTCGTAAATAAATCGTAATTGTGGCAAGTCTTTGCCTCTGTTCCAGAGGCCGTGAAAGTCTCCCGCAAGATCATATAGATAGAAGCCGATGCGATGCGGCTCATGGGCCGCGGCGGCAGCTTCCACCAGACGCGGGAACTGAGCGATGCGCCGGATAAGCGCGAGTTCGGCCTCGTCGTCGAGCCGGCTCAGATTACTGTCCGCCAACGCCCCCTCCTCTGGATCGAGATCCGGGAAGGCCCCCAGAACGTTACGCAGAACCGAACTCGCCCGCGCATGGGCGTACTGGACATAAAAGACCGGGTTGTCCCGCGACTGCTCGGTGACCTTGGCAAAGTCGAAATCGAGCGGCGCATCGTTCTTCCGGTAGAGCATCATGAACCTGACGGGCCCGGCGCCCACCTCGTCCACGACCTCCCGGAGCGTGACGAACGTCCCGGCACGTTTGGACATCTTGACAGGCTCGCCAGCGCGAAACAAGCGAACAAGCTGACAAATCTTGATATCGAGATTGGCCTCACCGCCGGTCAACGCCGCGAGTGCCGCTTTCATGCGCTTGATATGGCCGCTGTGATCGGCACCCCAGACGTCGATCATGGTTCTGAAGCCGCGTCCAAACTTGTCGCGGTGATAGGCGATGTCGCCGGCGAAATAGCTGTAAGATCCGTCCGCCTTGACGAGCGGCCGGTCCTGATCGTCTCCGAACTCCGTCGAGCGGAACAGGAGCTGCTCGCGGTCCTCCCAATCCTCGTCGACCTTGCCCTTGGGCGGCGGCAGGCGCCCCTCATAGACAAGGCCCTTGGCCCTCAGGTCGGCGATGGTTTCGGCCACTTCGTCGCGCGGGCCTTCAGAGAGGGACCGCTCGGAGAAGAACACGTCATGATGGATGCCGAGCGCGGCGAGATCGTCTTCGATCAGGGCGAGCATAGATTGCAGCGCGGCGGCGCGCACGATCGGCAGCCACTTCTCCTCCTTCATCGCGAGCAGCTCGTTGCCGTGCATGTCGGCGAGCGCGCGGCCGACAGGTTTGAGATAGTCGCCGGGATAAAGTCCTTCGGGAATCCCGCCGATCTCCTCGCCCAAGGCTTCGCGGTAGCGCAGATAGGTGGAGCGGGCGAGTGCGTCGACCTGGGCGCCGGCATCGTTGACATAATATTCGCGGGTCACGGCATAGCCGGTGAAGCCGAGCAGATTGGCGAGCGCATCGCCGAATACGGCGCCGCGAGTGTGTCCGACATGCATGGGGCCGGTCGGATTGGCCGACACATATTCCACGTTCACCGCCTCGCCCCTCCCAACAGCACTCCGGCCAAAGGTCTCGCCCTGCTCGAGCACCATGCGCAACACCTTCGGCCAGAAGGCAGAACTCAATGTCAGATTGATGAAGCCGGGCCCGGCGATCTCGACCTTGTCGACATGCGCATCGACGGCGAGGAGTGGCGCGAGGCGCTCGGCGAGCGCGCGCGGCGGCAGGCCTGCGGGTTTGGCCAGTACCATGGCGGCATTGGTGGCGAGATCGCCATGGCTCGCGTCCTTCGGCGGCTCAAGGGTGATGCCCTCGATGCTCGCGTTCTGCGGCACCACACCATCATGCTTGAGCTGCTGGACCGCGGCGAGGACGCGCCCGTAAAACCCTGCAAAGACGTCCATGGAAACTCCGGGAAGAGATGCGGGGCGACTAACGCAAATCCGGCGTTGCGTCAAACAAGCGGCGGTGCTCGGCGAGTGCGAAGCGGTCGGTCATGCCGGCGATGAAATCGGCGATGTGGCGGAAAAACGCCCGTGTTTCACGCGAGGGCGCTTGTTCGCGCCATTCGGGCGGAAGCGAGTTCGGGGTCTCGCTGTAACGGCGGAACAAGGCTTCGACCACGCCTTCCGCCTCGCCCATGATGCGCGTGATGCGCTCGTGCCGGTAGACGCGGGCGAACAGGAAGGCGCGCAGCTGCTCGAGGTCGCGCCGCATCTCCTCGGAGAAGGCGACAATGTTTTGCGGCGCATTGCGTATCTCCGCGGCGCTTTCGGGGTGCAATGCGTCCAGACGCCGTTTCGCCTCGGCGACGGCGTCCTCGATCATCGCGCTGATCAAACGGCGGATCGTCTCATAGAGGAGGCGTGCCCCGTCGATGCCGGGATAGGTAGCGCGCACTTGCGTCAGCGCGCGCCCAGCGATCGGCACTTCGGCAAGCTCGGCGAAGGTGAAAAAACCGGCGCGGAAGCCGTCGTCGATGTCATGATTGTTGTAGGCGATGTCGTCGGCAAGGGCGGCGGCCTGCGCCTCGACCGAGGCGAAGGTGGCAAGCTCCAAATCCTGCCGCGCGCAGTAGTCGAGAATTGCCTCGGGCACCGGGCCGGACTTGACCGCGTTCGGTCCCAGCAGAGGCCCGTTATGCTTCACTAGGCCTTCAAGCGTCTCCCAGGTCAGGTTGAGACCGTCGAAGCGCGCATATTTCTTCTCCAGCGAGGTCACCACGCGGAGCGATTGGGCGTTGTGATCGAAACCGCCGGCGCCGCGCATGGCGGCATCGAGGGCACGCTCGCCGGCATGACCGAACGGCGGATGGCCTAGATCATGCGCAAGCGCGAGCGCCTCGGTGAGGTCCTCATCGACCTCGACCGTGCGGGCGATGGCGCGGGCGATTTGCGCCACTTCGAGACTATGGGTCAGCCGCGAGCGGTAATGGTCGCCCTCGTGATAGATGAAGACCTGCGTCTTGTAGTTGAGGCGGCGGAAGGCCGCGGCGTGCAGGATGCGGTCGCGGTCGCGGGCGAAGGGGGAGCGGTTCGGGCTGTCCGGCTCCGGCTCGAGCCGGCCACGGCTCCGGCCCGGATCGGCGGCATAGGGTGCGAGCCCGAGGCCCCCGCTCTCCCTTGGTTTTGCAGGGGAAATCGGCCCGGTCTTGCGTGTCGGCTCGATTGACAAGCGGCGTTGCCATCCTATGTTTCAAGCAAGAACTGGCTACACCCAAGATGAGCGAAGCGTCCACCATCACGATCAGCCCGCGCGCGGCGAGCCGCATTGCCGAGCTGATTAAGGCCGAGCCCTCGCCCGCGCTATTTCGCGTGAGCGTCGAGGGGGGCGGCTGCTCGGGCTTTCAATACCGCTTCGATCTGGTGAGCGAAGCCGCGCCCGACGATCTCCTGATCGAGCGCGACGGGGCACGCGTGGTGGTCGATCCGGTCTCGCTCGGCTTCATGCGCGGCTCGGAGCTCGACTTCGTCGACGAGCTGATCGGCGCGCAGTTCAAGCTCAACAATCCCAATGTCACCGCCTCTTGTGGCTGCGGCACCAGCTTCTCGGTTTAGCATTTTGCACTTGTCATGCCCGCGAAAGCGGGCATCCAGTAACCACCGACATTCGATGCTTCAGGCTGCCGGGGTTACTGGATCGCCCGGTCAAGCCGGGCAATGACAAGAAGTAGCTGGGTCACGCCCTCATCCATGAAGATTGCGTCCTGGAATATCAATGGCGTGAAGGCCCGCATCGACGCGGCGCAAACCTGGCTGCGATCGGCCTCGCCCGACATCGCCTGCTTGCAGGAAATCAAATGTGCCGACGAGGCGTTCCCACGCCTGGAATTCGAGGCGCTCGGTTACAACGTCGCGGTGCACGGGCAGAAAGGCTTCAACGGCGTGGCGCTGTTGTCGAAGCTGCCATTCGAGGACATAACCCCGCGGCTTGCCGGCGACCCCGACGACGAGCAGGCGCGCTATCTGGAGGCTTGCGTCTCCGTGCCGTCCGGTGTGCTGAGGATCGTCAACATCTACCTCCCTAACGGCAATCCATTCGGCAGCGAGAAATTCGTCTACAAGCTCGCCTGGATGACGCGGCTGAAAGAGCGCATCAGGACCTTGCTGCACTACGAAGAGCCGATGGTGATTGCCGGCGACTTCAACGTCATCCCGGCCCCGGAGGATGTCTACAACCCGGATGCCTGGATGGACGACGCGTTGTTCCGCCCTGAATCCCGCGCGCACTTCCAGTCGCTGGTCAATCTCGGGCTCACCGACGCCTTCCGCGCCTGTCACGACGAGCCGCACCGCTACACGTTCTGGGACTACCAGGCGGGCGCGTTCCAGAAGAACCAGGGATTGCGCATCGATCACTTGTTGCTGTCACCGCAAGCCGCAGACAGACTCCAGGCCTGCGAAATCGATCCCGCGCCGCGCAGCTGGGAGAAGCCCTCGGATCACGTGCCGATCTGGATCGACCTTGCGGTCTAGGCTTATTGGGTCGGGCCCGTGCTTGGCGCAGCGCCGAAGCCGACCGAGAGTCCGATCGGCGCGGTTGGCGGCGCGCCGGTCTTGCCGGAAGGCGGCGCCTCCCCCGCAGGCGCGGCTGACGCAGGCGCGAGCTCCCGGCCCGAGGCCGGCATCACCTTGACTTCCTTGGGCTTTGCCTTGGACTTCTGGGTTGGCAGCGGCGGAACGGCGGCCGCTCTCACGCCGCCGAGCTCGGGAAATAGCGCCTCGGCGTCCTTG
>JBQGDO010000114.1:0-19850 GCA_052039105.1 Methyloceanibacter sp.
ACAGCGCGGAAGGGAGCAATGGCGAACCTGGAAATTCACCAATATCCGACGCGAAGCGACAATTACGGCGTCTTGATCCACGACCCGAAGACGGAGGCGACCGCCGCGATCGACGCGCCGGACGCCGAGGAGCTGCTCGCCGCCCTGCATGAGAAGGGCTGGGTCCTGACCCACGTCCTCACCACGCATCACCACCATGACCACACCGCCGGCAACACGATCGTCAAGCGCATGACCGGCTGCACCATCGTCGGCCCGGCCAAGGAGGCTGGCTCGATCCCCGGCATCGACGTGCCGGTGAAGGAAGGCGACAGGGTCGAGATCGGCAGCGCGAAGGCGCGGGTGATCGAGACGCCGGGCCACACGCGCGGCCATGTCAGCTACCACTTTCCCGACGAGAAGCTCGTTTTCGTCGGCGACACGCTGTTCTCGGTCGGCTGCGGCAAGCTGCTCGAAGGCGACGCCAAGACCATGTGGAATTCGCTGAAGAAGCTGATGGCGCTGGCGCCGGAGACCACGCTCTATTGCGGCCACGAATACACCAACAACAATTGCCGCTTTGCGCTGACGGTCGAGCCTGAGAACGAGGCGCTCAGGACGCGCGCGGCAGAGGTCGCGGGGCTGACCAAACGGGGCGAGCCGGCACTGCCCACCACGATCCGGCAGGAGCTTGCCACCAATCCGTTCCTGCGGCCGTCGAGTCCGGCGATTCAGCAGCGGCTCGGCATGGAAGGGCAGGACCTGGCCGCCGTCTTCGGCGAGATCCGCCGCCGCAAGGACCGGTTCTAGAGGTGCCCGAGGCACTGACGGCAGAAGAGGTGGTCGCGCAGCTTGACCTCAAGCCGCATCCGGAGGGCGGCTGGTTCCGCGAGACCTTCCGCGACGAAACCGGTCCGCATGGACGCGCCCACTCGACCGCGATCTTGTTTCTGCTCAAGGCGGGCGAGGTGTCACGCTGGCACAAGGTGGACGCCGCAGAGCTTTGGCACTGGTATGGCGGCGCGCCGCTCCTGCTCGAGGTCAAGCACGGCGGTACGCGGCACGAATACCGGCTCGGGCCCGCCTGGCACGAAGGCGATCATCCCCATGCGGCAGTGCCGGCCCACGCCTGGCAGAGCGCGCGCAGCCTCGGCGCCTGGACGCTTCTCGGCTGCACCGTCGCTCCGGGATTCGACTTCGCGGGCTTCGAAATGGCGCCGGAGGGCTGGGAGCCCTAATTGGCACCCTGGGTTTCCGCCGGGGGTGCTTCAGCGGACCCGACGCAACGAAAGGTAATGTCTCTCGAACCGGGATTCGGCACGCTCTGCAGCCTCTGGCCCTTGGTTTGACAATATTTGTCGCCGCTGCGGACGGCCTCGGTCAGTGCCTTCTCTTGATCTTCCATCGCCACATATGGCACGCCAATCCGGTAAGTGCCGTCGCCCAGATCCTGCACCTCCGTGGAGGACGTGGCGCATCCCGCCAGCGCGCCGAGGCAAACCATGATCCCCAGGCGAAGGGACGCCTCGTGCACACAACGAATCGGGTCCCTCTTTTGTCCCAATGTCTCAATCCATGTGCTGGCCGCCGTTGATGGTCAAGGTCGAGCCGGTGATCCAGGCAGACTCGTCGGCGGCGAGAAATACGACGCAGCGCGCGACCTCGTCGGCCTCGCCAAGCCGGCCGACCGGAATCTGACCCACGATCGCCTTCATCACGTCCTCGGAGACGCCCGCGAGCAAATCGGTCTTCACGTAGCCCGGCGCAATCGCATTCACGGTGATGCCCTTGCGGGCGCTTTCCAGCGCCAGCGCGCGGGTGAAGCCGATCACGCCAGACTTGGCGGCGCAGTAATTGGTCAGCCCGAGCTGGCCCTTCTGCCCGTTGATCGAGGAGATGTTGACGATGCGGCCGAAGCCCCGCTCGCGCATATTGTTGATGATCGGGCGCGTCATGTTGAACAGCGAGTCGAGATTGGTGCGGATCACCTGTTCCCACTGCTCGTGCGTCATCTTTTGCAGCATTGCGTCGCGCGAGATGCCGGCATTGTTGACCAGCACCTCGATGGGACCGACCTCGTTCTCGACATTGATGATGCCCTGCTCGCAGGCGACGTAATCGCCGACGTCCCATTTGAAGACCGGGATCTTGGTCTCCTTCGAGAAAGCCTTGGCCGCATCGTCATTGCCGCCGTAATTGGCGGCGACGTTGTAGCCAGACTGCTTCAGCGCCTTCGCGATGGCGGCGCCGATGCCGCGCGTTCCTCCTGTGACCAAAGCCACCCTTCCCATGCCTTCCTCCCTTGCAGCGCTCTCAACGGCGCACGATTCATCACACTTTGTCATTGCCCGGCTTGACCGGGCAATCCAGTAAACCAGGCCATCCGCGACAACGAAGATCAGTGGTTACTGGAGTCCCGCTTTCGCGGGAATGACACTAAACTCGCTACTCCCGCTCGACGCACATAGCGATGCCCATGCCGCCGCCGATGCAAAGCGTGGCGAGCCCCTTCTTGGCCCCGCGCTTCTGCATCTCATGCAGCAGGGTGGTGAGGATGCGTGCACCGGAAGCGCCGATCGGATGGCCGATGGCGATGGCGCCGCCGTTGACATTGACCTTGTCGGAATCCCAACCGATGTCCTTGTTGACGGCGAGCGCCTGCGCGGCGAAAGCCTCGTTGGCTTCGATCAGATCGAGATCGGAGGCCTTCCAGCCGGCTTTCTCGAGCGCCTTACGTGAGGCGGGGATCGGGCCGGAACCCATCACCTTGGGATCGACGCCGGCGGTGGCCCAAGACGCGATGCGGGCGAGCGGCTTCAGGCCACGCTTCTTAGCTTCCTTGGCGCTCATCAAAACCACGGCTGCAGCGCCGTCATTGATGCCGGAGGCGTTGCCGGCGGTCACCGAGCCTTCTTTGTCGAAGGCGGGCTTGAGCTTGGCCACGTCGGGAAGGTTGGCGCCCTCGCGGATATATTCGTCGTCGGCGACCACGGTCTCGCCTTTCCGGGTCTTCACCGTCACCGGAGCGATCTCGTCCTTGAACTTGCCGGCCTTCTTGGCGGCCTCGGCCTTGTTCTGCGAGGCGACGGCGAATTTATCCTGCTCCTCGCGCGTGATTTGCCATTGGCGCGCTACATTCTCGGCCGTGACACCCATGTGGTATCCGTTGAAGATATCCCACAGTCCGTCTCTGATCATGGTGTCGATAAACTCGACGTTGCCCATCTTGGTGCCGTTGCGAAGATGCACTGCGTGCGGTGACAGGCTCATGCTCTCCTGGCCGCCCGCAACCACGATGTTGGCGTCGCCGGTCGCGATCTGTTGAGCGCCGGTCGCAATCGCCCTGAGTCCCGAGCCGCAGACTTGATTCACGCCGAACGCGGTCTTCTCCGCGGGGATACCAGCGGCGATTGCCGCCTGCCTTGCGGGATTCATGCCCTGACCCGCCGGAAGGACTTGGCCAAGAATGACCTCGTCGACATCGGCCGGATCGACCTTTGCCCGCTCGAGCGCGGCCTTGATCGCGACCTTTCCAAGCTCATGCGCCGGCAGGCTCGAGAGTGCGCCGTTGAAGGAGCCAACGGGCGTCCGCGCCGCGCTGACGATCACAATGTCTTCCTCTTTCATACTCCGCTCCAATTCCCCAGGGGACCAAGGTCATAACGTAGTGATTCCAGCAAGGGAAGCCTACGGTTTGGGCCCTGTTAAGGCCGTCTCGGCAAAGGCTCTGGTGCTGCGCACAAAGAACGTGCTACTGATCTCGCAGGTGCGGCATAAAGCAAAGTCGGGGCCAAGCCCTAGGCGTAGGAGCGATAGACACGTGGCAAGGGACGCGGAGCAAGAGAGCCGGCCGGTCATTATCAAGAAATACGCGAACCGCAGGCTCTATAATACCGATACGAGCACTTATGTGACGCTTGAGGACTTGGCCGAAATGGTCAGGGGCGAGCGCGACTTCGTGGTCTACGACGCCAAGACCGGCGAAGACCTGACGCATTCGGTGTTGACCCAGATCATCGTCGAGCAGGAGAGCCGTGGGACGAACCTGCTTCCCATCGGCTTCTTGCGCCAACTGATCCGCTTCTATGGCGATAGCATGCAGAAGCTGGTGCCGAGCTATCTCGAGTTCAGTCTCGACTCACTCACGCGCCAACAGGAGCAATATCGGCGCAGATTTGCGCATGCCTTCGGCACGGCAGCCTTCGAGGCGATGCAGGAGCAGGTGCGCAAAAACTTCGCCACCTTCGAGAAGGCGCTTGGTCTGTTCACGCCGTTCGCTTCGAGCGATAGCGGCGACGGCGGGAAGGCTCAGGCGGAGACCGAGAAAGCGGAAGGCACTGCCCCTGATGCGAAATCCGGCCAGGACGAGATCGCGGATTTGAAGGCCGAGCTCTCTGCCATGCAGCAGCGGCTCGAGCAGCTGTCTCGCCGCTAGCACTACGACTCGACAACGTCTGCTTTGGCTGCCCCCTTCTTGCGCGCGCGCGGGCGGCCGGAGCGCTTCCCGAATGCCGAGTGGGTTTCCTTAGAATAAAATTTTTTGCCTGAGGCGACGACCAATGTGGTTTCCTTAGAATAAAAATATTTTCCTGAGACTATTGCTGCCGCCGACCACTTGGCTTATATCAGCGACCGCTCGGGTCCCCCCGAGTCATGGTCGCCATCGCTGTTTATGCGATCAAGCGCCACGATTGGCGTTAGGACCGACGAAACGGGAGAAACGCTCCGGCTGCCGCATCGCGGGCTTTGATGCCGCGACTTGCGTTCATCGTCAGACACAGCATTGCCGATTTTCAGCATCGCTGCAGCAGGCGCGGTTCAGCGAAAGGAGAACTATTATGTTCCGAACCTCCGGTATCGGTGCCGAGATTGTCGAGCACCTGCTCGATCGTCCGATGGTTTTCAGGTTTCGCTTTCAGCATGCCGCCCATCCCGCGGCGCCGGATCAGGCGCCCGACCCGAGCCGAAGCGCCGCGCCGCATCACAAGTTCACGCACGCAGTCATGGAGTTCGCGGCTTTGAGCCTGAGCGCGCGGTCGATCTTGGCGCTGCGCGGCTAAGCCTGAGCCTCACGCCAGCGGCCGAGCTCCGCCGGGGCTATGGGCTATTGGCCTTGACGAGGTCGTCGCGCGCCTTTTCAAGATGCTCGGTGATCAACGAATAGGCGGCCTGCGCATCGCGCTCATTGAGCGCGTTGAAGATGCTGCGGTGCTGCCGGTTGTAGCCGGCGATCACGTCTGGCGTCAGGATCTTTTCCTTCATCGCGTCCCACTGCGCGTGCAGGCGCACATGATTGATCTGGCGGTAGACATTGATGAGCAGCGGGTTGCTCGAGGCGTGGGCGAGCAGTAGGTGGAACTCGCCGTCCCACTTGGAGAACGAGTCCTTGTCGTTGATCGAGTCTTCGGCATGCTTGAGCACGACTTCCATATCGTCGAGATTGCGACGCGTGGCATGCAGCACGGCGAGCCGCGTGGTGAAGGGCTCAACGGCAAGCCGCGCTTCGATGAGCTGAAGCGGGCTCACCTGGTCGGCGAGATCGACATGACGCCGGCTTGCGGCCGCACTGCCGCCGACGAAGGTGCCGCTGCCTAACCGGCGCGAAACAAGTCCCGCCTTTTCCAGCTGATCGAGCGCACGCCGCACCGTGCTGCGTGCGGCCTGGAAGGTCGCAGCCAATTGCCGCTCAGGTGGCAGCCGGTCGCCCTCGCTATAGGCTCCCGTCTCGATGGCGCGCTGGAGATAGGCAGAGATCGCGCGTGGGCCTCTGCTCGGTTTGCCGAGACCGGCCAAGACGGGTTCGGCCTCCCTGATACGCTGGTCAGTCACGGTCAGCCCTCCCTCTGAATCGAAAATTGGGTTAGGACCACTTTGGACCACTCATAAATTGGTTTACAATCGGTCCGCGATTGGTGCAATATAAATTTTGAGGGAAACGAAAAGACCCAAGCGTCGGAAAGCCGCGTTGGCACCAGTTCCGGGGAATCAATTCTAGCGCAAAGTCCAAGGCCGGTTCTCGTGACACTTCCCCAAGCGACGAAATACGCGGTCATTGGCGCCGGCATTCACGGTCTCAGCACCGCCTTTCATCTCGCGCAAATGCTGAAAGCGACCGGCAAGGGCTCCGGCGCCGATGTCATCATCGTGGACAAGACCGACGTCGCGGCGGGCGCCTCGGGAATCGCCTGCGGCGTGGTGCGCAACAATTACTTCCAGCCGGCGATGCGCGAGCTGATGGCGCACTCGGTTGCTGTCTGGGAGAGCGATCCCAAGACCTATTCCTATCATCCCGTCGGCTACATGCAGATCAGCCCTGAATGCATGCATGCCGATGTCGCCTCGATCTACGAGCAACAGAAGGCGATCGGTTACGAGTCGACGTTCATCGAAGGCGCCGACGACTGCGTGAGATATATGAAGGGCCTGTTCGAGGACTGGCAGGCGCAAGGCATCACCTCGGTGCTGCATGAAAAGCGCGGCGGCTATGCCAACAATGTCGCCAGTATGCGTGGGCTTGCCGCCAAGGCGGAGGCCGAAGGCGTGCGCATCTTACCCGGCGTCGAGGTGAAAAGTTTCGAGTTCGGCTCGAATTCCGGCGCGGTGACCGCGCTCAACACCAATCGGGGGCGGATTGCCTGCGAGACGGTGGTGGTCGGCGTCGGGCCCTGGGTCAACAAGCTTTGGAACCTGCTCGAATTGCCGAAGCAGATCACCGTCAAGGCGAACGGCAAGGTGCGCCACGACGTGCCGATGTGGAAATTCTGGTGCCTGGAAGAGGGCACGCTCGGCGTCGATCCGGAGATGCACCGGACCAATGACGGGCGGTTCCCGCCCGTGCTGCATGTCGATACCGACGCTCCGCTTTATTCCGATCGCGACGGCAAGCTCATCACTGACAAGATCTGGGGCATCTATTACAAGCCCGACTTTAACTTCGGCGGGGTTCAGGGCGGTGCCTCTCCCTACAAGGTCGATCAGGACCCGGACCAGGTCGCGATCGACCCCTACGGCCCTGAATCTCCCGAATTTGTCGTCGGCGAAGATTTCATCGAGATGTGGTGTTCGGCGCTGGCGCATTGCCAGAAGCGCTTCGAAGGCAAGCTGCCATTCTATAAGCGCGAGGAGAATTCAGGCGGGCTCGGCTGCTTCACGCCGGACAATTTCCCTGTTTTCGACGTGTTCCGCGAGAATGTCTACGTCATTGCCGACTCCAACCACGGCTATAAGATGATCGGCGTGGGCAAGCTCGTGGCGCAGGAATTGATAGGCGAGAAGAGCGCGTTGCTCGAGCCGTTCCGCTTCGCGCGCTTCGCCAAGGGAGAACTGCATCCGACCTCGCATAGTCCGTTCCCCTGGAGTTGACGGGAGCGGGTCGAGAACAATTCGGCGTGCGCAGTGGTAAGCGGGAGAGTGCCATGAATGACCGCGTTGAAGCAAAAGCGGAACACAAGACCAAGCGCTCGGGCCCCACGGACATCGAGCGCTTTGTAGACGCGCCGGGCCGCAAGGAACTGGTCGAGCAAGTCCGGGAAAAGATCGACAAGCTCGGCATCGAATATCTCTATCTGCAATTCATTTCGGTCACGGGGCGCATCTGCGGCAAGGGCATCCCGGCGGACCATTGGGAATCGATCGCCGAGAAGGGCTTCCAGCTCGTCTACGGCGCGACGATGAATCTGTTCCTCAATCGGCGCGGCGACTATCTCGGCTACGGACCGGAGGCCGCTGAGCTCGTCGGCATCCCCGAGCCAGAGACCTTCATGCAGCTTCCTTGGGACAAGCGCGTGGCGCGGCTCTGGTGCACCTTGTTCCGCAACCGCGAGGAGCGCATCGATCCCGGCGCTTATCTGACGGCGGACTCGCGCGGTAATCTTCGCCGCCTGCACGAGCAGTTCCAAAAGGAGCACGGGCTACAGCTGCGCCACGGCACCGAGCCGGAGATGATGTGGCTGAAGAAGGGCGCCGACGGGCAGCCGGCCGGCGGCTACTCCAACCCTTACTGCTACCACATCGATCAGTTCGAGAGCCTCAGACCGGTCTATATGCGGGTGATCGACTATTGCCGCAAAATGGGCCTCGACATGATCCAGGGCGACCACGAGGATTCGCCCGGTCAACTCGAGCTCAACTTCACTTACGACGACTGCATGCGCACGGCGGACCGGCTCGCCACCTACCGGCAGATCTGTGCGCAAGTGGCACGCGAGTTCGACATCATCGCCTGCTTCATGTGCAAGCCGTTCATGGGCGTTTCCGCCAATGGCTGCCACCACAACATCTCGCTGTGGCGTGGCGGCAAGGACAAAATCAAGACGCTCGGCAACGACGAGAAGAATCTGCCCGGCATCGAGTACAACTACATGTACTCCAAGGGCGGTGATAATACCTTCATGCCGGACACCGACGACGTGCAGCTGCCCGGCAAGATCGGACTTCAGGCGATCGGCGGCATCGTCAAGCATCTCGGTGCGCTCACCGCGATCGGTTGCTCGACGGTCAACTCCTATCGCCGGCTGTGGGATACCGGTTTCTGGGCGCCGGTGTTCTCAGATTGGGGCTTCCAGAACCGCACGACGGGCTTGCGCGTGTCCGCGCCGGGCCGCTTCGAATATCGCGCCGTCGACGCCATGGTGAACCCGCATCTGATGGCCGCGGGCCTGCTCATGGCCATGGATGATGGCCTCAAGAACAAGCTCGATCCGGGACCGCCCGAGGAGCGCAACATCTATCAGGCGATGGAGGCCGGCAAGCAGGTGAAGAAGCTGCCGATGACGCTCGGCGACGCGCTGGCGGCGTTGGAGAAGGACACGGTGATCCGCTCCGCGATGCCGGGCGAGATGTACCGCCTTTACGACGAATATAAGCGCGACGAGTGGGAACGCTTCCTGCACACCACCACCGAGTGGGACTTGAAGATGTATCTCGACTGCCTGCCGTAATCCGCAGCACGAACAAGGGAGGATTGGAACGAATGTGCGGTATTGCCGGTGTCATCCACCGCGACGGCGCCACCAACGTCGGCCGAGAGATGACCGCGATGCTTCAGAGCCTGCGGCACCGCGGTCCGGATTCGACCGGGTTCGCCATGTACGGCGTCTCGGCTCCCGATTACTACGTCATGCGGCTCAAGCTGGCGGAACAGGAAGATTACGCCAAAGATCCGCATATCCGCCAAAAGATCCGGGCGCGTCAGGCCGAGGTCGACAGGACGCTCGACGAGCTCGGGGCGGTGACGGTCAAGGCGACGGAAGTTACGCCCTACGCCTTCCGCTATCAGCTGCGTTATGCCGGCGACACGCGGCAGCTCGCCAAAGACATCGAGCAGATCGAGGGCGCCGAGGTGCTGTCTTTCGGCAGCGCGCTGGAGCTGATCAAAGATCTCGGCGATGCGAGCCGTGTGTCCGATCAATATGGCCTCGCCGCTTTCAAGGGCACACACGGCATCGGCCACACGCGCATGGCGACCGAATCGGACGTGGATATTCGCTCGGCGCATCCTTATTGGGCCTATCCCTATAACGACATCGCCGTGGTGCATAACGGCCAGATCACCAATTACTGGATCATGCGCCGCGAGATGGAGCGGCTTGGGCACCGCTTCATGTCGAATTGCGACTCCGAGCTGCTCGCCGTCTATACTGCCAACAATCTCGAGCAAGGCGCCACGCTCGAAGACTCGCTCAAAGCGTCGATCAAGGAGATCGACGGCGTGTTCACCTATATCGTCGCCACCGACAAGGAGCTTGGCATGGCCAAGGACACCATGGCCGCGAAGCCGATGGTTCTGTTCGAGAGCGACAATCTCGTGGCGCTTGCCTCGGAGGAAGTCGCCATCAGAGCCATCGTTCCGCGCGAGATCGACACGTCGGACCCCTACGACGAAGAGGTGCGGGTATGGCAGCGATAGTCCGCGGGGAGCTCAGCGAGCAGGAGCGCTTGTCGCATGAGATGGGCATGCATACCGAGCGGCTCAAAGACCGCTCGCATCAGGTCTTTTTCGACTTCGATCTGAGCGAGAAGCCGCGCGGCTTCGCGCTGCCCAATGCCTTCGACGTCGACTTCAACAAACGAGGCGAAATCGATGCCTCCAACATGCCGTCGCAGCAGATCAATCTGCGCATCCGCGAGCTGATGCAGGATGGTTACGGCACCATCGTCATCAAGAATCCGGGCGCCAAGCACTCGATCGCCGTCGGCATTTTGAACCGGCTCAATCTGATCATCGACGGGTCGCTGGGCTATTTCGGCCTTGGGTTGATCGACGGGCCGAATGTGCGCATCGCCGGCCGGGTCGGCTGGTCCTGCGCCGAGAACATGATGGGCGGCACGATCCTGATCGAGAAGAATGCCGGCTCGCAATTCGGCGCGGCGATCCGCGGCGGCGATCTCGTTTGCAAGGGCAATGTCGGCTCGCGCACCGGCATCGACATGAAGGGCGGCTCCATCGTCGTCGGTGGCGATACCGGCGCGTTCACCGGCTTCATGATGCAGCGCGGGCGCATGGTGATCTGCGGCAATGCCGGCAAGAATCTCGGCGAGTCCATGTATGACGGGACGATCGATATCGCCGGCGAGCCGGCGAGCCTCGGCGTCGACGCGGTGTGGGGCGAGATGACCGACCTCGACAGGGCGTGGCTCGAGCGGAAACTCCGCATGTACGACCTTGTGCCGAACGGCGGCGTCGGCAAGTTCCGCAAGATCGTCGCCGGCAAGCAATTGTGGAACTACGACAATCTCGAACCGACCGAGAAAAAACTGGTGCTCTAACGGGTGAGGGCTGGGCAGCGCGATGACCGCGGTTAGGAAAAGCAAGAACGGCAAGGGGAATGGGACGAAACAGCCGGCCGAGGCGCAGCGTTTCATTCTCGGCAGGAGCTCGATCTTCACGCCGGAAGTCATCAATGACATCCATGTGAAATCGGAGCTCGGCCGCTACCGCATGCGCGGCTTCTCGTTGTTCAAGAAAATCCCGCATTGGGACGATCTGACCTTCCTGCCCGGCACCCTGACCCGCTTCGTCATCGAGGGCTATCGCGAGAAGTGCGATACCAAGACGGTGATCGGTCCGAAGGCGAAACGGCCGATGGTGCTCGATATCCCGGTTTACGTCACCGGCATGAGCTTCGGCGCGCTGTCCTACGAGGCGAAGATCGCGCTCGCGCGCGGGGCGACCATGGCGGGCTCGGCCACCTGCTCGGGCGAAGGCGGCATGATTCCCGACGAGCGACGCTACTCGATCAAGTGGTTCTATCAGTGCATCCAGTCGCGCTACGGCTTCAACCCGCATCATTTGCGGCTCGCCGATGCCTGCGAGTTCTTCATCGGCCAGGGCTGCAAAGTAGGCCTGGGGGGCCATTTGATGGGCCAGAAGGTCACCGACCAGGTAGCGGAGATGCGATCGTTGCCGGCAGGCATCGATCAGCGCTCGCCGGCGCGGCATCCCGATTGGCTCGGGCCGGACGATCTCGCGCTCAAGATCGAGGAGGTGCGCGAGGCCACCAATTGGGAGATTCCCATCCAGCTCAAGCTCGGCGCCGCGCGCGTCTATGACGACGTGCGCATGGCGGTGAAATGCGGGCCTGACTCCATCTATATCGACGCCATGGAAGGCGGCACGGGTGCCGGCCCGCATATCGCCACCGAGGATACCGGCGTGCCAGGCATCGCGGCGATCCGGCAGGCTCGGCGCGCCATCGACGAGCTCGGCAAGCGCGGCGAAATCAGTCTCGTCTATGCCGGCGGCATCAGGAACGGCGGCGACGTAGCCAAGGCGCTCGCACTCGGGGCCGACGCAGTGGCGATCGGGCACTCGGTGCTGATGGCGCTCAATTGCAACAAGGAAATTCCCGAATCCGACTTCGAGAGCGAGATAGGCGTGCCGGCAGGCTATTGCTATCACTGCCACACGGGCCGCTGCCCGGTCGGCGTTGCCACGCAAGACCCCGAGCTCAGGAAGCGCCTCGATCCGGACGAGGCGGCGGAGCGCGTCTACAATTTCCTGCATACATTGACGCTTGAAGCGCAGATGCTGGCGCGCGCTTGCGGCAAGACGTCGGTGCATAGCCTCGAGCCGGAGGACCTTGCCGCCTTGACGATGGAAGCCTCGGCCATGGCGCAAGTGCCGCTGGCCGGCACCGACTACACGGTCGGCGTCGAGAACTATCACAAGATCGGATGAGCGGGGGCAGGTCCATGGTCAAGCTCGGCAAGAGCAAGCCCGCCAAACTCGGCAAGAACGGCAAGAGTGTGAAGCGGATCAAGACAAAATCCGACGTCGACAAATATTTGAAGGACGCGGCCGGTCTCGATACTGCGCGCGAAAAGCAGATCGGGCAGCACATCGGCTATCGCTACGACGTCAATCTGCTTCCCGATTACAGCCGTCTCACCCCCTATCTCAAAGATTATATGGAGTTCATGGGCTGGGACGACCTCAACTGGCTCGAGGACGTTCATATGGGCTACGAGGCCGGTAAGCCCGCCATCTTCGACCGCAATATCAATGGCTGGGTGCGTATCCCCAAGGAGATGAAGCTGCCCGACAATCAGCAAGACCGGGACATGCTGGCCCGAGAGCTCTTGGTGCGTTTTCAAACCTCGCCCAAACATCCGCTTAGAGAGCTGAACAAGGCTTACCGGAAATTCTAGAAGGACACCGTCCTAGAGAGACACCGTTCTTCGGCTTTTGGCTGACGCCCATTTGGGCTTGAAGGCAACCACATGCACGGTCTCGGGCAGTGCGGGATTGAACAGCCGGTTATGCCAGATCGCGGCCTCGCGGGCCGGATCGTCAGCCTGCAAGATGTGCGCGTTCGCAGGCAGGAGCCAGCTCTGACTGAATTGCTCGAACTGAAGGCTGCACGCGTTGTGAGCCGCGAATGCGGCGACGATCTCCGAATTTTCGGGAAGGACCGCGAGCAGAAGATCGCTGAACTCTTCCGGCCGCTGGAAGAACTCCGCCTGCAAGAATTGAAGCGCGCGCTGGTAGACGTCGCGCGGGTCCGCCGAGCGCATCACCTGAAAGCGGAAGAGCGCGGTGCTCTCGGCAGGATCGCGCGGCAGGAGCAGCACGGTGAGCGCGGGCATGAGTTCCCGACCGGCACGGTCAAGCAGGCGGGGGCGCATACCTGGCGAGGGGCGTCCGCCCTGTTCGCGCATGGCGATCTGCCGGATACGGCACTGCCAGGCGAGGAATTGGTCGCGCAGTTTTTTGGTTCCCGTCTGCGTCATCGCGCGTTTTCACTAATTATGAAACGGCTCGAATTGGATCGCGACAATAGGCCCATTGCGGGCTCGAAAAGACCGAAAAATTCGAGGGATTCCGCAGCTTTCATGACGGGAAAAGGTTTTTCATGTCGGTTGACGGCCTATGGGCGCAAGCCTAGCATCGCCGTGACGATTGGGGGGAACCTTCGAGAAACGAACTGACAGGGCAAAGCGAGCGCCTCGTGCTCGCGTCATCGAACGAGGAAGGCAACAGACTTAGCGCAATCGTCCATCGGGCCCGGTCGGAACATTGTCCCGCCGGCATCGGGAAAAAGGGGGTAAATCTATGGGCGACAATTTATCCGCACTCACAACGATCTTCACCGAGTTCTATTACTGGGTGACGGTCGTCATCATGTTTCTCATCCATGTGGGCTTCTGCATGTATGAGGTCGGCGCGAGCCGCCGGCGCAATCATCTCCACACCTTGATGAAGAATACGATGCTGATCCCGCTGGTCACCATCACCTTCTTCTTCTTCGGCTGGTGGATCTATTGGGCGTTCCCCAACGGGCCGTTCATCTATGAAGGCAAGGGACTCATCCTCGAAGGCGCGACCGGCGCAAGCCAATACGCGCCATGGTCCGAGAAGATGGGCACCAATCTGCAAGACCACATCACCGGCGTGTTCTGGGCTGCGTTCCTGCTGTTCTCGTGGACAGCGGCGTCGATCGTGTCCGGTGCGGTGATCGAGCGGATTCGCTCCGGCGCGTTCTGGATCATCGCGGTGATGATCGGTTCGGTGACATGGATCATCGATGCCGCCTGGGGTTGGCATTTCGACGGCAGGATGGTCAAGCTGCTCGGCTATCACGATGCGTATGCATCAGGCGTGATCCACGCGATTGCGGGAGGCACCGCGCTTGGCGTTCTCGTCGTGCTCGGACCGCGGCTCGGCCGCTTCACGGCGGATGGAAGGGCTCGGCCTTTCGTGCCGCATAATCCCTGGTTGGTGACGATCGGGTTGTTCCTGATCTACACCGGCTTCTGGGGCTTCTACGCCGCATGCAACGTGCCGATCATCTCGCCCGAGACTTTGGCGAGCCAGATCACCGGCGAGACGTGGACGGCCACCACTATCTATCTCACGCCGACCACATTGAGCGCGATCACCGTCAATTTCCTGATGTCGCTGTCAGGAGGCTTGATGATCGCTTATCTGGTCTCGAAGGGCGATCCGTTCTGGACCTATTCGGGCGGCCTCGCCGGTATCATCACAGCGTCGGCCGGAAACGACCTGTACCATCCCGTGCAGGCCTTCGTGGTCGGTGGCATCGGTACCTATATCATTTACAAGATGCACTACTGGGTCGAGAACCGGTTCAAGATTGACGACGCCGTCGGTGCCGTCGCGGTGCACGGCTATGCCGGCTTCATCGGTTTGGTGATCGCCGGCTTCCTGCTCTGGGGTTACCCGTCGTCGCCTTATGAGGGCTACGCGGCCGTCAACCCGCTCGGCAACACGATCGGTGCGGTCATCATGTTCTTCGTCCTCGGCTTCGTCCCGGCTTGGGTGCTGTCGAAGATCCTCGACGGCTTCGGACTGCTGCGTGTGCCGCGGCAGGTCGAGCTGATGGGCCTCGACTTCAGAACCTTGGCCGAGGAAGAGGCCGCTCGCGCGGACGTAAGGGCCGCGGAGAAGGCGCTCGCCTAGGGCAGATCGGATAAAGGAGAACGAAGATGGGTAATTCTTGGGCTGTAGACCTTAAGGACATCGGGGCGGTCTACCCCTGGCTCGGCTGGGAAGTGATCATGGTCTTGGTGGCCATCGCACTATGGATTCTCTGGCATATCATTCAGATCAGCCAGGAGAACCGTGAATTTGCCGAGGATATCAAGAAGTACGGCAGCAAGGAGTCGATCAAGAAGGCTCTCGACGACCATCCTGTCTGACCCTGACGGGTTCAGACCCTGCGGGAAGTGCCGGCGGTCATTCGCCGGCGCTTCCTTTTTGCACTAGCAGTCGAGCGTATTGGCGCGCTCCCAGTCGGTCAGGTAGCGCATATAGTCGTTCCATTCGCGCGTCTTGAGCTTGACGTAGGAATCGACGAATTCATCGCCGAGTTCGCGGCGCAGCAATGCCGACTTCTCAGTCAGCCGCAACGCATCGAGCAGGTTGAGCGGCAACTTCTTGGTGCCGGGAGGCGCCTTGTGCCCTTCCGCATACATGTCGATGTTGAGCGGCGCACCCGGATCGGTGCCCTTGGCGATGCCGTCCAGCCCGGCGGCAAGCAACGCCGCGGGCAGAAGGTAGGGATTGGCGGCGCCGTCGCCGAGCCGAAACTCGAAGCGGCCGCCGCCCGGGATGCGGATCATGTGCGTGCGGTTGTTGCCGGTGTATGTCACCGTGTTCGGCGACCAGGTGGCGCCGGACGACGTGACGGGCGCGTTGATGCGCTTGTAGGAATTCACCGTCGGATTGGTGATCGAGCAAATCTCCTGCGCCGCGTCCATGACGCCGCCGATGAAGTTGTAAGCCTGGCGCGACAGGCCGAGCCCGTCATTACCGTCATCGAACACGTTCTTGCCGTCCTTCCACAGCGACACATGCACGTGGGCGCCGCTACCGGTGAGATTGGCAAATGGCTTGGGCATGAAGGTCGCACGCAAGCCGTGCTTCTCGGCGATCGCCTTCACCATGTATTTGAAGAAGGCCATGCGGTCGGCGGTGGTGAGCGCGTCGTCATATTGCCAGTTCATCTCGAACTGGCCGTTGGCGTCCTCGTGGTCGTTCTGGTAGGGGCCCCAGCCAAGCTCGAGCATGGAGTCGCAAATCTCGCTGATCACGTCGTAGCGCCGCATGAGCGCCGATTGGTCGTAGCAAGGCTTGGCTTGCGTGTCGGACTTGTCGCTGATCGCGCCGCCGTCCGGAGAGAGGAGAAAAAACTCGCATTCGACGCCGGTCTTGAGCTGGAGCCCTTTCTCCGCCGCCCTGGCGATGATCTTTTTCAAAATGTTGCGCGGCGCTTGCTCCACTAGCTTGCCGTTCATGTAAGGATCGGCGGCAAGCCAGCCAACTTCCGGCTTCCATGGCAACTGGATAAGGCTATTAGGGTCGGGGATGGCGAGCACGTCGGGATCGGCCGGTGTCATGTCCAGCCAGCTGGCGAAGCCGGCGAAGCCCGCGCCTTCCTTCGCCATGTCGCCGATGGCGGCCGCCGGCGCGAGCTTGGCGCGCAAGGTGCCGAACAGATCGACATAGGAGATGAGGAAATATTTGATCCCGCGTTCGCGGGCCTCGACTGCAAGATCAACCGGCATGTGACTCCCCTTTGTTACTCGGAGGCGCGCTAACCGGCCTCCCCGTTCGACGATTTCGATCCCGGAATCCAGTCCGTGCCGGCCAGCGGCACCCGCGCCATGGCGGCGGCCTCCACGGTCAGCGCCACGAGATCCTCCGGTTCGAGATTGAGCACGTGGCTTTTGCCGCAGGCCCGCGCGATTGTCTGCGCCTCAAGCGTCAGCACGGAAAGATAATTGGCAAGCCGGCGTCCCGCGAGCGCGGGATCGAGCCGGGCGGCGAGCGCCGGGTCCTGCGTGGTGATGCCGGCCGGGTCACGGCCCTCATGCCAGTCGTCGTAGCAGCCGGCGGTGGTGCCGAGCTTGCGATACTCTTCTTCCAGCGCCGGGTCATTGTCGCCGAGCGCAACCAGCGCAGCCGTGCCGATCGACACCGCATCGGCCCCAAGCGCCAAAGCCTTGGCAACATCGGCGCCGTTCCTGATGCCGCCCGAGACGATGAGTTGCACTTTGCGATGCATGCCAAGGTCTTGCAACGCCTGCACCGCGGGGCGGGTGGCGCCGAGGATCGGCAGGCCGACATGCTCGATGAACACTTCTTGGGTAGCGGCCGTGCCGCCTTGCATCCCGTCTAGCACCACGACATCCGCGCCGGCCTTCACCGCGAGCGCGGTATCGTAATAGGGGCGGGAAGCGCCGACCTTCACATAGATCGGCTTCTGCCAATCGGTGATCTCGCGCAATTCCTCGATCTTGATCTCGAGATCGTCGGGGCCGGTCCAATCGGGATGGCGGCAGGCCGAGCGCTGATCGATCCCCTTCGGCAAGGTGCGCATCTCGGCGACGCGATCGGAAATCTTCTGGCCGAGCAGCATGCCGCCGCCGCCGGGCTTGGCGCCTTGGCCGACCACGACCTCGACCGCGTCGGCGCGGCGGAGATCGTCGGGGTTCATGCCGTAGCGGGAGGGGAGAAGCTGATAGACCAGAATCTTGGAGTGATGCCGCTCTTCCTCGGTCATGCCGCCGTCGCCGGTCGTGGTCGAGGTGCCCATCTGCGTAGCCCCGCGACCGAGCGCCTCCTTGGCCTGAGCGGAGAGCGAGCCGAAGCTCATACCGGCGATGGTGATTGGAATCTTGATATGGATCGGCGTCTTGGCGAAGCGGGTGCCGAGCCAGACATCGGTGCCGCATTTCTCGCGATAGCCTTCCAGTGGATAGCGGCTGACCGAAGCGCCGAGAAACAGGAGGTCGTCGAAATGCGGCACGCGCCGCTTGGCGCCCGCGCCGCGGATATCGTAGATGCCGGTCGCAGCGGCGCGCCGGATCTCCGAGAGAGTATAGTCATCGAAGGTGGCGGAACGGCGCGGCGTGGTGCGTGGCGTCCAGTCCATCAATACGCCCCCGCATGGTCGACGTGGAAATTGTAGAGCTTGCGCGCCGAGCCATACCGGCGGAACTCGGCCGGATCGATCTGGCCGTCGAAACCCGCGCGCTCAAGCACCCCGTGCAGCGCGCGTTTATGCTCATCGCGCATCGGCTTTTCGATGCAGTCGGCGCCGAGGCTCTTGACCTTGCCGCGCACGAAGAGCCGCGCCTCGTAGATGGAATCGCCGAGGGAATCGCCGGCATCGCCGAACACGACGAGATTGCCGGCTTGGGCCATGAAGGCGCTCATATGGCCAACGGAGCCCTTCACCACGATGTCGATGCCCTTCATGGAGATGCCGCAGCGCGAGGAGGCATTGCCGTCGATGCGCAACAGCCCGCCGCGGCCCGTGGCGCCCGCCGATTGGCTGGCGTCGCCCGCCACATGCACGAAGCCGCTCATCATGTTCTCGGCGACGCCGACGCCGGCACTGCCATGGACTAGCACCGTGGCGAGTTTGTTCATGCCGGCGCAGTAATAGCCGACCGGTCCGTTGATCTCGACGGTGATCGGCACGTTGAGCCCGGCGGCGACGGCGTGGCGGCCGGCCGGATGGTCGATGATCCAGTGCCGCTCATTGGTGTCCGGGGAGAGGCGATGGAGCGCCGCGTTCAGTTCTCTGAGAGGGGTCGAGCCAAGGTCGATTTCCGGCACGGCTCAGCGCTCCCAGAAATAGACAGTGGCGGGCTCGGGCTCCCAGATGCGCGCCTTCTCGATGCCGGGAAGGCCGGCAAGGGCGCGATATTCGGAACCGAAGGCGACATATTGATCGGTTTCGGCCATGACCGCCGGCTTGCAGGCGATACCGTCGCGCAACACGCCGAAGCCGTTCTCGGTGCCGACCACGAAAGTGTAGAAGCCGTCGAGATCGCCGAGGCTCACTTTCAAGGCATCGCCAAGCGAAGCTCCCTCGCGCATTTTCCAGGAGAGATAGCCCGCCGCGACCTCGGTGTCGTTCTCGGTGTCGAAGTCGAAGCCTTCGCGCCGGAGCACGCGGCGGACATTGTTGTGGTTGGAGAGCGAGCCGTTATGCACCAGGCACTGGTCTTCGCCGGTGGAATAAGGATGCGCGCCGCAGGTGGTTACAGCCGACTCCGTGGCCATGCGCGTGTGTCCGATGGCATGCGTGCCCTGCATGGAAGCGAGGTCGAAGCGCTCGGCCACCTTCTCCGGAAGACCGACCTCTTTGTAGACCTCCATGCGGCGGCCCTTGCCGACCAGCTCGATTTGCGGAGCCTCGCGGGTGAGCCATTCCGTGAGCCGCGGCAAAGACTGATCCTCGATGCTGACCACGGCGTGGGTGTCGTGCAGCATGATATTGGCGGCGGAGAAAGCGCGGCCAACCCTATCGGCCACCTGTTTGATGGCGGCGGCGGAAGGCCCGCGCAAGGTGAGCTTGGTATGGGTGTCGTCGCCCGCGCCATAGACGGCGAAGCCCGCGCTGTCGGGGCCGCGATCAGACATGGTGGCGAGCATGCCGGCGGTGAGCCGGCCAAGCTCGGGCTCGAGCGAGGGGTCCTTGATAAAGAGTCCGACGATGCCGCACATGGGTTGAAAAAGCTCCGGTGAATGCGGCGTTCACCTTGCTACGGGGCGAAGCCGCTCGTCAACCCACATGAAATAAAGTTTCCTTTGAGGAAATCAAGCCCGCGGGTAGATGATGATCGAAAGATAGGTCATCGGCCGCTCGAGCAGCTCCTCGGGGCCATGCGGCGCGCCGGCGTCGAAGAACAGCGCGTCGCCCGCCGACATTGGATAGAGCTTGTCGGCGTGGCGGTAAATTACTTTTCCCGAGAGCATGTAGATGAATTCTACTCCGTCATGCTGGAATAAGGCGTAGGGCTCGGCGTCCTCGCTCAGCGTGATGAGATAGGGTTCGACGACGATATCGCCCGAAATCGAATGACCGAGCAGCTCGTAGCGATGGCCCGATTTGGTG
>JBQGDO010000115.1:0-1950 GCA_052039105.1 Methyloceanibacter sp.
GATGCGCACGAGACGGAGCTTGGGGTCGGGCGCCCGTATCTCGATCGCGACCCCCCGCATGTCACGCCGATCGACGGCAAGGAATATGCCGCCAAGCGTGGCCGGCCGACCGTGCGAAAGGCGGGATTGGAAGCGAAGAAGACGCAAGCAGCCGGCATTCAGTGACTCTCGGTACTAGCGCGCAATCGGGATGCGTCTCTGGTTTTCTTGGTTCTGCGCATGTCCTTGTCGGAAAACCGGTTCCCACCCTCGGGTCAAGCCCGAGGGCAGGCTTTTCCGGGACATGCGCTACGGCGCGTAACGGTTGAAGACGAAGTCGCGAGCTTTGACGGTCTCGTGGCAGGGAAAGCAGGTGCTGTGCACCGCCTCGCCGGCCGGTTTGCCGTCCTCGAAATGGGCGAACCCCCAGCCGCCGGTCGTTGCGTATTTTCTCGAGTCCTTGACCATGAACTGAACCCCGTTCTTGGGCGGCCCCGCGACGAAGGATTGGGGACGGCCAAAGGCCTTGGCGCTTTCCTCCAACGGATCGTAGCTCCAGGCGAGCCGGGCAATGATGGTGCCGTCCGGGTACGGAAGCGTTCCCTCCCGCGCGGCCTTGATCGCTACGTCGTTGCCGAGAATGGCGCGCAGATCGTTGAGGTTGCCTTCTTCGTGGGCGACGGAGATCAGCCTCCAGTCGCGGTATCCGGGGGGATTTTGACTCCGAAGATCGGGGCAGCCTCGCCATCGGCCTGTCCGGATGCGGGGGCCAGGTAGGCGATCACGCCGGCCGGCGCCATAACTGCAACCAGCACGAATATAATCCGTGTCATACGGCGGCCTCCTTCGAATCCGTCCCTCGACGTATCCGGTTTCACTGAGCCCATTGCGGAATGCGGCTACAAGATTTGCGCTCCGCGCCGGGGAGCCACCATCGAGCTACCCGATCACACCACGCGACCCTTGACGGCATTGGCTCGCGCCGGATACGCGATGCGTCCGTTGCGATCGGCCGGGAGGTGTTCCCGCAAATAGGCCTGCAACCGCGCAACGTCGGGTTCGGACATTTTGCGAATGGGTTGGACGACGGGGTTCGCCAGTCCGGTTTGCGCGCTCCAATAATCGTCGAAATTTGAATACGAGATTTCGATCTCGATGGTACGGGTCGCGACCTGATCGAGCCCCGCTCTTTCGAACAACTCCCGTATCTCCTCGATGTGGGAGTTGCTCAAACCGCCGGCCGACGGCGCGTCGACACCCATGGCGCGGAGCGCCTCCACGAGGGGCCTTTGGACGAAACCTCCGCCCTTCCAGTCCCAAACGTAGGCGCCCACGGTTCCCTGCGGCTTGACCACGCGTCTCATTTCAGCCACCGCCTTGGCCGCATCGGGCACGAAGTTGATGACCAGGGCCATCGCAGCCGCGTCGAACTCGCGATCGGCGAATGGCAGCGATTGCGCATCACCGGTTCGAAACGTCGCGCGGCTTGCCGCAGGTCGGTTGCGGGCGTAGGCAATCTGATTCTCGGCGGGATCTACGGCACTCATCCTCGAAGGCGCGCAGCGCTCGATGACCAGCTCGGTGAACGCCCCGGTTCCGCAGCCGACATCAAGCCAGTTGAGTCCCTTTGGCAGCGACAGCCAATCGAGGAATACCACTCCGGCCGCGCGGCTCCAGCGCCCCATCAGGCGCTCGTAGGCCTGACCGTCGGTAAAAAAGCTCGCCGCTTCGGCCATGTGATCTCCGCAGCCTTGCGCGTCCCCTTGGGGTCCTCTTGCATCGTAACCGCTCAAAGGAGTGCTTTGATAGGGCCAAGAACCGGGTTTGCTACTGCAACATGAGATGCGGGCTGATGTCCGAGAATGGGATGGTACGGCCGTGCTCCAGCCCTGCCAGCACGCCAAGCTGGCCAGGGGGCACCAAAGACAAAGGAGCACGCCATGTCCCAGATACTCAACAGCAAAGTCGCCG
>JBQGDO010000116.1:0-2400 GCA_052039105.1 Methyloceanibacter sp.
GCGGCATCGAGCCATTCGCCGGCGCTCACGCCGCGGCGACGCGCGGCTTCGCGCGCGGCCTCGAGCGCCTGCTGTCTCACCCCTCTGATTGGCCACGGAGGGTCGGATTTCATGCCCGCATCCGCATGCTGATACCTCGGAGCGGGAGCCGGCCGGCCCTTGCGAAGCCGACGCTCGTCTAGCAGGTAGTGGGTGGCGGCCCCTGAGCCCTCCGCGGCAGTTTTTGTCGTTCGGGTAAACAGGCGGTTAAGGCTCGCGGTGCTGCGCGGCGTAAGTTTACACCAAAGGGGTTCTCCATGGATGTCCTGAACGTCCCTCGACCGGCCTGGATGACCGAGGACCTGGTGCTGCTCGAGGAGCAGGCGCGTCGCTTCGTTGCGACCGAGTACGTGCCGTACCTCGACAGGTGGAACGAAGAAGGCATGTATGACCGCGAGGTTTGGGGCAAGGCGGGGGCGGCGGGGCTCCTTTGCCCGGCCATTCCCGAAGAATATGGCGGCGCCGGCGGCACCTTTGCGCACGAGGCGGTGATCAACCGGGAGCTCAGCCTCGCCGGATTCGACGCGTTCGGTGCGCCGCTGCATTCCGGCATCGTCGCGCCCTACATCCTGCACTACGGCACCGAGGAACAGCGACGGCGCTGGCTGCCGGGGCTTGTTACGGGGGAATTTGTCGGGGCAATCGCCATGAGCGAGCCCGGCGCCGGCTCGGATCTGCAGGGCGTGCGCACCACGGCGAAGAGGTCCGGCAACGGCTACGTGCTCAATGGATCGAAGACGTTCATCACCAACGGCCAACATGCCAACCTGATCATCGTTATCGCCAAGACCGATATCAGCGCCGGCGCCAAAGGCGTATCACTGATGGTGGTGGAAACCGGCAGCGTGCCGGGCTTCCGCCGCGGCCGCAAGCTCAAGAAACTCGGTCTCGATGCCGCCGATACCTCCGAGCTTTTCTTCGAGGACGTAGCGCTTCCGGCCGAAAGCTTGCTCGGCACGGAGGAAGGCCAGGGCTTTGCGCAACTCATGAGCGATCTTCCGCGCGAACGCCTCATCGTCGCGGTCCATGCCCAGGCCATGATCGAACGTGCTCTTGCCCTCACCGTCGACTACGTCAAGCAGCGGCAGGCATTCGGCAAGAAGATCATCGAATTCCAGAACACCCAATTTGCGCTTGCGGAATGCAAATCCGAGGCGACCATCGCGCGTGTGTTCCACGACCATTGCATCGGGCGCTATCTCGATGGCGAGCTCGATACCGTCACCGCCTCGATGGCCAAGTACTGGCTCACCGACCTGCAGGGCAAGCTCATCGATCGCTGTCTGCAATTCTTCGGCGGCTACGGCTATATGGACGAGTTTCCGATCTCGCGCATGTACCGCGACGCGCGGGTGATGCGGATCTATGCCGGCACCAACGAGATCATGAAGCTCTTGATCGCAAGGAGCCTTTAGACGGGCCGGGCGCGCACATGCCGACCCCGACGGATTGGGTCCGATGCGGCCAAGCGGTCGATCGAACCTCGGCGCGCCGACTTCTATCTTTTCTTAAAGATGACATACTATTGCGACTTGGCCGCGTTCGTCGCGGCCGGCCAGAACAGGGGAGCACGGTCATGAAGCTTTACATGCATCCGGTATCGATGACCAGCAGGCCGATCCGCCTGTTCATCGCCGACAACAAGATCGATTGCGAGGAGGAAGTGGTCGACCTGATGAAGGGGGCGCATCACCAGGAGCCCTACGCTTCGCTCAACCCGAACCGGCTCGTGCCGATGCTGGTCGACGGCGATCTCAAGCTGACGGAAAGCTCGGCGATCCTGAAATACCTTGCCGACAAGATCGGCTCTCCGGCCTATCCGAAGGACCTGAAGCAGCGCGCGAAGGTCAACGAGGCGATGGACTGGATCAACACCAACTTCTATCGCGACTGGGGCTACGGTCTCGCCTACCCACAGATCTTTCCTCACCACAAGCGGCGCAGCGACGAGGCGCAGGCGGCGACCATCGAATGGGGCCAGAGAAACTCACAGAACTGGCTCAAGCTGCTCAACGATTATTGGATCGGCCCGCGGCAGTATCTGTGCGGCGACCAGATCACCATCGCGGACTATTTCGGCGCCGGTATCGTCACGCTCGGGGAGCTCATCGGCTGCGACTTTGCGCCCTATCCCAACATCCAGCGCTGGCTCGCCAACGTCAAGAAGCTGCCGAGCTGGTCGAGCGTCAATCAGGAGTTCTACGGCCTGCGCGAAATGATCAAAGCGCAGAACTTCGTGCGGATATGAGGGGTGGCGAGCGGCGGACCGGAAGCATGGTCGTTCTCCTGTCGCGCCTTCCGCCGCCCGTCGCGCAAGTTTGGGCGCCTGCAGCGTCGCCTCGATGACGCTCGGCCGCTTGC
>JBQGDO010000117.1:0-1787 GCA_052039105.1 Methyloceanibacter sp.
GCTTGGTGCCGTGGAAGTGGAGTCGAGCAAAGCCTCGCGACACTTGGCGCCTACACGATTGCCATTGCTAACAAACGAGAGGCGGCGTGACGCAGCCGCCGCGACCGCGTTCACTCTTCTCGCCGTTGGGTGCGCGTTTACTAATTAGTCGCCCGTGAAGTATCTCTAAGCGGCTGATTGAGATTCTGGATTTGATCTGGCGAAGTATTCGGATTTGCCAGGTTTGGCGCTTTGCGTGGCGATTTTCTTGCAAAATCTACAGAGGGGATTCAGTCGAATCGGCAGCCGTGATTCTCTCACTCGGCGTTCACCGAGGGGAGACAGGCGATGCGGCCGAAGGAGCGACGCGAGACGGGCGAGCAGGATCTTTTCCGCGCCCGGCTCGACCAGATCATCGACCTGAACCACGCGCTGGCGAAGCTGGCGCGGATCATCGACTGGCGCTTTCTCGAGGAGAAGTTCGGCGCCGTCTACAGCGACGGCCCAGGCCAGCCGCCGCTGCCGACGCGCTTGATGGCCGGCCTTGCCATCCTCAAGCACACCTACAACCTGTCGGACGAGGCGGTGTGCGAGCGCTGGGTCGAGAACCCGTATTTCCAATACCTCTGCGGCGAGGAGTTCTTCCAGCACCGGCTGGTGCTCGATCGCTCCTCGCTGACGCGCTGGCGCCAGCGCATGGGCGAGGAGAGGCTTCAGGCCTTGCTGCAGGAGAGCCTTGCGGTCGCCACCCGGACCGAGGCGATGAAGCCGTCCGACCTGTCGCGCGTCATCGTCGACACCACGGTGCAGCCCAAGGCGGTGATGTTCCCGACCGACGCCAAGCTGCTCAACCGGGCGCGCGAGCGGCTGGTGCGGCTGGCCCACAAGCTCGGCGTCGAGCTGCGCCAGTCCTACCGGCGGGTGGGCAAGCTCATGCTGATCAAGCAGCAGCGCTATGCCCATGCGCACCAGTTCAAGCGCGCCAACAAGGCCCTGCGCAAGCTCAGAACCTATCTGGGCCGGGTCAGCCGCGACATTCGCCGCAAGACGGCCGGCCAAGAGCCGCTGCGCCAAGCCTTCGTCACAGAACTCTATCTGGCCGAGCGCGTGCTCTCACAGGATCGCCATCAGCGCGGCCGCAAGGTCTATTCGCTGCACGCCCCTGAGGTCGAGTGCATCGGCAAGGGCAAGGCCCACCGTCCCTACGAGTTCGGCGTCAAGGTCAGCGTCGCCACCACGCTCAAGCCTTCCGCCGGCGGCCAGTTCGTCACCCACGTCACGGCGCTACCCGGCAACCCCTATGACGGCCATACGCTCGCGACCGTCATCCCACAGATGCAGGCGCTGGTCGGCAACGTCATCGAGCGCTGCATCGCCGATGCCGGCTACCGCGGCCACAATGCCCCGCCCGACATGAAGTTCAGGGTCTATACGGTCGGCCAGAAGCGCCGCGTCACGCCGCAGATCAAGCGCGAGTTCAAGCGCCGCGCCGCCGTCGAGCCGGTCATCGGCCATCTCAAGGACGACCACCGCATGGGCCGCAACTATCTCGCCCACACTTCCGGCGACGCCATCAACGCCATCCTCGCCGCCGCCGGCTACAACTTCCGCCGCCTCATCCGCTGGCTGGCATTCTTGTTGGCCAAAATCCTCTGCGCCTTCAGCCCCGCCAGCCAACTCAAAGTCGCTTGAACAGCATCATTCTTCACGGACGACGATTTACTCCATAACAAAAGATAAGGACGAGGCTTGAACCCTCGATTGCAGCGATTTTGGGCAAGATTTCTTCCCGAATCGCGGACCTGCCC
>JBQGDO010000118.1:0-1866 GCA_052039105.1 Methyloceanibacter sp.
GGTGCCTCGCGGGATGCGCAAAGAAAGTGCCCGTTGGATACGCTGCGAGCTTGGTCTCGTCCCATTGCTCGCCGATGCCGTAATAGAAGGTCCCGGAGAGAACGACAGCCGTACGCCATTCGTCGGGACGCCAACTCGGCATCACCTTGTAGCCCTTCGGGAACCTCACCCTCATAACAAACACACCCGGCTTGCTCGGGTCACCGTATAGAACCGCAGTCTCTGGTCCGGGGCCTTTCGGCGGCGCCTTGAATACGATGTCGCCCGGTAACCTTACGACGCCCTCTCCGGCGACTTGCGCTTCGCCTCCAGTCGCTGCTCCCATCGCCAGCATGATCAGTAGCGCTAGTCTCGTGGTCTGCATGTTGGCCTCCATGCGGTGATTGCGCGGCTATAGCTTCTGTGCGGGTCCCGAATGCTGGCCAGCAAACCGGGGCCTTGTGTGCAGCAAGAGCCAGATCAAGGGGTCGCCGTAACGAAGGAGGGCGAAGGAAACCCCGAAAGAGCGCCGAAATTTCAAGACTCGGGCTGCGTGCGAGGGCTAGAATTGCGTGGCCGGCGCGGAAGCGCCCGCCGTCCATGTGGGCCGTCGGGGCAAGCCGCAGGGTCAATCGCAGGAGGACTCGCCCATGCCCGATCTGTCTCGGCGAATCGTGGCCCGACTTCTTCTGCTGCTCCCGGCTGCCCTAATCATGGGCTCGCCACCCTCCGTCGCTGACGAGAAGCCGCCCCTGGCGATCAAGGGCTACGACCCGGTGGCCTATTTCACGCTCGACAAGGCCGTCCTTGGGAAGTCGGATATCGAATATGAATGGGACGAGCAGCGCTACCGCTTCGCGAGCGCCGAGCACCGCGAGCTTTTCAAGGCGGACCCCCTCCGCTACGCGCCGCAGTTCACCAACTTCTGCGCCATGGCCCTTGCCAGGGGCGAGGTCCACGAAGCCAACCCGGAATACTGGCTGGTGAGCGACGGCAAGCTCTATCTTTTCGGCGGGCCGAGCGGATGGGAACGGTTCCGGAAGGACCCGGGCGCAAACATCCCCAAGGCCAATGACAATCGCGATCTCGTACACAAGCGCTAGCGGTCATTTGGACGACGGAGCCGGGCCGGGACGTGCACCGTAGAGACCGGCTTTGCGCAGGCCGTTGCGCAACTGTTCGAGATCGGTCGCTTTCAGAAACTTGTTGCCGAAGGCCTTCGGATCGAATGTCGGATCGATGCGTCGGACCATGGCTGCGACGCGGGCGGCGTCCTCGGGACGGTCCTGCTGGGCGTAGGCCGCCGCGAGCACGACATGGCTGAAGTGCGCACTCTCCGTCTTGCGGATGGCGAGCTCGGCCTGCTCGATCGCCGCATCGTAGCGACGCTTCAGATAGTAGGCGAGGCTGAGGGCAAACCGGTCGACCGCATTGAGCTCGGGATCGATGCGCTGCGCCAACTCCAATGCCTCGATGGCGGCATCCGTCTGCCCCCGCCACAGCAGGATGTTGCCGCGGCCGGCGAGGCCATGCGCATCGCTGGGGTTGATGGCGATCACACGGTCCATCTCGGCCTTCGCCTGGTCGTACCGATGGTAGAAGATATGGATACGGCCGAGCACGATCCGCGCGCGCACTTCGGCATCGTTGAGGCTGAGCGCCCTGTTGGCCATTTCCTCGGCGCGGCCCAGGAACACCGTCGGCGATTCCGCCCAGCCCCATGACACCGCGACGTGGTAGGTTTCGGCGAGCGCGGCATAGGCGGCCGCGTAGTTCGGATCGAGCTGGATCGCGCGCCGGAGCAGCGCGCGCGCCTCGACGTTATTCCCCCGCGTCGGGCGCTGGAATGCAGGTCTGGCCCGCAGCACCAAATCGTAGGCTTCCAGA
>JBQGDO010000119.1:0-7707 GCA_052039105.1 Methyloceanibacter sp.
GATCACCGAGAAATCGAGCTCCCATTTCCTGAACACGCGTTCGGCGATCTTTTCCGAGCCGGGCTTCAGGATCATCAGCATGCGCTCCTGGCTCTCGGAGAGCATCATCTCGTAGGCGGTCATGCCCTCTTCGCGGGTCGGCACCCGATCAAGCTCGAGCTCGATGCCAACCCCGCCCTTGTCGGCCATCTCCACCGAGGAGGAGGTCAACCCCGCCGCGCCCATGTCCTGAATGGCAACGATGGCATCCTCCGCCATCAATTCGAGGCAGGCTTCGAGCAGCAACTTTTCGGTGAAGGGGTCGCCAACCTGCACCGTGGGGCGCTTCTCTTCGGAAGCCTCGTCGAACTCGGCGGACGCCATGGTCGCGCCGTGAATGCCGTCGCGCCCGGTCTTCGAGCCGACATAGACCACGGGATGGCCGACGCCCTTCGCCGCCGATCTGAAAATGCGGCCCGCGTTGACCAGGCCAACGGTCATGGCATTGACCAGGATGTTGTCGTTGTAGCGCGGATCGAAATTGGTCTCGCCGCCGACGGTGGGCACGCCCATGCAATTACCGTAATCGCCGATGCCGGACACCACACCCGCCACCAGATGCTTGGTCTTGGGATGGTCGGGCGCGCCGAAACGCAACGCATTCATATTGGCGATTGGCCGCGCGCCCATGGTGAACACATCGCGCATGATGCCGCCGACCCCGGTCGCCGCCCCCTGATAGGGCTCGATATAGGAGGGGTGATTGTGGCTCTCCATCTTGAACACCGCCGCCTGGCCGTCGCCGATATCGACCACGCCGGCATTCTCGCCGGGGCCCTGAATCACTTGCGGGCCTTCGGTCGGCAGTTTCTTCAGCCACACTTTGGAGGATTTGTAGGAGCAGTGCTCCGACCACATCACGGAAAAGATCCCGAGCTCGGTGAGCTTGGGCTCGTGCCCGAGCGCTGCGACCAGCAGCTTGTACTCGTCGGGGCTCAGCCCGTGTTCGGCCACGAGCTCCGGGGTGATGCCGTCCGCCGCTCTTGTCGCGGTCGCCGCGAAGTTCAATGCAGCGTCTCCGTGAGCGAGAGGAACATCTTGGCGCCGTCGGTGCCGGAGAGCGCCGCGTCCGCCAGCCGTTCCGGATGCGGCATCAGCCCGAGCACGGTGCCGGTCTCGTTGTAGATACCGGCGATGTTGTGGCTCGAGCCGTTCGGGTTGGCGACTTCGGTGATCTCGCCTTGCGCATTGCAATAGCGAAAGGCGATGCGGCCTTCGCCTTCGAGCCGGTCGAGCGTCGCCTTGTCGGCGAAATAGCTGCCGTCTTTATGCGCGATGGGAAAGCGCACCACTTCGCCTTGCGCATAGTGCCTGGTGAAAATCGAGTCGTTGCGCTCAACGCGCAGCCTCACGTCCTTGCAGATGAATTTGAGCGTCGAATTGCGCATCAAGACGCCGGGCAGCAAGCCGGCCTCGGTCAGCACCTGGAAGCCGTTGCAGATGCCGAGTACCGGCGTGCCGGCGCGGGCGCGCGCCACCACCTCGCGCATCACCGGCGAATGCGCCGCCATGGCGCCGGAGCGGAGATAATCGCCATAGGAAAAGCCGCCCGGCAGCACGATCAGGTCGCTGTCGGGGATCTCGCTGTCGCCGTGCCAGACCATGGCCGGAAGCTTTCCGGTGGCGGCCTCGAGCGCCACCGCCGCATCGCGGTCGCAATTCGATCCGGGAAAGACGATCACCGACGCTTTCATGTGCCTCGCCATAGTAACCCTTTGCCTGTCATGCCCGGCCTTGTCCCGGGCATCCACGTCTCTCTTTTTTCAGCGCGTGGATGGCCGGGACAAGCCCGGCCATGACGGGACTGCAAATATTTGGGGATGAGGCTAAGCCGCCTCGAGCTCATAGGCGTAGTTCTCGATGATGGTATTGGCGAGGAGCTGCTCGCACATGCGCTCCACTTCCGCCCGCGCGCGCGCCGGGTCGCTCTCGCCCACCTCGACCTCGATATATTTACCCTGGCGCACATTGCCAACCGAGCCGAAGCCCAGCGCATGCAGCGCGCCGGCGATCGCCTTGCCCTGCGGGTCGAGCACGCCCGGCTTCAAGGTAATGGTGATCCGCGCCTTCATGTCCCCCCTGCTTCAACTCCTATTTCGAGCGCACCAGCACTGGGCCGCTGCGCGCGCGCACCGGATTGTCGACATGCAGGCCAAGTCTGCGCGCCACTTCCTGATAGGCCTCGACCAGGCCGCCCATGTCGCGGCGGAAGCGATCCTTGTCCAGCTTGTTCTGCGTTTCGATGTCCCACAGCCGGCAGCAATCGGGCGAGATCTCGTCGGCAAGCACGATGCGCATCTGCTCGTTCTCCCACAGCCGGCCGAACTCGCATTTGAAATCGACCAGCCGGATGCCGACGCCGAGGAACAGGCCGGAAAGGAAATCGTTGATGCGCAGCGCGAGCGACATGATGTCGTCCAGCTCCTGCGGGTTGGCCCAGCCGAAAGCGGTGATGTGCTCTTCGGTGACCATCGGGTCGCCGAGCTGGTCGTTCTTGTAATAGAACTCGACGATCTGGCGCGGCAGCGCCGTGCCTTCGTCCAGGCCCAATCGGGTGGACAACGACCCAGCCGCGACGTTGCGCACCACCACCTCCAGCGGAATTATCTCGACCTCGCGGATCAGCTGCTCGCGCATGTTGAGCCGCTTGATGAAATGCGTGGGCACGCCGATCTCTCCGAGCCTCTGGAACAGATATTCGGAGATGCGATTGTTGAGCACGCCCTTGCCCTCGATCTTGTCGTGCTTCTTGTTGTTGAAGGCGGTGGCGTCGTCCTTGAAGTGCTGGACGAGGGTGCCGGGCTCGGGGCCCTCATAGAGAATCTTGGCTTTGCCTTCGTAGACGCGCCGGCGGCGGTTCATGGTTGGTTCCTCACTCAGGACTGGCTTAAGGCCTGGCAAACGCCAAGCGCGCTGGCGCGAGGCTTACCCGGGCCGCGCGCAATCTTAGAAATTGCCATTGCTGGAATCGATTCAAGGTCTCGACGCGACCTTAGCGTAAGGGGCAGGGGCATACAATGTTTGCCGGGACGCAGGCATTCTGTCCCCGCAATCTGTTGATTTCCGGGGTTTTGCGGGCTATGCCTCACCCCCTGACGGGGCCCGTCGCCCGATCTCTCCGCGGGGTGCTGCCCGAATCGAAAGGCTCAAGGAGGCGAATAGCAGATGGCTAGTTTTGAGGATCGCGAGAAGGGCTTTGAGCGGAAATTCGCGCACGACGAGGAGCTCAAGTTCAAGGCGACCGCCCGGCGCAACCGCCTGCTCGGCCTCTGGGCTGCCGGGCAGATGGGCATTTCCGGCGACGACGCCCAAAACTATGCTCGCGAGGTGATCAAGGCCGACCTGGAGGAACCCGGCGAAGAGGACGTTTTCCGCAAGATTCGCCGAGACTTCGACGCCAAGGGCGTCAACCAGTCCGATCATCAGATCCGCCGCCAGATGACCGATCTGATGGCCGAAGCGGTCCATCAGATCGAAGACGAAGGCAAGGCGTGAGCCGCCTCATGCGCGAGGACCGCTTCCGCAAAGCTGCAAGAGAGCGCCGCACGCTGTTCAATGCCTGGCTCACCCTCAACAACCCCTTCCTCATCGAGCTGATCGGCGAGGCGGGCTGGGACTGCATCACCATCGACCAGCAACACGGTCTCGGCGGCCACGACGTGCTGGTGCAATGTTTGATGGCGGCGCGCGGCTGCGGTCTCCCAGCCATCGTCCGCGTCGCGAACAACGATCCCGGCCTCGTGGGCCGCGCGCTCGACGCCGGCGCGCAAGGCATCATGTGCCCGCTGATCGCCAATGTCGAAGATGCCGAACGCTTCGTGCAAGCCGTGAAATATCCGCCGCGCGGCAATCGGAGCTGGGGTCCCTACCGGGCGCGGCTCGGCTACGAAGGCGACTACTTCAAGACGGCCAATGATTGGACCATTGCCTGTCCGCAGATCGAAACCCGCGGCGCGCTCGATCAGCTCGATGAGATCCTCGCGCTGGACGGCGTGGACATGGTGTGCTTCGGCCCCAACGATCTGTCGGTGGCGTTGACCGGGCGGCTGGATATCCGGGCGCCGGAGGTCAAGGAGGCCATGACTCTGGTTCTCAAGAAATGCCGCGAGATGTCTGTCATTGCTTTGATTTTCGCCAACGATGCCAATTTCGCCATGCCACTGGTCGCCGACGGTTGGGACGTGGTGGCGGTCGGCACCGACGCCGGCTGGTTCTCGGGAGCCGCAGTCGCCGTCAAAGAGCAGGCAAAAGGCAACTCTTAGGCTGACGCATGGCCCCCGCTATGCCAAGATGGTGCGAAGCAGGGGTGGGGGCCTTTCATGCGAACTTTGGTCGTAGGCTTGGCAGTTCTTGTGCTTGCCGCGCTCGCCGTGTGCGCGGGATCGACCGAGACGCGGGCTGACGAATACTGGCCGATCTATCCGCCTTATCCGTACCGCGCGGGCCATTACCCCAAGGCCGACTGGTACCACGACATGCCGCCTTACGTGGCGCTCAAGCCGTCCTTCTATCGCAAGCGCTATTTCATGATGGCGCGGGAGCGGAACCGCTATCGCTACATGCCGCACATCTTCAGCGGCCCCAGCGCCGACGAGGGCATCGACTACGGTCCCGACGTCACCTTCGACTACGAGAAGCTGACCTCGACTAACGGCGACGGCGACATGCCGAAGCGCTAGGCTCTCGACGCAACTCTGTGCATCAATTTCATCGCTCCGTTGCCCGTGCGGCTGGCAAGGCCCAAGCTCAACCCGTATTGCGCGATTTGATTCTGCGGAGGAGGGGCGCGCATGACCCAAGCTCAGCGTATCTTGGCCAGAGGTTTTGTCGCGGGTGCCATCCTGGCTGCTACTCCGGCAGCGGCAGCCGAGCTGATGTCTTCAGCCAGCGAGCCCGTCACCTGGGGCGGCTTCTATGCCGGCGGCCAGATTGGCGGCGCTTGGAGCGACACCGACTGGCGGTACAACAATGCTAACTGGTTCAATACGCTCGGCCCGGAGATCGTGATTACCGGGTTCGATATGGACGGCAGCGGATTTCTCGGCGGCGGCCAAGCGGGCTTCAATTATCAGTCTGGGGTTTGGGTCTTCGGTGTCGAAGGCTCGATCGCCGGAACCGATCTGAATGATGGCATTCCAAGCCCCTTCTTTCCCGCAAGCGATCGCTACGACATGGACATTAGCTGGCTGGCCACGGTCACCGGCAGGGTCGGATACGCGCATGACCGATGGTTGCTCTATGGCAAGGGCGGTTGGGCCGGCGCCGATGTCGAGCTGACGCTGTTCGATCGGGGTACGCCGGTTCGCGCTAATTCCGATAACTGGGCCAATGGTTGGACCGTCGGGGGAGGCGCCGAATACGCTTTCGGCAAATTGTCACTCGCGCTCGAATACGCCTATGCCGAGCTCGATACCGGCGGCTTCACGGTGGCCTGTTCCACCTGCCCGGGCGGGACCGGAGGCGGCGTTCCCGTCGTCGACAGCGATAGCGAAATTCAGTCGGTCACGGCGCGGGTCAATTATCGCTTCGGCAAGTAGCGCGCCTATTTCTCGCCGAACACGCGGGCGAAGATCGTATCGACGTGCTTCAGATGATAGTCGAGGTCGAATTGCGCGCGGAGCGTCTCCGGCGATAGCGCCTTGGTGACGTCCTTGTCGGCGAGCAGCGCTTCGAGGAAATCGGCGCCGTCGCTCCACACTTGCATGGCGTTGCGCTGCACGACCCGGTAGGCCTCCTCGCGGGGGATGCCGGCGTCGGTCAGCGCGAGCAGCACGCGCTGCGAATGGATCAGCCCGCCGAGTCGGTCGAGATTGCGTCGCATGCGCTCGGGATAGACCACGAGATCCTTGATGATGCCGGTGAGGCGCACCAGCGCGAAATCGAGCGCGATGGTGGCGTCCGGCCCGATCACCCGCTCCACCGAGGAATGCGAGATGTCGCGCTCGTGCCATAGCGCCACGTCCTCCAGCGCCGGCATGACATAGCCGCGCACCACGCGGGCGAGCCCGGTCAGATTCTCCGACAGCACCGGGTTGCGCTTATGCGGCATGGCTGAGGAGCCCTTCTGCCCCTCGCTGAAAAATTCCTCGGCCTCCAGCACCTCGGTCCGCTGCAAGTGCCGGATCTCGGTGGCGAGCCGCTCGACCGAGCTGGCGATCACCGCCAAGGTGGCGAAATAGGCGGCATGACGGTCGCGCGGCACGACCTGGGTGGAGATCGGCTCGACATGAAGGCCGAGCTTTTTCGCCACATAGGCTTCGACCCGGGGATCGACATGGGCGAAGGTGCCGACCGCGCCGGAGATGGCACAGGTCGCCACCTCCTCGCGCGCCCGCACCATGCGCTCGCGCGCCCGGCGGAACTCGGCATAGGCCACCGCGAGCTTCAGCCCGAACGTGGTCGGCTCGGCATGCACCGCGTGGCTGCGGCCGACGGTCACCGTGTTCTTGTGCTCGAAGGCGCGCGCCTTCAGCGCGGCCAGCAGGCCGTCGAGATCGGCGATCAAGAGGTCCGCAGCCTCGACCAGCTGCACGTTGAAGCACGTGTCGAGCACGTCGGAGGAGGTGAGCCCGGCATGCAGGAAGCGCGCCTCCGGCCCCACATGCTCGGCCACCGAGGTGAGGAAGGCGATCACGTCGTGCTTTACCTCGCGCTCGATCTGGTCGATGCGCGCCACGTCGAAGCCGCCGCGCTTGCGCACGGCATCGGCGGCATGTTTGGGGATCAGCCCGAGCTCGGCCATCGCCTCTGCGGCATAGGTCTCGATCCTGAGCCAGATGCGGAATCGCGTCTCGGGCTCCCAGATGCGAGCCATCTCGGGGCGGCTGTAGCGGGGAATCATAAGTTCGAAAAAGCCTTTCCGCGGGCCAGGAGCGGGGAGGCGTCAATCTCTAGCAGAGCCCGTCCTACCGCTCAAATCGCCGATCCCTTCAAATATCGGCGGTCCTCGTCTCGCGCGGACCGAACACGGCGATGAAGATCGCGGCGACCACGGCCAGAGCGGCATAAGCCGGCCGCGGCGGCAACAACATATCCAGCAAGAATGTGTAGAAGTCGTTGAGAGAGGCGAGATACATGCCGGTCAGCGACCAGTCCTGCTGGCTCGGATAGGTGGCGTGGATATAGATGAAGCGGAGCAACCCGCCGAACGAGCAGAACGCCACCACGAAGATGAACAGGGCGAACAGGAAACGCACCACGAAGCCCCGCTTGGCGGCGAAGCTCTGCACCCACCAGGTGACCAGCGCCGCGAGCGCCCCGGCGAAGCCGACGATGCGCAACGTGTGCCGGGTCTGCTCGTTCATGAAGGTGTTCATGTAATCGCCGAGCAGCAGCGCCCACATCGACACGCCGATCATCAGCGCAAACAGGATGGCGAGGGTGAACCCCACCACATTGCCGAAACTCACTTTGTCCATTGCCCGTCTGCCCCTCGTCTTGTCTCCGCTAACTATGCAAGGGAATTGCCTCGGCCGCAATCCGCGGAAATCCTCAAACCGCTTGCCGCTCAGGCTGGTTTATGGTCCGATCCCGGCCCACGACAAGGAGGCCGGCCTGCCATGGCATTCGAGGACCTGAAAGCCGAACTTGCGCTTCTCCTCAATCAAATGGAGAACCAGCCGGAGGACCGGCACGAACTCTATCTCCAAATCCGGGAGAAGCTCAACG
>JBQGDO010000120.1:0-7515 GCA_052039105.1 Methyloceanibacter sp.
TGCAAGGTGAGCTTGATGGGGTCTTTGGAGTCTTCGGCAAAAGCTGGAGCGCCCAGCGAAACAATCGACAGCACCGACACGGCGGTGGCCACTCGTCTAAGCATGGTCCCGATCCCCTGTTCGAGGTTCGGCGCTCCGAACGTCCTGGCGCGTATTGCCAATACTCGGCGGCGCCGCAGCCGCGACCTTGCGGCTTGGCCCGAAGGCTCCCCCGAATTGCCGGGACTCGTCAACAAATTTTCAGGAACAGGCCCGCTTTGGCGCCGCGTTCACCTTACGCGCCTTGGCGCGCTCCACAGCGGCACGCGACCCCGTCGATGAAAGTTTCGACCGAGGCCTCGAAAGTGGCATCGCGATCGAGACGCTTGAAAGCGGGAATGAGCGCAAGCGTCGCAGGGCAGGCGGACGGGTCGAGGCCCTTCAGCTCGGCTTCGTCCTCCTCGCTGATCGGCCGCAACAGCCCTTCCGTCTCGGCCAGCGCGTAACCCAGGATGAACGCATAGAAGGCGAGCCCAAGTCCCGCCGCCTCGGCATCGCTGAGCCCGGTGCTGCGCAACGCGCGATAGACCACTTCGCTCGAAGCATGATCGGCCGGTCCCGTGGCGTGATAGCGGAAATGCAAATGGAAGATGCGCGGGTGCCGGTGCGCCAAATCCCGGTAGGCCGCGGCCACCTGGTGGAGGTCGGCGCGCCAGTCGTCGGTCGGCACCGGCAGCGCGACCGTTGCCAGCGCGCGGTCGGCAATCCTGCGCAAAAGTTCGTCTTTCGACCCAAAATGATGCAGCACGGTCATCGGGTCGACTCCGATGCGCGAGCCGAGCTTGCGCACGGAAAATCCGGCCTCGCCCTCGCGCGACAGCATGTCGAAGGCGGCGTCCAGGATCACATTTCGGTCAAGCCCCCGCCGTCCGCGCGGTTGGCCCTGAGCTTTTCGAAGCGTTTTCGTTGACAATTCTACACCGTAGCCAATAAAGTCTCCGGCGTAGCCATACGCCCAAACCGGCCTCTGTCAAGGGAGGCAGTCGGAGGCGTCTTATGACCCGCCAAAGACTGATCAGCGAAGAAATCCGGCGCCCCGGGGACGGGGTTGGCTTGGAAGCGGCTACCTTGAGCGGACTGAATGCCAAGCGCCGGCTGCTGCTGCTTTGCGCGCGCATTGGCTACTCGCCCCCCGCGAGCCTCTAGTCGATAGGAGGTCTTGGTCCCGCTCAACTAGAGGTTTGGACGTGCTCACGAAACATCAGTCCCTGGATTCGCGAGAGCTCGACGCTCTCCATCACTTGCACCCATTCACCAACCACAAATCGCTGCGCGCCGACGGCGTGCGCGTCATCGTGCGCGGCGAGGGTCCTTACATCTTCGACAGCGAAGGCAAGCGCATTCTCGACGGCATGGCAGGGCTATGGACCTGCAATATCGGCTATGGACGCAAGGAGCTCGCGGAGACGGCCTACGAGCAAATTCTCGAGCTGCCGTTCTACAACACCTTCTTCAAGACCACGCATCCGCCGGTCGCGGCCCTCGCCCAGAAGCTCGCGCAGCTTGCACCCGGCAGTCTCAACCAAGTGTTCTTCGGCTCCTCGGGGTCGGAGGCGAACGACACGGCCATCCGCCTGATGCGTCACTATTGGGCGCTCAAAGGCGAGCCCAAGCGGCGCATCATCATTTCGCGCAAGAATGCCTATCACGGCTCGACCATCGCCGCCGGTTCGATGGGCGGCATGAGCCATGTGCATGCGCACTCCTATCCCGTCTACGAAGGCTTCCGCCATATCGTTGATCCTTATTGGTATGGCGAGGCCGAGCCAGGCGAGTCCCCCGCCGATTTCGGTCTCAGGGCAGCGCGCGCGCTCGAAGAGGAAATCCTTGCTGTCGGCCCCGAGAACGTTGCGGCGTTTGCCGGCGAGCCGGTGCAGGGCGCTGGCGGGGTGAAGATTCCGCCCGAGACCTACTGGCCGGAAATTCAGCGCATCGTCGACAAATACGGCATTCTCCTGCTTGCTGACGAGGTGATCACCGGCTTCGGCCGGCTCGGCACGTGGTTTGCCTCGGAATATTACGGCATCCGTCCGAACCTGATCAGCTTCGCCAAGGCGGCGACCTCGGGCTACGTCCCGCTCTCCGGCGTGCTCGTCGACGACAGGATCGCCGAAGCGCTGATGGCGCACGACGACGATTTCCATCACGGCTACACCTTCTCGGGCCATCCGGTGGCCTGCGCCGTTGCGCTGAAAAATATCGAGATCATGGAACGAGAGCGGTTGGTCCCGCGCGTCAAGGAATACACAGGCCCCGCGCTCGCCAAGCTTTTCGCCAAGTTCGCCGACCACCCGCTCGTGGGCGAGGTTCGCTCCGTCGGCATGCTCGGCGCGATCGAGCTCGTCGCCGACAAGCGGAACCGCACGCGCTTCGCCGATCCCGGCCGCGTCGGCATGATCTGCCGCGATCATTTCTTCCGCGAAGGCTTCATCATGCGCGCGGTGTTCGACACCATGGTCATGGCGCCGCCCTTGATCTGGACGCAAGCGCAGTTCGACGAGGCTGAAGCGGTGATGCGTCGCGCGCTCGATCTCACCCTCAAGGACGTCGCCGGAGAGCTTGCCGCATGAGCCGACCGATCGTCGTCATACCGGCCTGCACCAAGATGATCGACGGCCATCCCTTCGATGCGGTCGGCCGCAAATATTCGTCCGCCGTCGCCGAGGTCGCCGAATGTCAGCCTCTGCTCGTGCCGGTTGGTCCCGGCATGACGGACATCGGCACCGTTCTCGAAATTGCCGACGCCGTCCTCCTGTCGGGGAGCATCTCCAACGTCGCGCCCGAGCATTATGGCAAGGAGGAGCCCATCATTCCCGAACGGCTCGATCCGTTGCGCGATGCGGTGACCTTGCCGCTGATCCGGGCGGCGATCGAGAAGAAGACGCCGCTCTTCGCCATCTGTCGCGGCTTCCAGGAACTCAATGTCGCCCTCGGCGGCAGCCTGTATCAGGCGGTGCACCAGGTGAACGGCCACAAGGACCACCGCGCGCGGCCGGAGCTTCCACCCGAGGAGGCCTACGGTCCGATCCACCCGGTCAGCTTGCGCGGCAAGCTGCGCGACTGGGTCGGCAGCGATCAGATCATGGTCAACTCGCTGCATTGGCAGGGCATCGCCCGCCTCGCCAACGGGCTGAAGGCGGAAGGCTTCGCCGCCGACGGCTTGATCGAAGCCGTGCGCGGGCCGGACGACGCGGCCTTCTGCCTCGGCGTTCAGTGGCACCCGGAGTGGGGGGCTAAGGGCAATCCCGTCTCGGTATCGCTGTTTCGCCGCTTCGGCGACGCAGCCAGAGGCCAAGCATCATGAGCGGCGCGCGTGTCAGTGTCGAAGAGGCGGAAGCCTTTCTTGCCGCCAACCCTGCGGTGCAATGGATCGACGCGTTCGTCTTCGACATGAACGGCATTCCCCGGGGCAAGCGCCTCCGCCGCTCCGACCTGCTTGGCGTCGTCAAGCATGGCCTGATGATGCCGAGCTCGATCTTCATCATGGATCCGCTCGGCAATTGCGTGGCGGAAACCGGCCGCCTCTGGGAGACGGGCGACCACGATCATCAGTGCCATCTGCTCAGCGGCACCTTGGTGCCGATCCCGGTCGGCGACGGACGCCACGGCCAGTCGGTCATGACCATCGAGGGCAAGGACGAGCTCGATCCGCGCACCGTGCTTGCGAGGCAGGTCGAGCGCTTCACGCGCACCGGCCAAACGCCGGTGGCCGCCGTCGAGCTCGAATTTTACGTCACCAAGGCGCAATCGAACGGCGCTTTCGCGCTGCATCACCCCGACGGCCTGTCGGACGACCCGCGGCGGCCGCTGACCTTCGGTTTCGAGGAGATGGACGCGCTGTCGCCGTTCATCGACGACGTCTACCGCCTTTGCGAAGTGCAGGGTCTTCCGGTCGACGCCGTCATGAAGGAATCGGGGCCGGGCCAGTTCGAGATCAACTTGAAGCACCGCTCGGACGTCGCCGGCGCGGCTCAGGATGGCCTGCTCTTGAAACGCGCCGTCAAGGCTGCCGCCAAGGCACACCAACTGCAAGCCACCTTCATGGCCAAGCCGCACCACGATTGGGCGGGCTCCGGCATGCATGTCCATCTCAGCCTCTGCGACGCCTCGGGACAGAATCTGTTCGCCGGTGAACCGATCTCTCCGCTGTTCCGCCATGCCCTTGGTGGCATGTGCGAGACCATGGCGGATTTCATGGCGGTTTGGGCGCAGTCCGCCAACGCCTATCGGCGTTATGTGCCCAAGGCCTATGTCTCCAAGGCCGCGGTCTGGGGTTTCAACAATCGCACCGTTGCCCTGCGCATTCCACGCGGCAACGGCGCGGCGACCCGCGTCGAGCACCGCATCGCCGGTGCAGACGCCAATCCCTGCCTGGTCATGGCCGCCATTCTCGCCGGAATGAGCCACGGCATCGCCAATGAGATCGATCCCGGCCCGGCCGTCGACGGCAATTCCGAACTGATCGATGCGCCGCCTCTGCCGACCGCCTGGGTCAACGCGCTCGATCTTTTCCAGCGCTCGGCCGTTGTCCGTGAGGCCTTTGGACCGCTTTTCCAGGAGGTTTTTTCGCGGCTTAAACAGGCCGAACGCAGCAATTTCGAGCGTATTGTGACCCCGCTCGATCATCTTTGGTATTCTCGGGTTGCGTGAGGATTGTCATGACGTCGCTCGCTCATTTTGAGAACGTCGCCGCGTCGATCGAGCTGCCCGGCGAGGCGGTGATCGATGGCGCATCCCGACCGAGCCTCACCGGCCGCAGCTTCGATAATGTGACGCCGCGCAACGGCACGGTGATCAACCGGGTTGCGGAATGCGGCGCCGCCGATGTGGATGCGGCCGTAGCTGCCGCGCGCCGGGCCTTCGAGGATGGGCGCTGGCGCAAGCTTCACTATCGCGACAAGAAGCGCATTCTGTATGCGCTGGCCGATCTGATCGAGCGCGATGCCGAGATGCTTGCCGTGCTCGAGAGCCTCGATGTCGGCAAGCCGATCAAGGACGCGCTCAATATCGACGTCCCGCAGGCGGTGCGCACCTTGCGCTACTATGCCGAGGCACTCGATAAGATTTATGGCGAGGTGGGCCCCGAGACGACGGACCGTTTTTCCTTCGCAGTGCATGAGCCGCTTGGCGTGATCGGCGCCATCGTGCCGTGGAATTTCCCGCTGCTGATGGCGATGTGGAAGGTGGCGCCGGCGCTCGCCATGGGCAATTCGGTCGTGCTCAAGCCGGCCGAACAATCGCCCATGACGGCGCTCAAGCTCGGCCAGCTCGCGCTGGAAGCCGGTGTGCCGGCAGGCGTGCTCAACGTCGTGCCGGGTTTCGGCGAGACCGCGGGCAAGGCGCTCGCGCTGCATATGGACGTCGATATGATCGCCTTCACCGGCTCCGGCGCCGTCGGCCGGTTGCTGATGGAATATTCGGGCCAAAGCAACCTCAAGCGGGTGAGCCTGGAGCTCGGCGGCAAGTCGCCGCAAATCGTCTTTGCCGATTGTCCCGACCTGAACGCCGCCGCCTTCCATGCCGCCTGGGGCATCTTCTTCAATCAGGGCGAGGTCTGCACGGCGGCCTCACGGCTTCTCGTGCACGAGACGATCGCCGACGCTTTCCTCGACAAGCTGCTGATGATCGCCAAGCGTATCAAGCCTGGCGATCCGCTCGAACCGGCCACGAATTTCGGCGCCATGGTCTCGGCCGAACAGATGCGGACCGCTCTGCGTTACATCGAGCATGCGGCCCAGGATGGCGCCGCGCTCAAGCTCGGCGGCAAGCGGGCGCGAGCGGACAGCGGCGGTTTCTATGTCGAGCCGACCGTGTTCGATCAGGTCGCGCCGGAGGCGGCGCTCGCCCGCGAAGAGGTATTCGGCCCGGTGCTCGCGGTGACGCGCTTCGAGGAGCCCGACGAGGCCATCCGCCTCGCCAATGGCACGGTCTACGGCCTGGCTGCGGGACTGTGGACGCGAGACGTCTCCTTGGCGCATCGCGCCGCGCGCGAGATCAAGGCCGGGCTGGTGTGGGTCAATGGCTGGGACGCCTGCGACATCACCATGCCGTTCGGCGGCTTCAAGCAGTCCGGCTTCGGCCGCGACCGCTCGCTGCACGCTCTTTATAAATATGCCGACCTGAAGTCGGTCTCGATCACCCTACGCTGACGGAGATGCACCGGTGACCATGGTCTTCAAGAAATTTCCGGCAGCGGCCCTGATCGACGGCGAATGGGTGACTCCCGCCAAGACCTTCCCGGTGAACGATCCCGCCACCGGCGCCGAAATCGCCGCCGTTCCCGATCTCGGCGCGAAGGATGCCACGCGCGCCATCGATGCCGCCGTCAAGGCCTTCCCCGGCTGGTCGGCGAAGACCGCCAAAGAGCGCGCGGGCATCCTCAAACGCTGGTTCGACCTCGTCACCGCCGAAACCGAGAGCCTCGCCAAGCTGATGACCATGGAGCAGGGCAAGCCGCTTGCCGAGTCGCGGGCCGAGGTGGCCTATGGCGCGGCCTTCATCGAGTGGTTCGCCGAGGAGGCGAAGCGCGCCTACGGCCACACCATTCCGTCCACCGTCGCCTCAAAGCGCTACCTGACCATCAAGCAGCCGATCGGAGTGGTCGCGGCGATCGCGCCGTGGAACTTCCCCATCGCCATGATCACCCGCAAGGTGGCGCCTGCGCTCGCCGCTGGCTGCACGGCGGTGGTGAAGCCGGCTGCCGAGACGCCGCTTTGCGCGCTGGCCGTCGCCAAGCTCGGCATGGACGCGGGACTCCCCCCGGGCGTCCTCAACGTGATGACCACGACGGACGCGCCGGCCGTCGGCAAGGTGTTCTGTGCGGACCCGCGGGTGCGCAAGCTTTCCTTCACCGGCTCGACCGAGGTCGGCAAGCTGCTTTACCGGCAATGCGCCGACACGGTGAAGAAGCTCACGCTCGAGCTCGGCGGCAACGCACCACTGATCGTCTTCGATGACGCCGATCTTGATCAGGCGGTTGCCGGCGCCATGGCCTCCAAATATCGCAATGCCGGCCAGACTTGCGTCTGCGCCAACCGCATCCTGGTGCAATCAGGCATCTACGACCGCTTCGCCGCGGCGCTGGTCGAGGCGGTGCAGAAGCTCAAAGTGGGCCCTGGCCTGGAGTCCGGCGTCGCGATCGGCCCGCTGATCTCCGGCGAAGCCATCGAGAAGGTCGAAACCCTGGTCGGCGACGCCGTTAACAGGGGCGCCAAGATCCTGACCGGCGGCACGCCCGACAATGCTGGCCCGCTCTTTTACCGCCCCTCGGTGGTGGGCGACGTCAAAGCCGACATGCGCATCGTGCATGAGGAGATTTTCGGCCCCGTCGCCGCACTGATCCGCTTCGACAGCGAGGCCGACGCGATCAGGATCGCCAACGACACGCCGTTTGGCCTCGCCTCCTACCTGTTCAGCAAAGACCTCGGCCGCGCCTGGCGCGTGGCGGAGAAGCTCGAAGCCGGCATGGTCGGCGTC
>JBQGDO010000121.1:0-22040 GCA_052039105.1 Methyloceanibacter sp.
CGATCATCAAGCCCGATGCGACCGAGCGGAACATTACCGGGCTGATCGTTGCGCGGCTCGAGGCCGCGGGGCTTCGCGTGATCGCGCAGAAGCGTGTGGGGTGGAAGAAGAAGGACGCACGGAAATTCTACGACGTCCACAAGGACCAACCCTTCTTTCGGGACCTCGTCAATTTCATGACCTCCGGGCCCATCGTGCTTCAAGTGCTTGAAGGCGACGATGCCATCGCCAAGAACCGCGAGGTGATGGGGGCGACCAATCCGGTCGATGCGGCACCTGGTTCGATCCGCAAGGATTTCGGCGTCAATCTTCAGCGCAACTCGGTGCACGGTTCCGACAGCCCGGAGACGGCCAAGCGCGAGATCGCGCTCTGCTTCAAGAAAAGCGAGATCGTGGGGTAGCGCGGTAGCGGGGTCAAACCTTGGCGGGTGTGCTAATGAGGTAACCGCCATGAGCGTCACACGCGCCGTTGCTGCTCTTGCGAACCTGCTCGCGGTCGTGGCCGTACCGGCACTAGCCATCGCGCAAAAAGAGCCGTCGGGTGCGGAGCTTGCCGCGGGCCGGGAGCTCGACACGGTCCGCAACGATCCTCTGGCGCTTCATGTCTTTCTCAAGCGCATGCCGAAAGGCGCCGATCTGCACAGCCATCTGCATAGCGCCGTCTATGCCGAAACGCTGATCGGCGATGCGATCGAAGACGAACTCTGCATCGACACGTCGGCACTTTCGTTCGTCAAGCCCGACTCGATCGGTGCTGACGGAGCTGTCTGCAAGGAAGGCTCCACGGCCGCGGCAACGGTCTACAAGAACCAGCAGCTGTACAACCGCCTGATCGACTCATTCTCCATGCGCGGCTTCGTAGCGTCGGAGGGCGAGACTGGACACGATCATTTCTTCGGGGCGCTCCAGAAATTCGGCGGCACGAACCCGGACCACACCGGGGAATGGCTGCACGAGGTCGCCGACCGCGCCGCCGCGCAGAACATGCAATATCTTGAGCTGATGGCAACGCCGACCTGGAACCGGCTCGACACCGTCACCAAGGACATGACCTACACGGGCGATCTCGGCGCGCTCCGCGATGCGCTGCTCGACAAGGGACTCGCCGAGGACATTCCCGCCGCGCGAAAGTTCTGGGACGATGCCGAAGCCAAGCGGCGTGAGCTTGGCCGTTGTGGCTCGGCTCAGGAGGCGCCCGGCTGCAAGGTCGAGCTTCGCTACATCTACGAGGTGTTTCGCAACACGCCGAAGGAGCTGGTCTTCGCGCAGGCGCTATTTGGCTTCGAACTGGCTGCGGCCGACCCGCGCGTGGTTGCCATCAATTTCGTCGGCGAGGAGGATGCGCACGACGCTATGGCCGACTATGCCGAGCATATGCGTATGGTGGGGTTCTTGCGGCCAGTCTACGCGGAGGTGCGAGTCAGTCTGCATGCGGGCGAACTTTCTCCTGGACTGGTCCCGCCGGAGGGTCTCTGTTGCCATATCCGGCTCGCGGTGGAGGAAGCGCGGACCGACCGCGTCGGACATGGCGTCGACGTGATGTACGAGGATAATCCTTACGAGCTGCTCAAGAACATGGCCGACAAAGGCGTGCTGGTCGAAATCAACCTCACCAGCAACGAGATGATCCTCGGCGTCGAGGGCAAGCACCACCCGCTCCCGACCTATCGCAAATTCGGGGTGCCCGTAGCGCTCTCGACTGACGATGCGGGCATCGAGCGCATCGATCTCACGCATGAATATGTGCGCGCGGTGGAGAGCTACGGCCTCACCTATGCCGATCTCAAGGAGATCGTGCGCAACAGCCTGGAATACAGTTTTTTGCCAGGTGCGAGCCTGTGGGACGAGAAAGGCGGCTATGCGCGCGCCATTCCCGTCTGCCGGAACGACAGCCCCGGGCAAGATGCGCCGAGCGCCGATTGCGCCGGATTTCTCAGGGATAGCGAGAAGGCAGCGCAACAATGGGAGCTGGAGCGCCGTTTTCGCACCTTCGAGGCAAGTTTTTGATCGCCGCTGTGTGGCCCTAGCGTTTCAACAACCACGCCACAATTCCTGCAATCAATGCCGCGAACAGCAGGAACAGAAGAATGACGACTCCGATCGCGCCGAGGATCGCCTTAAGCGTGCTCCAGAAGCCGTAGGTCGCGACGAGAGCGGCAATCAGCAGGAGAATGATGATCGGCATCGCAAAGCTGCCCTTGGCTCAGCTCAGCGCGCGAATCTTGAACGGGAGGCCGCCTTTCGGGCAGAGCGTGACCGTGGCGTGGATCTTCGCAGGCTTGGGCCCGACATATTCCGGCGTGTAGCGGCGGAGCAGTTGCACGAGAGCCAAGGTGTTCTCGATCTGCGACAGCGCGCCGCCGATGCAGGAGCGCTTGCCCGCCGCGAACGGCAGGTAGCTGTATTTCACCCGCTTCTTGGCGCGTTCGGGCGCGAAGCGCTCGGGATCGAATTTCTCCGGCTCCTCCCAGAATTTCGGGCTGTGATGCATCACATAGGCGAGGATCACCACCTTGTCGCCGGCCTTGATCTTGTGGCCGCCGATCTCGTCGTCACCGGCGGCGATGCGGATCAGCGCCCAGATCGGCGGGAACAGGCGCATGGTCTCCTGGATCACCATGCGGGTGTAGGTCAGCTGCTGCACCTCGTTCCACACGGGATCGCGCTCGCCGCAGACCGCACGCGCTTCCGTCCGGATGCGCTCCAGCGCCTCGGGGTGCTGTGAAAGCAGATAGAGCGACCAGGCCAGAGTCAGCGCCGTGGTCTCGGTGCCGGCCCACAGATATTGTTTCATCTCGTCGATCACTTGCTGGCGATCGAACTCGGGGAAATTGGGATCGGCTTCCGCCCCCTCGAGCATCTTGAGCAATGTCTTTTCGCGATGCTCGAGGATGCCGGCGCCCGTGACCATTTCCGGGATCGAGCCCCAGACTTCCATTGCCTTGGCGGCATCTTCGGTGGTGATCTCGACCAGCTCGCCGCGCACGCTCTTCAGTCTGAGCGACTTGTGGTTCATCACGTCGGTATAGGTCTTGACCTGGCCGAACACGAAATGCGGGTTGAAGGGCATCTCGCGGTCGAATAGCGCCTTGCACACCATCTCGGCAGCCAAGGTCCAGGTCTCCTCCACCATCTCGATAGTCTCGCCGGTCGAGGCGAATTTCCCCCAGCGCGCCATCTTCGAATCGATCGCCGACATCAGATAAGGGAAGTAGTCCTCGAACATATGCGGGTGAAAGGCGGGCTGCTGCGGCGCGCGAATCTTCTGCCAGAGCGCGCCGTCGACCGTGATCATGCTCTTGCCGAAGATGGGACGCAGCCCGTCGAAATATTTGACGTAGTTGTCGGCGTTGGTGACCAGCACGCGCTCGGCATGCGCCGGCTCGGCCAGCAGCACAATGCGCTGGTTCTTCAGATTGATCGGGATCACGCCGCCATACTTATCGCTGAGCGCCATGAGAACCTGCATGGGGTTCTCCTGGTTCAGCAGCGGCGTGAGCTTGAACCAGATCGACTGCTCTTCGCCGAGCCCGTGCGATGGAGAATAGGCGACCGTCATATCCGCCATTTACGCCTTCCCCCTAGCTCCCTGCTGCCTGGGCCAAAGCGCCGCGGGTCGTCCCGCAGCGGCCGCGATCACGAGGACGCGGCCTTCCGCGCCGTTCGCCGCATTGCGGCAGGGGGGCGCAGAATTGCCTCTAATTAGGCCAGTCTCTAGCATCCGGCCGTCGGCGTTGTCCATCTTTGGCACGCCGCACATCATGCGGTGCGACATGCCGTCCCGTCCAGGATGCGATCTTACGGCCGTTAACAATTTCAATCAAAAGGGACCTCGGGGAGCGGCGAAAACAGCGGAGTCTGGGCTCTGACTTGGGTCATTCCCACCACACGCTCGCCCTCGACGCGGATTTTCCCCGCAGCGACAAGCCCTAACGCCAGCGGATAAAGACGATGCTCCGCCTCGAGCACGCGCGCGCCGAGGGTGTCGGGCGTGTCGTCCGGCAGGACCGGCACCGCGGCTTGCGCAATGATCGGGCCTTCATCCATCTCCGGCCGCACGAAATGCACCGTGCAACCCGAGATCCTCGCGCCCGCCTCCAAGACCCGTCCATGCGTGTGCAGCCCTTTGAAGGCCGGGAGGAGCGAGGGGTGGATGTTGAGATGACGATCCCACCAGCGCTTCACGAAGCCTTCCGTGTGGAGACGCATGAAACCGGCATTGCACAAGATCTCGACGCCAGCTTCGTGCAGCGCCTTGTCGAGGGTCTCGTCGAAAGCCTCGCGCGTGGGGAAGTCCTTGTGGTTGACGGTGCGCGTGGGGATCAGCGCGGACTCCGCGCGCAGCAGTCCTTGCGCCGACGGCACGTTGGAGATCACCAGCACGATCTTCGCCGGGAACGAGGGAGCGCGGCACGCTTCGATCAGAGCGCCGAGATTTGAGCCGCGGCCCGAGATAAGAATGCCGACGCGCCGTTTCGTCATGGGCGCCTCAAGCGAGTTCACCTTTGTAGCAGACGGCATCGCCGCCGCGGCGCTCGGCGATGACACCGATGGCCGCCGTGCCATTGCCGAGCGAACGAAGCGTGCGCTCTACATCGGCCGGACCCACGACGGCGATCATGCCGATACCACAATTGAAGGTGCGCAGCATCTCGTCCCGGTCGAGCCGGGACTCGACTTTGAGCCACTCGAATACGGCGGGGAGCGCCACGACGCGCAAGTCGATCTCGGCAGCCAGTCCCTCGGGAAGCACGCGTGGAATATTGTCGGTGAGTCCGCCGCCGGTGATGTGGGCAAGCGCCTTCACGGCACCGGTTCCTCGAATCGTTTCAAGCAACTGCCGCACATAGATGCGGGTCGGTGTGAGCAGCGCGGCGCCAAGCGCAAGGTCCGGCGCGAAGGGGGCGGGGTCGTCCCAATCGAGACCCGTGTCGGCAACTACGCGGCGGACCAGAGAGAAGCCGTTGGCGTGCACGCCGGAAGAGGCCATGCCGAGAATGATGTCGCCCGCTTCAATGTTCTTGCGCGGCAGAATGGCGGTGCGTTCGACCGCGCCGACGGCAAAGCCGGCAAGATCGTATTCGCCGGAGGCATAGAGGCCGGGCATCTCGGCGGTCTCGCCGCCGATCAGCGCACAGCCCGCCTCTTTGCAGCCTTCAGCGATGCTGCCGATCACGGTCTCCGCCACGGCGATATCGAGCTTGCCGGTGGCGAAATAATCGAGAAAGAACAGGGGCTCGGCGCCTTGCACCACGATATCGTTGACGTTCATGGCAACGAGATCGATGCCGATCCCGTCGTGGATGCCGGTCTCGATAGCGAGCTTGAGCTTGGTACCGACGCCGTCGGTGGCGGCGACGAGGACGGGGTCCTTGAAGCCGCAGGCTGCCACATCGAACAGCCCCCCGAAGCCGCCGATAGCGCCAAGCACGCCGGGGCGCCTGGTCTTGGCGGCCAGCGGTCCGATGGCGCGCACCAAGGCGTTGCCGGCGTCGATATCGACGCCCGCTTGGCGATAGGTGATCTTGGCTTTGTCCCTGGGGGTTGCGGGCACCGATCCCACTCGGGGTGCAAGAAGCAGCGATTTCGCATAACAATCGCGCCCGAAGAGGCGCGTCAAGGCGCAAAAGGCCGTGGGCGTGCCACATTCCCAAGGTTTACCCAGAACTGCGTAGGATTGTCCCCGGCGTGGCGGAGTTAAGCATGACGCCCTGGCGATGGAGACGAGTGGCGTGGGCAAGCCTTGTCCTGCTTTGCTTGTTTGCGGCTTGCCTCCCCGGCGGCCGCGCGCTTGCCGCCGACAGTATCTACGAAGTCGCCAAGATCTCGGTCGACACCACCGCCGCGGATGCGGTGGCCGCACGCACGGCCGGCATGGCGGAAGCCCAGTCGCGCTCCGTGAACATCGTGATCCGGCGGCTCACAGGCGCGGACATACAGCTGCCCGGACTGACGAATGAGGACGTGGAGGGCCTGATCAACGGCGTCTCGATCCGCAAGGAAGAGAACTCAACTACGCGCTACATCGCCACGCTCGACGTGAGCGTGAACGAGCAGGGGATCAAGCAGCTCCTGCAGGATTACGGGATTCCCTATAACGAAGAGCGTTCGCCTTCGATCTCCATTCTTCCCGTCTTGGTTGAGGGCACGAGCGTCAAGAGCGACGAGGACTGGCGCCGGGCTTGGGACGATCTCGATCTCGCGCATAGCATGACACCCGCCAACATCCTGCGCGCACGCCCCGAGCTCAGCTTTGACACGGTGAAGGCCGTGCTTGCCGGCGATGCGCAGGCTCTGGAGTCGATGCAGACTGATTACGGTTACGGTCCGCTCGTCATTGCAGTCGGCGAGGTGGCCGGCGGGAAGTTCGCGACACGGCTGGGAGGAACCGACGGCGTCGGTGTGATCGACTATGGGCAGAGCGAGGCGCTCGCCGGCGACGCCAAGGCCGCGCAGCGCGAGGCGGCCGCACTTGCCTTCGCCGTAATAGAGAACCGATGGAAGGTAGGTCGATCGGGGGAGCAGCCCTCTACCGAGGTGAGATACGAGGAAGGCGTGACGCCGCCCGCTTCCGGGGGTGAAGCCCCGGGCAACGCCGAGGTGCCGCGCAATGTCGTAGCCGTGGTCGAGTTTCAGGGCCTCAAGGACTGGCAAGATATCCGCGGGCGCTTGATGAAGGTCGCCGGAATCCAGGCGCTCGAGGTGAATTCGCTGTCGGCGCGGGGGGCCTCGATCACCTTCGACTATGCGGGGCCGCTCGGCCGTTTGCAGGCCGAGCTTGGCCAGAATGGATTTCTTTTCGACGAAAGAGGTGGGACCTTCGTGCTCCGCTCGCGCTAGGGTCCGGCCGGCCGGTCACCGCCGCAGCCTCGAATCTGCTAAACTGTTATATGGAGGTCCGGGTGCGCCTTACGGCGTGCGAGGCCTTCGGGAGGAGCGTTCGTGAATATCCCCAATAGCCTCACGCTCGGGCGGATCGTGCTCGTGCCGCTGATCGTGTGGCTGATCATCACGCATGAAATGACGGCGGCTTTCCTGCTGTTCCTGCTGGCAGGCTTTTCCGACGCCGCCGATGGATTCCTCGCCAAGCGCTATGGCTGGCGCAGCGAGCTTGGGGCCTATCTCGACCCAATCGCCGACAAGGCGTTGCTGGTCAGCATCTATGTCACCTTGGGCTTTGCCGGACATCTTCCGGCGTGGCTGGTGATAGCAGTGGTGAGCCGCGACATTCTCATTGTCGGCGCCGTGGTGCTGTCCTGGATGCTGTCGCGCCCGGTCAGCATGCAGCCGCTCTTGATCAGCAAGTTCAACACCTTGTCGCAGATTGTCCTTGCCGGCCTCGTGCTTGCCGAGCTTGGCCTCGGTTTGGGGCTGCACGATTTGATCAAGGTGCTGGTTTGGGTGACCGGCGCTCTCACCATCCTTTCCGCCGCGGCCTATTTCTGGTCCTGGCTCGGCCACATGGCAAGCTACGAGCCCGCACCACCGCCGCTGCCGTCCCGCCAGAAGAAGGCGTCGGGACTGGAACGCCCGGGGCGCTCACAGGTCAGGGCTTCATGACGGTTGCGCAGCTCACCCTCGATCTGCCGCACCGCGCGGCGCTCGGCGCGGAAGATTTTCTGGTCAGCGACTGCAATATGGCGGCGGTCAAGCTGATCGATTCATGGCCGGCGTGGCAGGATAACCTTCAACTCCTGATCGGACCGGCGGCGAGCGGCAAGACGCATCTTGCACGAGTCTGGCAGGCTCTATCTGGCGCCTGCTCGCTCAATCCCGACAATCTCGGCATCGACTTTGTCGACGCCATGGGCCCGGGAACCCCGCTCGTGGTGGAGGATGCCGACCGTGTCGATTACGACGAGCAAGCGTTGTTTCACCTGCTCAACCTGGCACGGGAGAAGCGGCTCTCCGTGCTGCTGACAGCACGGGGCGCGCCGCGTCGCTGGCGGGTCAAACTTCCGGACCTGCTGTCGCGGCTGAATGGGGTGCCGACGGTCGAGATCGGCGCGCCCGATGAGGCTCTGATCAGAACCGTGCTGCTCAAGCATTTCGCTGACCGGCAGCTCGATATCGACCCCAAAGTGCTTACATATCTTGCGCTGCATGTGGAGCGGTCGCTCGCGGCGGCGCAGGCTGCGGTGGCGGCGATCGACCGCGCTGCGCTTGCCTCAGGCCGCAAGATCAGCCGGCAATTGGTGATCGAGACCCTGCAGGGGGGCGCGCAGCAAGACTGAATCTCGGCGTGCTTGGCATTGGTCATAACGCAAGTGATACAGTTCCTGGGGTAAGGTCTCGCGCGAAGCGGCCGCACACCCGGTGGATTTGTAAAAATCTGCTTGAATCACAATGGGTTGTCAATGAGCTTGCCCGAACAGGTTGCGCGTCCCGAGCCGGACCCAAACATTGCCGCGTTTGGGCCGAGCCGATTTTTCAATCGCGAGCTCTCCTGGCTGCACTTCAACCAGCGCGTTCTGGAGGAGGCAGAGAACGCGCGGCATCCGCTCTTGGAGCGGTTACGCTTTCTCTCGATTTCGGCGTCGAACCTCGATGAGTTCTACATGGTTCGCGTGGCTGGGCTGCGCGGCCAGGTGCTGGCCGGCATCGAGACGCCTAGCGTCGACGGGCTCACCCCTGCCGAACAGCTTGATCGCATCAACCGCTCCGTCGCCGACCTCACCGCCGAGCAGCAAGAAAACTGGGTCACGCTCGAGTCACTGCTTGCCGAGGCCGGCCTCCATGTGTTGAGCGCCGATCAACTTACCGAGGAAGAGCGTGCTTGGCTCGAAGAGCATTTCCTCGCGTACATCTTTCCCGTACTAACCCCGATCGCAGTCGACCCGGCGCATCCCTTCCCGTTCATTCCTAATTTCGGCTTCACCCTTGGGCTGGAGCTGGTGAGAGAGGGGTCGCTGCGCACGATGCACGCGCTCCTGCCGATCCCGCCGCAGCTCGTGCGCTTCATCCGGCTGCCGAGCAAGGGAGCACCCAAAGAGGCGATCCGCTTCATTCGGCTCGAGACGGTGGTCGGCATCTTCGTCTCGCGCCTGTTCCCCGGCTATCGGGTGAGAAGCCAAGGCGCGTTCCGCGTGTTGCGCGACAGCGACATCGAGGTGCAGGAGGAGGCGGAAGACCTGGTGCGCCTGTTTGAATCGGCGCTGAAGCGCCGCCGCCGCGGATCGGTCATCCGGCTCGAGATCGAAGCTTCGATGCCGTCGCGCTTGCAGCGTTTCGTCATGCAGGAGCTGAAAGTCTCGGAGCGGGAGAGCTTCGTGCAGAAGGGCCTGATCGGCCTCGCCGATACCAATCAGCTCATCGTCGCCGATCGGCCGGACCTGAAATTCCAGCCTTTCGTCAGCCGCTTCCCCGAGCGCATCCGCGAGCATCAGGGCGATTGCTTCGCCGCCATCCGCAAGAAGGACATCGTGGTGCATCACCCCTACGAGTCGTTCGATGTCGTGCTGCAATTCCTGAAGCAGGCGACGGCCGATCCGGACGTGGTGGCGATCAAATGGACGCTCTACCGCACCTCGAAGAGTTCGCCGATCATCGAAGCGCTGAAAGAGGCGGCCGAAGCGGGCAAGTCGGTGACCGCCGTGGTGGAGCTGAAGGCGCGCTTCGACGAGGAAGCCAACATCAAATGGGCGCGCGACCTGGAAAGCGCCGGCGTGCAGGTGGTCTACGGCTTCATCGAGCTGAAAACCCACGCCAAGCTCAGCCTGATCGTGCGGCGCGAGCGCGGTGAGCTCATCACCTACTGCCATGTGGGCACTGGCAATTATCACCCGGTCACCGCCAAGATCTATACCGACTTGTCCTTCTTCACGGCCGACCGCACCATCGGTCAGGACGTATCACGCATCTTCAACTATGTGACGGGCTATGCCGAGCCGGCCGAGCTCGAAATGATGGCGGTATCGCCCTTCGGCATCCGCGCGCGCATCCTCGATCATATCCGCGAGGAGATGTATCACGCCAAGGCTGGGCGCCCCGCGGCGATTTGGATGAAGATGAATGCGCTGGTCGATGCCGAGATCATCGACGCGCTCTACGAGGCAAGCCAGGCCGGGGTCGAGATCGATCTCGTGGTGCGCGGCATCTGCTGCTTGCGGCCGGGCGTTCCCGATCTCTCCGAGAATATCCATGTGAAGAGCATCGTCGGGCGCTTCCTCGAGCATTCGCGCATCTATTGTTTTGGCGCCGGTCATGGGCTTCCGCACCGGAAGGCAGTGGTCTATATCAGCTCTGCCGACATGATGCCGCGCAACCTCGACCGCCGCGTGGAGGCCATGGTGCCGATCAAGAACCCGACCGTGCACGAGCAGATTCTCGACCAGATCATGGTCGCCAACCTCAAGGACAATCTCCAGAGCTGGCGCGTACGGCCCGATGGCAGCTCGGAGCGAATCCATCCAGGAAAGGACCAGGAAGCTTTCAGTGCTCAGGATTATTTCATGACCAACCCGAGCCTGTCCGGCCGCGGCACGTCTCTGACCGAGAGCATGCCGCCGCGCTTCACGCGCCTGGTCGAGACGGGCTAAGCGGCCAGCTTTTCGCGATGATCGTGCAGCACGATCAGACCCCGGTGGCGGTGGTCGATATCGGCTCGAACTCCGTTCGGCTCATCGTCTACGAGAATTCCAGCCGCGCGCCCGCGCCGGTTTTCAATGAGAAAGTTCTCTGCGGCTTGGGGCGGTCACTGGCTTCGACCGGCAGGCTGGCTCCCGACGCGATCAAGCGGGCCTTGCGGGCGCTCCGGCGGTTTCGCGCCCTGATCGACCAATTGGGCGTGGCGCATGTCGAGGTGATCGCCACAGCCGCGGCGCGCGAGGCGGAGAATGGGCCGGAGTTCATTGCCCAGGCCGAGCGGATCCTAGACCGCCGGGTGACGGTGCTTTCCGGCACCCAGGAAGCCGAACTCGCCGCGCTCGGCGTGATCTCGGGCATCCACGCGGCTGACGGCTTCGCTGGCGACCTTGGCGGCGGCAGTCTTGAGCTGATCGATATCCGAGGCGGCAGGTTGTCAGACGCCGCGACGCTTCCGCTTGGTGGATTGAGGCTGATCGATTCTTCGGGCGGCAGCCTGAAGAAGGCGCGCGAGATCGTCGACACCGAGATCGGCAAGATCGATTGGCTGGAGAAGGGCAGGGGACGCGACTTCTACGCGATCGGGGGAACTTGGCGAGCGCTCGCCCGACTGCATATGACGCAGACCAACTATCCCTTGAGCGTCATGCATAACTACCGGATCAGTGCCGACGACGCGCTCAGATTTTCCGCCCTGCTCGACCATCAGTCGCAAAGCTCGCTCGCCGGCATCCGCGATATCTCCAGCGCTCGCCGCGAGACCATCCCTTACGGCGCGCTGGTGCTGGAGCGGCTGATCAAGCAAATGAAGCCGCGCGCGATCGTGGTCTCGGTCTTGGGTATTCGCGAAGGCTTGCTCTACAGCCTGCTCAGCGAGGAGGAGCAGAAGAAGGATCCGCTGATCGCGGCTTGCGACGACATCGCGCGGCGATGGTCCCGCTCGGTCGAGAGTGCTTACGAGCTTTGCTTCTGGACCGACGCCCTGTTCCGCGCGCCCGGGCCGATCGAGACGCCGGAGCAGCGGCGCCTGCGCCATGCGGCATGCTTGCTTTCCGATATCGGCTGGCGTGCGCATCCGGACTATCGCGGCATCCAGAGCCTCAATCTGGTGGCCCACGGGACCTTTACCGGGGTCGACCATCCCGGCCGCGCCTTCCTCGCGCTCACCGTCTATTACCGCAACGAAGGGCTGGTGAAGGACGAACTGAGCCAGAAATTGATCGAGCTGGTGGACAAGGACATGCTGAAGCGCGCGCGCATCCTGGGTGCAGCCTTCCGCGCCGCGCATATGGTGTCGGCGGCGATGCCGGGCGTCTTGACCAATACGCCGCTCGGCTACGAAGGCAACCGCCTGATCTGGACGTTGCCGGATCCCTACTCCAACCTGGAGGGCGAGCGGGTCGAGCGAAGATTCAAGGAACTCGCCAACCTGCTCGACCGCGAGGGTGAGATCAGGGTCGGCTCCGCCTACCAGCTCGCGGCAAGCTGAAGGCACTTCTCGACATAGTCGCGCGCAGGCAAACGTTGGCGTGCGCTTGGTGACAAAGCCACCAGGTTGACGAACCAGTTCGAGGGCGGTTGCATCTCCCGTTCAGCGCGTTCCGCTATCTCCGCGAGCGTCGCCGGCGCGAAGGTTTTTTCGATCTCGTCGAGAACGAACAGCTCGAAGTCCAGACCTTCGAACATGCCGAGCAGTTGTTGATACGAGCTTCCGCACTGCGCGAGCCCAAGCGGCCAGAACTCGAGCACCACGCTGAGCTGCGGATTGATCGCGCACAGCTCGGGCAAGCAGTGCAGAACCTTGGCCTCGCTGCCTTGCGTGTCGATCTTCATGACGTCGGGCGGCGGGTAGCCCTGCTTGACCAGATCGATCAGCGTGGCGATGCGCGTCCGGTGCGACGGCCAGTTGGGCATTGGCACGTCGAGGCGATGGTCGCCGAAATTCTCCTTGGATCGGTATACCCGTCCCCATCCAGAGCGGTCCGCCACGGCGCATTTGATCGCCGTGACATTGCTGAGCTCGTTCTGTCGCAGGTTGAGGCGCAGCAGCTGGTAATTGTCGCGCTCGGGCTCGCAAGCAATCACACGTCCGGCCTGGCCCACCTTCAGCGCCGCGATGATGCTGTACCAGCCGATGGCGGCGCCAATGTCGTAAAACACGCTGCCGGAGGTCAGCAGCGACAACAGGACAGCGGTCTCCAGCGGCTCCCACACGGCGCCTTTGCGGATATGCGCGGAGATGTAGAGATCGAGCCCGGGGTGGTAGCTGATGCGAAAGGGATGGAAGCCCGGCATCCAGAAATCGGTGGCGTCCTTGCGGGTCCAGGACTTCCACCGGCCGGCGAAGCGCTGATCGGAAAAAATGTCGTCCGGAAAGGCCGGGAGCGAGGGTTGGGTCATAGCCTCGGCGGACCTCCTCCCGAGGCGCGGCCCGCGACGCTTGGCGCGGCGTAGGGCATCCAAGATCATGAGAATCGACCGCCCGTTGTGGAGCTTGTTGACGGCTTGCCGCTCGGCGCGCGGCTTCCCAAATAACCGGCCTTGTTTGTAATTCCCGCAAAAGCGCGAATCCAGTAACCACTGAACTTGAACAATCGGCATGCCCGGGGTTAGAGGGGATTTCCCCCGCTCGGCCGCATGCGACTGGGCAAAAGCTTGTTTCGGACGACTGATCCATAGATGGCAGAAGACCTTTATTCAGTCCTCGGCGTGGCGAAGACCGCGAGCGCGGCGGACATCACCAAGGCCTATCGCAAGCTCGCCAAGAAGCTGCACCCCGACCTGAATCCGGGGGACAAGGCCGCCGAGGAGAAGTTCAAGAAGATCACCGCCGCCTATGGCATTGTCGGCGACGAGGAGAAGCGCAAGCGCTATGACGCGGGCGAGATCGACGCCTCGGGCCAGGAGACGCCGCAGCATCGCTATTATCGCGAATATGCCGGGGGTCCGGAGGGCGCGCGTTACCGCTCGGCGGCCGGCTTCGAGGATATCGGGGCCTTCAGCGATTTATTCGGCGACCTGTTCGGTGAGCGAGGCGGGGCGCGGGCGGGCGGCGCACGCTTTTCCATGCGTGGGCAAGATGCGCATTACCGCCTGGAGGCCAATTTTCTCGATGCGGTGAACGGTACCAAGACACGCATCACGCTGCCCGACGGCGGCACGCTCGACGTGACCATCCCGCCGGGCGTGACCGACGGGCAGATCCTCAGGTTGAAGGGTAAGGGTGGACCGGGTTTCGGCGAGGGCGAGCCCGGCGACGCGCTGATCGAGATCAGCGTCAGGCCGCATCCCGTGTTCAAGCGCGAGGGCGACGACATCGTGGTCGAGGTGCCGATCACATTCGACGAGGCGGTGCTCGGCGGCAAGATCGAGGTGCCGACCATTGGCGGCCGTGTTTCGGTCACCGTGCCGCCGGGCTCGAACACCGGACAGACGCTGCGGCTCAAGGGCCGGGGCATCAAACGGGCGGGCGCGGCCGGCGATCAACTGGTGAAGCTCAGCGTGGTGCTTCCCGAGCGCATCGACGAGGATCTCAAGAGCTTCGCGGAAACATGGCGCGAAGGCCATCGCTACGACCCGCGGCGCAAGCTTAAGGAGCAGGCGTGATGCTTACCGAGCGCGATGTGGTCGCGAGGGTGCGGCACCTCACCGTGACACGGCTCAGGGTGTGGGTCGCGCAAGGCTGGATCAAACCTGAGGATGAGGCGGCGCAGAGCTTCTCCGAAGCGGACCTCGCCCGCGCCGCCTTGATCTGCAATCTCGAAGATGCGCTTGGCTTCTCCGAAGAGGACGTGCCGGTCCTGCTCAATCTGATCGACCAAATTCACGGACTGAGAGCAGAGCTCAAAGGTTTGCTCGACGCCCTCGACGACTTGCCGCCGGAGGTTCGCACCACCGTCAAGATGCGCATCACGCAAATCCGGGGAGGCGGTTTGCGATGAGGGGTGCCATCGGCATTTTCCTGTTCCTTGGCCTTGTCGCACTGTTCACCTTCTTGAGCGTGCGTTATGGCCTCGGGCGGTTGCCGGGCGATATCGTCATCGACCGCGGCAGCTTCTATTTCTACCTGCCGATCACCACGGCGATTCTGGTCAGCCTCTTGCTGTCGCTGCTGTTCTGGATCTTCAACCGTTTTGGCGGCTAGCGTTTCGCGCATGCGCAAGCGGGTCGTCGTCGTCAACGACAAGATGCAGAAGGGCCTTCGCTATAAGCTGACGGCCTTGCCCGGCCGCGACTTCGATCCCGACTTCAAGCCACAGCTCACGCCTAAAGAGATGCTCCGGCTCGGCGTGTTCTGCGGCAAGTACATGACGGACACGCGAAAGGAATTCCCCAAGAGCTGGTTCGATGGCGCCAAGCTCTCACCCAAGCGGCGCGACTGCACGCTCAACTTTTTCGGCGTCGATGCGAGCCAGCCGCTCTCCGTGTGGAAAAAGAAAGGCTGGATTCACCCCGACGATCCGCGCGGCTGGTTCCAGTGGTATTGCCGCTACTATATGGGACGCCGCCTGCCCGAAGAGGACCGCCGGCAGATCAAGCGCTGGAAAGCGATCCGCCGCCACATTGCGCAGATCAAGCGAAATTGTGCGCCGGGCGATCTCACATGCCGCCGGCGGCAGCGCCAGGCGCTGTTGCACTGGGCTTACGACAGCCGCAAACTTTGACGTTGAGTTCCTATTCGGGATCGTTGGCGGGACGGACGGCGACTTCGCCATCCTTGATCACGAGCGCAAGCTCACCGCGTTTTAGCGCGAGCGCATCCTCTCCGAACAACTTCCGCCGCCAGCCGCGCAGCACAGGAACGTCCGTCTCATCCGAGCGGGCGATCTCTTCCAGCTCGTCGCTGGTGGCGATCAGCTTGGGGGCGACGCCGTGCCGCCCCGCCGTTGCCTTCAACAGCACGCGCAAGAGATCAACCACGGCTTGCGCCTCGGGCGGCATGGGCTCGCCGCGCTCGATCGGGGGGATCGACTTTGGGTCACGCTCGAGCCCGCGTCCGACAGCATCGAGCACAGCCCGGCCGCGCATCGAGCGGGCAAAGCCGTTATGCAAGGTCCGCAGCGAGCCGAGATCTTCGGCCGTGCGTGGCGCTTGGCTGGCAATGTCATAAAGCGCCTCGTCCTTCAGAATGCGCGAACGGGGCACGTCCTGCGTTTGGGCCTCCCGCTCGCGCCAAGCGGCAAGCTCCATCAGCACGGCAAGCGCTTTCGGCGTCTTGATGCGCATCTTGAGTCGCCGCCAGGCCTGTTCGGGATGGAGCTGGTAGGTGGCTAGATCGGTGAGCACCCCCATCTCCTCGCTCAGCCAGCTTGCCCGCTCGGATTTGTCCAATTGGGTCTGGAGCTTGGGATAGAGGTCGCGAAGATGGGTGACATCGCCCAAGGCATAGGTCAGTTGCCGCTCGGAAAGCGGCCGCCGGCTCCAGTCGGTGAAGCGCGATGTCTTGTCGAGATTGCGGTTCAAGAGCCGCTTGACCAGCATCGAATAGCTCACCGCCTCGCCGAAGCCGCAGACCATGGCCGCGACCTGCGTGTCGAAGATCGGATGCGGGATCACGCCGGCCAGGTGGTGAACGATTTCAACGTCTTGGCGCGCGGAGTGGAAGACTTTCAGCACGCGCTCATTGACCATCAGCTCGAAGAAGGGCGTGAGGTCGAGCCCCGGCGCGAGCGAATCGACCAGAACCTCGTCGCCATTGGCGGCGATCTGAATCAGGCAAAGCCGCGGCCAAAATGTCTGCTCGCGCATGAACTCGGTGTCCACGGCGATGTACGGGGCGGCGCCCAGCCGCGCGCAAGCGTCGGCCAACTCGTCGTTGCGGGTGATGAGGTTCATGGGGGGCGGATATAGCCTAAGCCGGAGCGCAAGGCCAAGTGGCGCAAAGGCACACCGGCCGGCAAATCGCAATCGGTTTCGTTTCGCGAGCCGGCGGCAGCCCGCGCCGGGCGGTCCGCACGCCGGTCTTGCAATTAGACTTTGGCTTGGTGGGATGTCACTACGGGTTGATCCGCCTGTAGGGCACGCGGGATAGCGTCGAAATGGGTGGCGTGAAATAGCGACGATACCAGCGAGAAGAGCGTGATCACGCCCGCAACTGCCCACACTGCAAGGGGAATACGCGTCCGCACGGGAAGCGCCGGGGGGGATTTCAGCATGGTTGGTTTCCCTCTTTCTGACTTGGCAACAAAACGCCGATGCCTCCCCTTCGTTCCCCGAAATGGCCTGCTTACCTTGACAAGGCGCGGCTCCCATGCGCTGTTCCGCGGCGTTTTTGGTCCTCCGTCCATCGCTCCGGTCCAGCCATGCACGCCTATCGCAGCCATACATGCGGCGAGCTCCGCGGGGAGGATGTGGGCCAGTCCGTCCGGCTCTCCGGCTGGGTACACCGCGTCCGCGATCACGGTGGACTCCTGTTCATCGACCTCCGCGATCATTTCGGGCTCACCCAATGCGTGGCGGACCCAAAGTCGCCAGCCTTTGCGCTGGCCGAGAAGCTGAAGCCGGAATGGGTGGTGCGGGTAAACGGCGAAGTGGTCGCCCGCACGGCGGAGACGGTCAATCCCAACCTGCCGACGGGCGGGGTCGAGGTCAGGATCAAGGAGCTTGAGGTCCTGTCAGAGGCCAAAGAACTGCCGCTGCCGGTGTTCGGCGAGCCGGACTACCCGGAAGAGACTCGGCTCAAATACCGTTTCCTCGATCTTCGTCGCGAGAGCCTCCACAACAACATCATGAAGCGGCAGGCCATCATCTGGTCCTTGCGCAATCGCATGCGGGAGGCGGGCTTCTTTGAGTTCCAGACGCCGATCCTGACCGCCTCCTCGCCGGAGGGCGCGCGAGACTATTTGGTGCCGTCGCGTGTGCATCCGGGAAAATTCTACGCGCTGCCGCAGGCGCCGCAGCAATTCAAGCAACTGATCATGATCGCGGGCTTCGATCGTTATTTCCAGATCGCACCCTGTTTCCGCGACGAGGATGCGCGCGCCGACCGCTCGCCGGGTGAGTTCTATCAGCTCGATTTGGAGATGAGCTTCGTCACGCAAGACGATGTGTTCGATGCGGTCGAGCCGATCCTGCGCGGCCTGTTCGAGGAGTTCGGCGGGGGCAAGCCGGTCACGCAGAAATTTCCCCGCATCCCTTACGCCGAGGCGATGCGCAAATACGGCACCGACAAGCCCGATCTGCGCAATCCGATCGAAATGGAAGATGTAACCGGACATTTCCGCGGCTCGGGCTTCAAGGTGTTCGCTGGGATGATCGAGATGGACGCCAATACCCGCATCTGGGCGATCCCTGCAAAAGGTGGCGGCTCACGCGCTTTCTGCGACCGCATGAATTCTTGGGCACAAGAGGAAGGCCAACCGGGGCTCGGCTATATCTTCTTTCGCGAGGGGGAAGGCGCGGGGCCCATCGGCAAGAATATCGGGCCTGAGCGGACGGAGGCGCTTCGGACGCAGCTCGGCCTTGCCGATGGCGATGCCGTGTTCTTCGTCGCGGGCTTGCCGAACGAGTTCGCCGATTTCGCGGCGCGGGCGCGGGTGAGGATCGGCAACGAGCTTGGTCTCACTGCCACCGACCGCTTCGAGTTCTGCTGGATCGTCGACTTCCCGATGTATGAGTGGAACCAGGAGGAGGGCCGCATCGACTTCTCGCACAATCCCTTCTCCATGCCGCAAGGGGGACTGGAAGCACTCGAGAGCAAGGATCCGCTCGATATCCTGGCCTATCAATATGACGTCGTCTGCAACGGGGTCGAACTTTCCTCCGGCGCGATCCGCAACCACAAGCCGGAGATCATGGAGAAGGCCTTCGCCATCGCCGGCTACTCCAAGGAGGAACTGGAGAAACGCTTCGGCGGCATGTTGCGCGCGCTACAGTATGGCGCGCCGCCGCATGGCGGCATCGCGCCCGGCATCGACCGCATGGTGATGCTGCTCTGCGGCGAGGAAAATCTGCGCCAGGTGGTGATGTTCCCGATGAATCAGCAAGCCGAGGACCTGATGATGGGGGCGCCGTCCGAGGTGTCACCTAAGCAGTTGAAGGAACTGCATATTCGGGTCGTCCCACCGCCCAAGGCGTGATTAACGGCGCATTATCACAAAGCGCGCGAACACCGCGATTTGACCACTCCAACTGTTGCCCAAATGGCGAGTCATTCCTTACCCTTGGCGGCGCTCGCCTAAAGCAAGCTGATAACGATCTGGCGACGGGAGGGGCAGTCATGCACAAATCGAGACTGACGCGCGCTACGGCGCTTGGCGCTTTTGCCGCACTTTGCCTCGGCGCGGCGGGATCGCAAGCAGCCGCTCTAAATACCGCCGACTTCATCGCCGCTTGCAGTTCCGATGTCGGGGTCACGGACGATCCTGGATTTGACGACGGCAAGGTCACGCCCAAGGCGTATTGCGAATGCGTTGCCGGCGAGTTCGAAAAGAACAAGCTTAGTCAGCAGGACGTGGACATGCTGACCAAGATGCACAAGGAAGAGATCACCGACGAGGACGTCGAGAACTACCCGACACTCGAAGATTTGATGAATGCTAATGAGGGGTTCGAGGATTCCTGCAGGGAGCGCCTCGGAATTCAGGCCGATACGGGCACCGACATGGAAGAAGAAGAAGAGATGCAGGGCATGCCCGACGACGACTTTCCGGCCGAGGACGACGGCTCTCCTCCCGAATAGTCGACGGCCCCGCGCCGAACCGAGAAGCCAGGATGCGCCGCGGAGCGTTGCTGCCCCGTCATCGTCGTTTAGACTCGCATCAGGTCTACATTCGCGCCGTCTTTTCGCGCTAAATATAACGCGGGTGCGTTAGAGCGCCGGACCGGCAAGGGGAACGGGACCATGAGTTTTGGCGAGCATGTCTTCCTTTACTGCGAGCGCGGCACGAGCACCGAGCTTCTTGCCGAGCCAATCAATGCGCTGAGCAATTTCGCTTTTCTGCTCGCGGGCCTGATCGGGCTTCAGCTCGTGCTGTGGCGGCCGGCGGAAGACCGGAGCGCCGATCATTTTCTCCTGCCGGTATTGGTTCTGTTTATCGGGCTGGGGAGCCTCGCCTTCCATCTCTACGCAGACCAGGGAACCGCGCTGGCCGACGTCGTGCCGATCGCCGTATTCATGCTGGTCTATCTCGGCTTCGCGCTCAATCGTTTCCTCGGCGTCGCCCCCGGCGTCACCGTTCTCCTGGTGATCGGCTTCACCGCAATCATGGCCTTGGTGAGCCAGATACAGTGTTCGCCGAACGCCATCGGTTTCTTCGGGCCGGAGGTGCAAGACGCCAAGCCGTGCCTCAACGGCAGCGTATTCTATCTGCCGGCACTGGGCGCCATGATCGTCATCGGCCTCCTACTGCACGAGCGGGGCCACAAGGCCGCCCCTTGGGTGCTGTGGGCCGCGGCCATTTTCGCCGTTTCCGTCACCCTGCGCTCGCTCGATCTGTCGCTGTGCGAGAGGGTGGTGATTGACGGGCGCAAGCTGGGCACCCATTTCGCTTGGCATGTCTTGAATGCGCTGGCCCTGTTCCTGCTGTTACGGGCGAGCCTTGCAGTAGGCGCGACCGTAGCGGAGCGGAAGCGAGAGCCGGTCTTGATCGAAGCCGAGCCCATCGACCTCGCGGCGGCAGCTGCCAAGGCGGCAAGGGAGGCCGAAGCGGCCGCCAAGGAGCGGGAGCGCAAAACGCTCTTTCCCACCTAGTGCCGCTCCGGCGCGCATTCCGCTAGCATCGGCCTTGGAGCAAGGCTAGGCGCCCTGCCTCAAGCGGACGTGGTGGAACTGGTAGACACACAGGACTTAAAATCCTGAGGGGGAAACCCCGTCCGGGTTCGACTCCCGGCGTCCGCACCAAAATGCCGCTCTCGGCGGAAAGCTCCCCGCCGCCGCCCTAAGCCGCGCCGCGGGTCCTGACGATCCAAAGCACCAACAGGAAGATCAATGAGCCGATGAACGCGGCGACGATGTCTCGGAGCGAAATCGACACCGACTCGAGACCGGGCCAGAGATTGAACAGGCGGAAGATCGCGCCACCGATCAAGGCGCCGATCAGCCCGACGACGAGGCCCGGCCAGCGCCCAAGCCCCTCGCGTTTTCCGGTGACAACCATGCCGGCCAGAGCACCGGCGATGGCCCCGACGATCAGCCATACGATGAGTTGAGCCAACGAGATCGACATGCGTTTTCCTCCCCCATCAAGCCTGAAACAAGCGATGATACGGGATGCACGCAGGCGGCGCCATCTGCGCCGTTCGTAATCTCCGGGCGTGTCGCAAAATTGCCGCAAATCGATCCGGGGAGGGCTGATTTTCCGGGACTTGTCAGTGCGCGAACCAATCGCTCGCCTGGCCGTTTAGTTGCTAGACCCTCACGAGATGGGAGGCCCGACATGGACTCCTTGCCGCAACGTCACAAATTCGATCCCTTCGAGCTGGAAACCATCGATCGCGTCTATGAGGTTGCCTGCCGGCACATCGAGGCGCGCGATCTCTACTGCGAAGTGCCGAAGATCGCCGGGCAGGAAGACCATCTGCGCAAGATGGTGTTCGCCTGTGCCACGAGCGGCAAGCTCGATTTCGACACGCTTTGCGACCAGGTCTTGGCGCGTCTCGCCGAAGTCTCGCCGGACCGCCGCGCGGCTTAGAGCGGCTACCGGCCCTTTGGTGCAAAAGCCAATCGACAAGCCGGTGCGCGCTTCGTAGGCTGATCCGGATCAGACGCCGCAGACAAGCGGCGCGAAGCTGGGAGGCCTTCAGCCATGAACGTTCAGCCGGAACGCAAGACCTTTTTCGGCGCCTGTCCGCATGACTGTCCCGACACCTGCGCCATGATCTATGAGGTGCAGGACGGCAGACTCGTGGAGGTCAGGGGCAACAAAGAGCACCCGATGACCCGCGGTGGGCTCTGCGTGAAGCTGAAGGATTTCCACGACCATCACGCCAATCCCGACCGGCTGACGTATCCGCTGCGCCGCACGGGACCGAAAGGCTCGAAGCAGTTCGAGCGCATCACCTGGGACGAAGCTATCGGCGAGATCGGCCGGCGCTGGCGCGAGATCATCGCGACTTACGGCAGCCAGGCGATCATGCCCTATTCCTATCTCGGCAACATGGGGCTGGTGCAGGGCATTAACTCGGGCGACCCGTTCTTCAATCGCCTCGGCACCACGGTGAACGAGAAGACGTTCTGCGCGTCGGGCTCATCCACGGCCTGGCGGCTCACGGTCGGGCCGACCGGCGGCGTCGATCCCGAGAGCTTCGTGCATTCGAAGTTCATCGTGATCTGGGCGTGCAACTCGATCTCGACCAATCTGCACCACTGGCCGTTCGTGCTCGAGGCGCAGAAGCGCGGCGCCAAGGTGGTGGTTATCGATAGCTATCGGTCGCGCACCGCCAAGGCCGCCGACTGGCATATCTGTCCGCGGCCCGGCACCGACGGCGCATTGTCGATGGGCTTCATCAATTCGATC
>JBQGDO010000122.1:0-2171 GCA_052039105.1 Methyloceanibacter sp.
GCTTCATGCGGGCTACGGTTGCCGGTTACGACAAATCCATCGCCGAGACGCCGCCGTCGACGAACAGGTTGGCGCCGTAGACGAACGAGGAATCCTCGCTCACCAGGAACAGCACCGCCTTGGCCGCCTCTTCCGGCTGGCCGGGACGCTTGGCCATGTTCGGCACCGCCCTGGTGGGGTCGAACTCGTCCTTGCCGACCGGCGATCCGATCTTGTTCGGCACGATCGCGTTCACCCTGATCTTGTGGGGGGCGAGTTGCGCCGCCATCGCCCGCGTGAGATTGGCGACCCCGCCCTTCGCCGCGGAATAGGCGATGGCGCGGCTTCGCCCCATGAAGCCCGAGGTCGAGCCGATATTGACGATCCGCCCGCCCGAGCCCTGCGCCGCCATCTGCCGGCCAACGTGCTTTGCCATCAGGAACTGGCTCTTCAGCGTCACCGCCAACACCCGGTCCCACTCCTCCTCGCTGATGTCGAAAATGTGCTTGTTGTCGGAGATCGCGACGTTGTTGACCAGGATGTCGATGCGACCGAAGCGGTCGACCACGGCCTTGACCAAGGCAGCGACGTCGCTGCCCTGGGAAACGTCGGCGATGAACAGCTCGGCTGCGCCGCCGGCGGCCCCGATCGCACCGGCCACCCGCTCCCCGCGCGGCCGGTCCATGTCGACGATCGCGACGCTGGCGCCCTCGGCGGCGAACAGCTTGGCGATCTCCTCGCCGATATTGCGCCCGGCGCCGGTCACGATCGCCACCTGACCCTTGAGCCTCATCGCTGTCCCCTTGCAGATACGAACTTCGGAATCCAAGGACCACTAGCAACGGATAGCAGCAACATAAAGCTCATCACCACGTCGCCATGACCACGTATGATCGAGTGCGATAATGCCTGACGCATAACCAACCGGGTATGGTAAATTCAAGGATGCCTGTTGAGGAGCAGTGCCGCTGAGACGCCGGCGCGCTCTAAATGACGGGTGGGATCCTGTGATTGTGACAGGGATCATTGTGCCTTCCACGTTCCTGCTTGACTCACATATATCTCGATGGTTATATGTCAATCAATAGCCAGCAAGTTATCGATCCCAAATGCCGAACGCTCACGATGTGCTCTTCAGAACGCTCGCCGATCCGACTCGGCGGGCGATCTTCGAGCGATTGTGCCGCGAAGGAGAGCAGACGGTCGGGGCCCTGACCGCTCGGGCCGGGGTCTCGCAACCGGCGGTCTCAAAGCATCTCGGGGTCCTGAAACAGGCCGGGCTGGTGCGCGACCGTCACGAAGGTCGCCAGACGCACTATAGCGCGCAGCTCGGCGCCTTGGCCCCGCTGATGGACTGGACAAGCCAAATGGCCGGGTTCTGGCAGAGCCGGTTCGACCACCTCGAAGATCTGCTCAAAAGGATGGACCAATGAGCAAACCCGCGACCGAAACACTTTCCGTCATTGTTGAGAAATCCCTTATCCGCCGGAAAAGATCTGGCGCGCGCTCACGCAACCACACCTGATCGAGGAGTGGCTCATGAAGAACGACTTCAAGCCTGTCGTGGACCACCGTTTCAATCTTCGCGCTGACTGGGGCGCGGTCGACTGTCAGGTCCTGGCAGTCGAGCCGAACAAAACGTTGTCTTACACGTGGGCGGCCTATGGTCTCGAGAGCGTCGTCACTTGGACTCTCACCCCTACGAGCACGGGCACTCACCTGCGCATGGAGCAGTCGGGCTTCCGGCCGGATCAGCGGCAGGCCTACCAGGGCGCCAAGGGCGGGTGGCAGCAGCTCTTTGCGGCCCTGGAGCAAGTCTTGGCGCGGATAGAGTGATGCCGGAACAATTCAAAGTGAAGGCCTGTTTACAGAGTTGCACAGCGTAGGCATCCGCGGGTGAACGCAATGGCCAACAAGATTTCGATCAAGTTGACGAAGGCCGCCGCCAAGCGGGTCGATGCGAAGGCGGCCAAACCGCGCAAGACGGCGCCGAAGTCGCAGTCCCGCAAGGTCTCGGAGCCGACCCTCCTCGCAGGCGGCAACCCTCAGATCGCGAAGGCCGACGGCGACGCCCCCGTGCAGGCCTACATCGCAGCCATGCCGGGCTGGAAACGCGACGTCGGGCGCCACCTCGACGCGCTCATCGTGCGCACCGTCCCAGGCGTGCGCAAGGCCGTGAAGTGGAACTCGCC
>JBQGDO010000123.1:0-4004 GCA_052039105.1 Methyloceanibacter sp.
GCGGATGTCGCGGGCCGCCGCGACCGGATCAGGATTGCCATCCGGACCTTCCGGGTTCACGTAAATCAATCCCATCTGCACCGCGGCCAGCGGATTCTCCAGGGTGCGCGAGTGGATGCTCGCATCCGGAGCGTCGTCGGAAACGAGCACCGCGGTCTCCTTTTCGACTCCCTCCGAGCCGTGCTTGCTCTTCCAGCCGAGGCCCTGATCCTCGAGAGCGCCGCTTTCCGGCTCCGGTCCGACCAGCGACGGATCGCCAGCGCCGTGGGCCTTGCCGAAGGTGTGGCCGCCGGCAATCAGCGCGACGGTCTCTTCGTCGTTCATCGCCATGCGGAAGAAGGTTTCGCGAATGTCCTTTGCGGCTGCGAGCGGATCGGGCTTGCCGTTCGGACCTTCCGGGTTGACATAGATGAGACCCATCTGCACCGCGCCGAGCGGTTCGCTCAACTGGCGCTCGCCGCTATAGCGTTCGTCGCCGAGCCAGGTGCCTTCCGGACCCCAGTAAAGCTCTTCCGGCTCCCACACGTCGGCGCGGCCGCCGGCAAAACCGAAGGTCTTGAAGCCCATCGATTCCAGCGCGACGTTGCCGGCGAGAATCATCAAATCGGCCCAGGAAATCTTATGGCCGTATTTCTGCTTGATCGGCCACAGCAGCCGGCGCGCCTTGTCGAGATTGGCATTGTCCGGCCAGGAGTTGAGCGGCGCAAAGCGCTGCTGGCCGGCGCCGGCGCCGCCGCGGCCGTCGGTGATGCGGTAGGTGCCGGCACTATGCCAGGCCAGGCGGATCATCAGTCCGCCGTAATGGCCGAAGTCGGCCGGCCACCATTCTTGCGAGTCCGTCATCAGCGCGTGCAGGTCCTTGATCACCGCATCGAGGTCGAGAGTCTTGAACGCCGCGGGGTAGTCGAACGTCTCGCCCATCGGATCGGACAGAGCGGAGTTGTGATGAAGAACCTGAACATCCAATTGGTCCGGCCACCAATCGCGGTTAGACCTGGGTTTCGTGTGCATCACCGGGCATTTGCCCGCCTCGTCGACTTTCGCGTCCATAGCTCTTTACCTGATCGTGGATTGAGGGGCGGCGTTCACTGCGTCGGCGGCAGTTTTGCGTGCACCGCACAATAAGGGCAAATCGAATTTGCCTATGAGGCTGATAAGTGACGCTTATCGCTCGGTTTTGGAGAGCGAGGGGCCGCCGAGGAAGGATTGAATTAGGTCCAGCGTCGACTCAGGTTGTTCCTCTTGCGGCATGTGCCCGCATTCCTCGACCAGCTTCAAGGTCGAGTTCGGCAATGTGCGCCTGAGCTTGATGCCCACTTCGAGTGGGACGATGCGGTCGTGGTCGCACCACAGAATCAGAGTCGGCACAGTCATGGTCTTGTAGCGCTCGGACAACTCGGCGATGTCCTCCGGCACGATCTGCCGGGCGGTATGGATGATGGCGTGCTTGCCGGCCGCTGTCTTGAGCGGCGCGGCATAAGCCTCGACCTCCTCGGAGGTGATCTTGTTGTCGTCGAAATAGGCGATCTGCAGCGCCACCCGTGTCTGTACCGAGGGGGGCACCATGCGGATGCCCATTTGCGACACGACGGGCACGTCGAGCATCTTGAAGAACACCGGGATGTTCTGCGGATAGGCGATCGAGTCGAGCAGCACGAGGCGCGAGATGCGGCCCTCGAGCCGTCCGTCGGCTTCGAGCGCGAGCAACAACGCGATGCCGCCGCCATACGAATGCCCCACCAGGGTCAGGTCGCGCAGGTCCTTCTCTTCGATGAGCTGGACCAACAATTCCGCCTGATCGTAGACCGAGTAGCGTTCATCGAACGGCTTGTCCGATTGGCCGAAGCCCTTGAGATCGACGGCGATGACGCGATGGTCCTTGGCGAGGCCGGGTGTGATGTGGCGCCAGGTGAAGGTGCTGGCGCCGAAGCCGTGGATCAGGAGGAGGGGCCGTCCGCTTCCTGCTTCCTGGTAGAAGAGCTTGACGGGAGCCTCGGGCGGTCCAAGCCGGGCAAAAGGGCCCTCGTCGAACAGGTCGTTGGCGCTGAGACCGCAAGCGCCGAGCGCAAGTGCGATGACCGCAAGGCCAAGCTTGGCCGCAAGCTTCCTGTTAGCCATTTACGACCAGACCCGCGGTCCCCTCACTGTTACGCAAACGCGGCGCCCAACCTCGTTTGCGGCTCCTCATCGCGCCCGCGAATCAGCAGCGGCAACGCATCCACATGGCTGTTCCGTTCTTGTAACCCGCCGCGCCGGCAAGCGGCAATCGAGCCGATTAACCAAAAGTAAAGATAGACACGGCTGTTTTGCGGCCTTTTCCCGTGGATGAAGGCGCCAGCCCCAGTGCATTCCATTGACGCCCATAAAATCCCATGTTATCCCATCATTGCCCGTTCGGTGAGTAAGTGGGGGAGGCTGGCCGCGCTCCTTAGAGGCCACGGGGGGATCTGCGCCGCCTCTCCCACCATTTTTCGGGCATGGGCTGCACCTCAAGCTTTGAACTCGTTCCGCGGCGGCTCGGGTGCGTGAGGGGGAGATGGACCAGTTTGTCTCGACCTTTACCAACAAGATCGACACCAAAGGCCGCGTTTCGGTCCCGGCTCCTTTCCGCACTGTCCTCGCCAAAGACGGCCTCGACGGCATCTACTGTTATCCTTCGCTCGACGCGCCCGCACTCGACGCCGGCGGCAAGCGTCTTGTCGACAAGATTCATGCGCTGGTCGAAAACCTCGCTCCTTATTCCGACGAGAAGGACCAGCTCGCCACCGCGCTGTTCGGCACCAGCGAAATCCTCAGCATTGACCAGGATGGACGCACGATCCTTCCTGAGCGCTTGCGCGAGCACGCCGGCATCACCAGCCACATCACCTTCGTCGGTCTTGGCGAAAAATTTCAGATGTGGGAGCCGAAGCGCTTCGAGAACCATCTCGCGGAGGCACGCCAAAAAGTGCGCGACCTTCGCAAATTACTCGGCGCGGGGCGCCGCGATCGCGGCGGGCCAGAGGGAGCACGGGAATGATGGCGGGTCGCGGCAGCACGGCTGCCGCCGGCGGACCGGCCCGCCACATTCCCGTGATGCTCTCGGAGGTCCTTGCCGCGCTTGAGCCGAAGCACGGCGCCATCATCGTCGACGGCACCTTCGGCGCCGGCGGCTACAGTGAGGCCATTCTCGACGCCGCTGACTGCAAAATCATCGCTATCGACCGCGATCCCGAAGCGTTCCGCTTGAGCGGCGCGCTCGCAGAAAAATACCCGGGGCGGCTAATGGCCGTGCTCGGCCGCTACAGCGAGATGGTTGAGATCGCCGCGAGCGAGGGCTTCCCCGCCGTCGACGGCGTGACCTTGGATCTCGGCGTCTCTTCGATGCAGCTCGACGAACCTTCCCGCGGCTTTTCCTTCATGCAGGAAGGCCCGCTCGACATGCGTATGGGCGAAAGCGGCCCGACCGCGGCAGACATCGTCAATGCCATGCCGGAGGCCGAGCTTGCCGAGATCATCTTCAAGCTCGGCGAAGAGCGCCGCGCCCGTTCCATCGCCAAAGCCATCGTGGCGCGCCGCGCCGAGCAACCGATCACGAGCACCTCCGAGCTAGCCGAAATCGTCGCGCGCGTGCTTGGCCGCAAGCGCGACGAAACCAAGCATCCGGCCACCCGCACCTTCCAGGCGCTCCGCCTCTACCTCAACCAGGAGCTCGACGAACTGGCCCGCGGACTCTCCGCCGCCGAGCAATTGTTGCGGGCAGGGGGGCGGATCGCCGTGGTGACCTTCCATTCGCTGGAGGATCGCATCGCCAAACGTTTCTTTTCGAGCCGCAGCGCGCCCCCGCCACGGGGCTCCCGCCATCAGCCGGAAGCGGGCGGCGAACATTTTGCCCCAAGCTTCCGTCTTCTTAACCGGCGTCCGTTAGAACCGAGTAGGGCCGAGATTCGGCGAAATCCGCGGGCGCGCTCGGCGCGCCTCCGGGCTGCCGAACGCACCGAAGCCTCGGCCCATCCGCTCGACCT
>JBQGDO010000124.1:0-1811 GCA_052039105.1 Methyloceanibacter sp.
GCGTCTCGATACCAACCCGCAAGCAATGCGCCAGCGTCGCGAGACGGTCGAGCATCCCTTCGCGACACTGAAGATGCGGATGGGGGCGAACCACTTTCTGATGAAGCGCTTGCCGAAAGTCGCAACCGAAATGGCCCTGCACGTAGTCGCCTATAATCTCACGCGGGTCATGAATATCATTGGCGTGCAACGGCTCCTGGTGGCGATGCGGGCATGCCTTGGTTGCCGTTCGAGGGGCAGCCCGGCATTCGCCTGAGGCAAACTCGCCCACTAGAAGCAGCGGTTGGCCTCCCGCTATCGTCGCTCGCGAGGCGGAGGAATCTGATACCTCCACGACCGGTCCAAACTCACTGTTTCTGATCAGCAGACCAACCGCTCGCGGCTGAAATCGCTCCGTGCTAGTCCTGCAGCCAGCGCGTTTTCGCACAACCAAGACCCACAGCCGACATAAGCCGGGCGGAAATGCCGCAATGCAGCGGTTCTCCGCCGCACCGGGCATGCCATCGTTTGGGCCGGCGCCACAGGCGCGGTGCAGTAGCGTCGCGCCCCGATTCAGAACGATTCAGGTCTGCCCCAAGCGGGTGCTTGGGCGGCAGCCTAGGATGCGGTAGGCTGGCACATCGGGTTCCGGAGGGGAGCCCATGGTCCATGTGACAAGGCGCCAATTGATCACACTGCTCGGCGGCGCGGCTGTAACGTGGCCGCTCGCGGCGAGCGCGCAGCAGCCCGAGCGGATGCGTCACATCGGCGTGCTCATGCCATTTTCCGCCGACGATGCGGAATCGCAAACCCGCATGGGAGCGTTCTTGCAGACGCTGGCATTATCGGGCTGGACCATCGGCCGCAACGTGCGGATCGACACGCGCTGGGGCGAGCGCGACGCCGAGCGCATTCACCGTCACGCGGTTGAATTGGCCGCGCTCGTGCCCGACGTTATCCTCGCCCATGGCATCGGGACAGTCGGGCCGCTACGGCAGGCGACCCGCACAGTGCCGATCGTGTTTCCGGTCATGAACGATCCAGTCGGTGTCGGCCTCGTCGACAGCCTGGCGCGACCCGGCGGCAACGTTACAGGCTTCATTGTTTTCGAATTTAACTTCAGCGGGAAATGGCTGGAGCTGCTCAAGGATGTTGCGCCAGAGGTGACGCGGGTCGCGGTGCTTCGTGACGCCGCCATAGGAACCGGCACTACCCAGTTTGCCGTGATCCAGGCCCTGGCACCGTCGCTCAGAGTGGAGGTTGGCCCGGTCGGTGTGCGCGACCCCAGCGACATCGAGCGGGCAGTCGCGGCCTTCGCGCGCTCTCCGAATGGCGGTCTAATCGTGACGGCAGGCTCTCAAACGACGCGCCATCGCGATTTGATCATCACACTGGCGGCCCGGCACAAACTGCCCACGATTTACTTCGAACGTAACTTCGTCGCCGCTGGCGGCTTGATCTCCTATGGACCTAATTACGTCGAACAATATCGCCGCGCGGCCCAATATGTCGACCGCATCCTCAACGGCGAGAAACCGGCTGACCTGCCGCTGCCGATTCAGGCGCCGACCAAATACGAGCTGGTGATCAACCTCAAGACCGCCAAGATGCTCGGCATCGAGGTGCCGCCGATGCTGCTCGCCCGCGCCGACGAGGTAATCGAGTGAAGAGGCGCGAGTTCATCACGCTGCTCGGCGGCGCGTCGGCGTGGCCGACGTTCGCGGCACGGGCGGAGCAGCCCGAGCGGATGCGGCGCGTCGGGTTGCTCGTGGGTTCGGGCGCGGGCGAGGACGATTCGGACCTGCAGGCGCGTTTTGCGGCATTTGAGAAAG
>JBQGDO010000125.1:0-6315 GCA_052039105.1 Methyloceanibacter sp.
CGCGCTCAAACCCCGCAACCTATACCGGCGCCTTCACCCCGATCCGCGAATGGTTCGCCGAGCTGCCAGAGGCCAAGACCCGCGGCTACAAGCCCGGCCGCTTTTCCTTCAACGTCAAAGGCGGGCGCTGCGAGGCCTGCCCGGGCGACGGCGTGATCAAGATCGAGATGCATTTCCTGCCCGACATCTACGTCACCTGCGACGTGTGCAAGGGCAAGCGCTACGACCGCGAGACCTTGGAGATCAAATTCAAGGACAAGTCGATCGCCGACGTGCTCGACATGACGGTGGAGGAGGCGGCCGAATTGTTCAAGGCGGTGCCCTCGATCCGCGACAAGCTCGAGACCCTGAAGCGGGTCGGCCTCGGCTATATCCATGTCGGCCAGCAGGCGACCACCTTGTCGGGCGGCGAGGCGCAGCGGGTGAAGCTGTCGCGCGAGCTGTCGCGCCGCGCCACCGGGCGCACGCTCTATATCCTCGACGAGCCGACCACCGGCCTGCATTTCCACGACGTGGCCAAGCTGCTCGACGTGCTGCACGAGCTGGTCGACCAGGGCAATACCGTGGTGGTGATCGAGCACAATCTCGAAGTGATCAAGACCGCGGACTGGATCGTCGATCTCGGCCCCGAAGGCGGCGACGCAGGCGGCCATGTGGTGGCGGTCGGCACGCCGGAGGAGATCGCCGCCAACCCCGCGAGCTATACCGGCCACTATCTCAAGCAGGTGCTGAAGCGCCGGCCCGCTAGCGGCAAAGCGCGGCGCGAGCCGCAAGCCGCCGAGTAGATTAGCCAGTCACACGGCGAGCCCGAGTGGCGCCCGCTTCGCTAACATCACTTAAATCATAGCGCTTTTCAGTTTGAAATTGAGAATCCTGCTCCAAGGCCAATCTCATGGTCGCCAGCAATTCGGCGCGTGATTGTCGTCCCAAGGATGAAAGTGATTTTGTCGGGACCGCAGCGCCCGGAACGTCTGGCCAACTAATCAGATGCGGATAACATACGAAGCAAAGCGTCAGGAAACTCTGCATGTGTGTCGTTAGTTGCCCAAAAAGCTTCTCGTACCTGATGATACAGCCGAGCAAAAAGACGTCATTCCATCCGACGATCCCATGCACTGGCAGCTTGCCATCGTGGTCCCGATCGGCATGCTTCAGAAAGTTGTATGGCTCGCGATACATTTCGAAAAACGCCTTTTTGTATTCCGGTTTTATGAATCGCTCGAACGAAAAGGGATCGTCGAGCTGGCTGCGCCTAAGCAGATCAATCAAAACTTTTTCGGCGGATTGAACCAGCACGTTGGTTGCAAACGGATCCTCCTCGGCAATTACCAATCGGATGGCAGCGTGCGTGATGTGTCGGACGCCATCCTTTTTGGTCAACCATCGCTTAGGTTCGCTTCGTTCTAGCTTCGCGTTGCCGTTCATCGAAGAAATGCCTCGGGTCGGTATTTGAAGTGGGTACTGAAGCGCCGGACAGTGCGCGGCCGGCGTCGGAGCCGCGGAGGAGTGGTCTGCTAGCAGAAAGCCGAAGCGAGTCGACCGAGCTCACCGATGTAAATCTCGAAGCGATTTCGGACAGTACCGGAACGGACTTGTGAACGGAGAAAACCGGGCGGGCTGCGCTCCCCCCTTAATAAAGGTTGTGCGCCAATCACCGTTCGCTGAAACTCAGCAAGGGCGTGGTTGCTTCGATGCGCAATCGCATTCCGTATCGTCGTGATTGTCCTAATCACTGATCTGTCGCCGTCAGCTAGCTCGGAAAGGGCCTCCCCCCGTTGAGATATAGCCTAGCTCTACTCTCAGTATGATTGAATGGCAGCCATTGCATATACTTATCCTCTTGAAGTAGTATCTCCATAAGGGCACCTTGCGACTTGGCTGTCATTCGTACTCTGACCCTCTTTCGACTATACCTCACCCTTCCTCGAAGTATGTCTATGAACAGTTCTTCGATGAATCCCTCAAAACTTGTAACGGCGCGCAGAAAGAGTGCCTCGTAAACGGACTCCAAGTCTCGTCTTGTTATCCTACCCTCGCTGTAGAGGCTTTCCATTCTTGTGCGAGGTAGTCGATGCGTTCTAAGCTCCGATGGAAGCTTATCAGCGCAGCTGGCGGCATGGGTCGTTATCCTTGCCGGCTAAGTGGCCGATGACCATCCGACGCTCGCTTGCATGAGTCGTTGCCCCGCGGAGGGCCTTTTGAAGCCGCAGGCTAACCTGGCCTTCCTTGATTGCTGCTGCTGCTTGCACGGTGCGGCGCTTCACACCCTCCCCGCCTCGGTCGCCGCGGGCACTTCGATCAGCTTCCCGCTCCGCACGTCGTAGATATAGCCGTAGACCGGCACGCCGCGCGGCACCAGCGGGTGGAACCTGATGCGCTGCACGTCGGCGGTGACGCTCTCGGCCTGGTCCTCGATGGTCAGCCAGTCGATATAGTCGCCTTCCGCCGAGCCCGGCCCCTTGCCCACGTCCTCCCAGCCGCCCGGCCCGATCTCGGCGGTATCGAGGCTCTGCCTGAGCAGCCCGCGCATCACCTCGTCGGTGAAGGTCTCCATGCCGCAATCGGTATGGTGGATCACGAACCATTCCCTGGTGCCGAGCAGCTTGTGCGAGATCACCAGCGAGCGGATGGCGTCGTCGCTGGCGCGGCCGCCGGCGTTGCGGATGACGTGCGCGTCGCCTTCGGCGAGGCCGGCGAACTTGGCGGGATCGAGCCGCGCGTCCATGCAGGTGAGGATGGCGAAGCGGCGGGCGGGCGGCATGGCGAGCTTGGCCTTGTCGCCGAAGTCTTTCGCATAGGCCGCGTTCGCCTTGAGCACTTCGTCATGCACCTTGGTCATCGCGTTCCTCCCTGTTGTGCTTTGGCTTCAGGCTTGCACCGGGCGCCAGTCTAGCAGCGACATCACCAGCGCGCCGAGCGCGAGCACATAGAGGATGGCGCGGACGGCGTGGGAATATTCCCACAGCGCGCGCTGCTCCTGCCAATTGGCGGGCAGCGCGGTCCAGTTCTCCGTCGCGCGGTTGACCGGCGCGGTGATGCCCCAGAACACCGCGAGCTCGGCGACGAGCAGCAGGAGCGCGATCAGCGTCAGCACGAACGGCGCGCCGGTGCTGCGCAAGGCGATGGTGAGCGCCAGCACGGCGAGGAAGGCGAGCGGCACCACCAGGCCGACGATCCACCAATTGTCGTAGTTGCGCTGCACGGTGAGATAGTCTTGCGCGCTCAAGCCGATCTTGTTGGGCAGCTCGAAGAGATGCGCGAGGCCAGCGCCGAGCGCGATCGCCGTCAGCATGATGGCGAGGAAATAGAGCGCCTTCACCATTGGGGGCTAACCGGGTCCTGAGCGATGCGTTCCGCCAACTGCCAAAGCTCAACGGCGATCGCGCCGCAGTGACGCGCCCGCAGGTTCCGCCGGCACCGCATTTTTCCTGCCACCGGCCGAACGCTCTGCCGCCTTGGGCATTTACCCAATGTGGGGCGGCACAGCCGGAACGGGCCATGCCGGACCGTGAGTTGCGATACAAGGGCTACAAGATCAAGCTCGCGCCAAAGCAGCGAGGCTGGCGCATCCGCGCGCGGCCGCTCTCGCCGGACAAGCCGATCCTTTCCGATCATTCCTTCGTCGTGGCGGAAGCCTCGGAGGACGAGGCGATCGAGCAAGCCAAGCGGCGCATTGACCGCGTGCTCGCGATCTAGCCGCTCGGCGCGACCTCAGGAGGGTTCCGGCTGGCGGTTGGGCGAGTGTCCGAATTCACGCCCCAGGTCTCGAGCAGTGCCTGGTTGCGCTCGAGCTCGGCGGCCAGGCTGAGCCAGGTATTGGCCAGTTTGCTGAAGGTTTCCCGGGCTGCTTCCTTAGAAGCGGATTCCGCGAGGCGCAAGCATTCCCGTGCATGCATTCGGCATTCATTTGGGTCGCCTGGCACGAAACTGCTCCTCGAAAGGCCGGTTAAAACCAAATTCTTCACCCCGTTTTTGGTTCCAAAAACCACGTCAATACTATCATCCATGTCGAGCGTGTCAATATTTTATCTTTAAATTCAAGAGCAATACTTGGCAGACTACTATAACTTGACGCCAAGACTGCCGAGCGTCACTGTTGCGTATATAACTCATTTTACGCCATTGACTAACTTGCCTCGCGCGTCCAGATTATAGAGGCGGCTCAATTAGGATGGCGGCCATGGCGCAGCAACGAACCCGTGACGAACGCCTACAGATCATGCTCTCGCCCGAGGAGCTGGGCCTGGTGGAGGATTTCCGCTTCAAGGCGCGCATGCCGAGCCGAGCCTCCGCGGTCCGCGAGCTGCTGCGGCGCGGCCTGGAGGCCGAGGGCTTCGACGTGGCGGCGGCGGGATCGAAGTCCTCCGATTTCGGCGTGGGGAGGAACGGCCAGTAGCGCAAGCGATCCGCCGGCGCGCCCCGAGAGTTTGACGGAACCCACCGTTCAGCTTGCTCGTTTTGCTAAGCGAGAGGGGTGACGGAAGGAGTCACCAATGACTGCTCGCTTGGCAAAGGGCGCATTTGCCCTCGTTCTTATCGGCAGCTTCGCGTTGCTCGGCACACCAAGTTTCGCGACAGAGCCCGATGTCGACTCTCCCGCCGGGCCTGAGTTGCCCGCCCCGCGCACCGACCGGCCCGATTTCCAGCAAGACGATCAACCGGGCGCGGTGCTCGATCCGCAAGCCGAAGGCGCCGATCCAACGCCACCGGATGCCGTGATCATCGAGCCGTAGCCGCCCTCACCTGAACCTTCTCCATGCGGGCTGCGACTAAGCCCGTAGCTGCCGGCGTGACCGGCAATGCAAATCATGGAGAAGATCGATGATCAACCGCTTCAAGCAACCCGCCAAGGCCGCCGCGCTTGCGGTGTTCGTGCTGGCCGGATCGGCGACCGTGGCGTCCGCGCATTCGGTAAAGGCGTGCATGTGGGCCGTTATTGAGTTCTGCGGCACCGACCAGGCGTGTCGGGCGTCCGGTTTCGCCGGATGTCAGGGCAATGCGCACCAGCATCCGGGCAGCCCGCCTCCCGAAGCGCCCGACCCGGCCTTCAGCGCGGATCCGGGGCACACGTTCAACAAGGGCAAAAACTTCAAGATGCGGTAGCTGCCGCCGCGAAGCGGAGCATGGCTCGCGGTCCCGGCAAAAAAATGGAAGCCTCCAGGTTGTTACGCCCGGGGGCTCCCAACCTTACTCTTCGATTGCTCGAATTTCGGGCCGGGTAGTCAACGCCCCATGCTCGGAAGAGTTCCCAATCCGTCATGGCCGGGCTCGTCCCGGCCATCCAATAGGGGCTTTGACGAAGCTGGACACCCCTATGGGGTCCCGGGACAAGCCCGGGAACCGGGCGCCGTGCTCGATCCGCAAGCCGAAGGCGCCGATCCAACGCCGCCGGATGCCGTGATCATCGAGCCGTAGCCGCCGGTCGCCGTCTAGGCGTGAGCTATTGACCGCTGCTTGAGGGCGGTGGGGTCGTGTCCTTGCCATCGGGGCCGGATTTGGTCGCCTCGTGGACTTCCTGGCGGATCTCTTCTCCCGCCTGTTCGACCGAAGCGCCTACCTTCTCGCCGACCAAGCCCCAATTGACGATGTCCCGGCTCGCCGGGTCGTCGCCGACGTGGTCGATGATGAACACGACGAGGATGGTGAGGAGGATCCCCGTCAGCACGCCCGATAGGTAAGGCATTCGGTGCTCTCCTCGAAGCGGCCCGGCGGGAGCCTATAACTCGTCGCGGTGGTAGCCGCCGAGAGCTCCGGCCACGGCGCCGATGAAGCCGCCGACCAGAAGCGAAATCGCGGTGACGATCGAAAAATTGGCGGCGGCCTCGCGCGCCTCCTCGCTGACGGTCGCCGCCGCTGCTGCGGCATCGGCGGCTGGCGGGCTCCCGGTCGCGATCACGGCGGCGGTCGTCCCAAGCGTGCCGAGCGTTAATAGCGTCGCGACGATCACTGTCGCCAGCGCCCACGCGAGCAGCCCGTGCGCGGTGTCGCGGAACAAGACCTCGTCGGTCCGCGGGCCGATCCATTTGGCGCGCAGCCTCCCGGCAAGATACCCGCCGAAGCCCGCCGACAGCCATTGCATGACGATCAGCCAGATGGCGGCGCCGATGGCAAAGGTCTCGGGCGCGCGATTGGCGAAGGACCACGGCTCGACCGTGGACAGGCCGAAGCCCGAGCCTGCGGTGAACAGAATGATAGAGACGGAGATCGCGGCAAGCGCCCCGCCGATAATTGCGCCCCAATCGGTGGCGCGCCCGGCTGCTGCGGGGGCCGGCCCGACGACGACTTCTTCGACTTCCGCGACGGCGATGGCTGGAT
>JBQGDO010000126.1:0-1977 GCA_052039105.1 Methyloceanibacter sp.
AGGATGAAATAGCCGAGGACGAAAGCAAAGATAGGCACCGTCTGATAGAACGGCGTGACGAAAGATGCTTCATCCATGTCGAGTGCGTAGAGATAACAAACAGAGGCGAGGACGCTCAACATCCCGGTCGCGACAAGCGCAGACCCTTGGACCAGCCCGACATCGTACACGTCGGGCTGAACGAGCAACACGATCGCGATCGCCACGCCGCTGAACAGCGACGAGAGTATGACAACGGCTCCGATATTCTTCTGCTTGAGGTATCTCGACAGCAAGAGCTTGTCGTTGTGATTGGCACAGGCAACAAGGAATGGAGCCCACAGGGCGATGAAAAACCAGCTCATCATCGACGCTCCGCCAGAACCGAATTCGACTGCCGCCGAGGCTGAGACCGTGCCCGAGGCCGCGTCCGCGCCTTCAGCTGGGATGGCGACCGTGCAACCCGATTGCATCGACGCCGGGTTCCGCGCGAGCGAAAAAATGCAGTGCAGCAGGCCTTCACTTAGTATCGATTTGCAGGACCCGCTCGGGAACCTAGGGCGAGCAATTGGATTATTTGGTTGGCGCCCGGGTCGTTTCCCAAGGCCATCTTGGCAGACCAACGCCTTCGCTCAGTCGGAGACGCTCGGCGGCACGCGATCGGCCATGTGACAGCTGGGCCGGCGTGTTGCGCGAAGGGCTGATCCGATCGTTGTCGGCATTGCCCCGTTCATCGGCTGGAAGGGCGGCGAGATCGTCTTTCGCCACCGCGTTGCCGTTCATTCCGGGCCGCTGGCTCAAGGCCAACGCTGCAAGGAGTTGATCCCGTGTCTACGTCCGCGTCGCGTTGTTCAGGGACGGCAGATCTCGAGAACGCGCCCCGGGGGAGGTCACGTGGCACGGAACAACGAGCGCCTTGGTCGAGATTTCGCGGTGTCGTGACCACTCCCGCATACGACACGGCGGACGTCAGGTCCTACTTCGATCGATGTGCCTCGACGGGATCCCCCGAGCAGCACGGTCACCCGCAACGGCTGCTCGAATACCGACTTGCGCTTGTGCGAAGTCTGGCCCGGCCGCGGCCCGCTGACGTCGTCCTGGACCTCGGTTGCGGCAATGGCCATCACCTCCTTGCCCTTGGGCCTGAAGTGGCTCGTGGCGTCGGGATCGATCTCTCGCCGGGCATGATTGAATTGGCGCGCGCTCGACACCGGAGCTCAACTCGGAGAACCAACCTTGCGTTTGAGGTGGATGATGCCGAGGAGCTGAAAGGAGTGGCCGACCAGTCGATCGATCTGGCGATTTGCATCGGCGCTTTCGAGCACATGCTCGACAAGCGAGCAGTGTTGGCCAGCATCTACCGGGTGCTGAAGCTCGGCGGCCGTTTTTTCTGCCTGGCACCGCATGCCGATTACGTTTGGTATCGGACGATAGCCCCTCTGTTGGGGTGTGCGACCAAGCATCTTTCCAGCGATCGAATGCTGACTCACGCCGAGTTTTCCGCCCTGCTCGATCAAGCCGGGTTTCGCCGCATTCGGTCTGCTCCCTGGACGTTCATTCCCAAAGGAGACGTGCCAGCCCTCGTTGCATTGCTGCTCACCGTCCTTGATGTCATCGGGCGACAGGCTCGAATGGATTCTCTTCGCGGCGGCCTCTGCCTATGCGCCTGCAAGGAGACAAAACCCCTTGGCGACGAGAGCGGGTCCGTCACGAAGACGAATATTGTTCGGCTTGCCGCTCGCGCGAAGCCGTCGCACTGGGCGCAAACGTCACGGGACTCGAATTGTGCATAAGTTTCCACACAATGAGCTGCGTCTCGCGTTCGCTGTGCCGGGTGATCTCGCTACGCCGACCGGAGGTTATGGCTACGACCGGCGCATCATCCAGGAGCTTCGGCGGCTCGGTTGGCGGGTGGATGTCGCCGACATAGGCGGCGGCTTTCCCTTCCCGAGCATGGCGCAGCGTGCGACCGCGCTGGCGATATTGTCCGCCGTGCCG
>JBQGDO010000127.1:0-3655 GCA_052039105.1 Methyloceanibacter sp.
GGCGACCGGCACGCTGCCGTCCGAGCTCGCGCTCGCGGTGGTCGCCGCCTACTTTCCGCTGCACTCCCTGCCCGGCGTGGACTCGTTGCCGAGCAATGCCTGGTCGGATGCGGTCACGGGCGTTCTCATCCAGCAAGTGCGCGAGCCCGCCGAGGAGCGGCAATTGCGCGCGTCGATACCGGCGCTGACGGCGGTCGAGAACGAGGTGTCGCGCCAGGTCCGGCAGCAATACGAGGAAAACCCCTATCCGCGGTGGGTGAAGGCGGAGCCCGCGGGACAGCCGCTGTCGTTCGATCAATACCTGCGCAGGAGATTGCCTGCTGCCGCCTTTGGGCTCCTCGGCAAGCCCCGGATCGAAATCCTGATCGCCGGCTGCGGCACCGGCCAGCACGCGATCGAGACCGCGCAGCGATTCGTCGGCGCCGAAGTCCTCGCCGTCGACTTGAGCCTCACCAGCCTTGCTTATGCGATGCGCAAGACGCGCGAGCTCGAGCGGACCAATATCGAATATGCCCAAGCCGACATCCTCCAACTCGGCTCGCTCGGACGCAGCTTCGATCTGATCGAGTCCGCGGGCGTGCTGCACCATCTCGCCGACCCGCTCGCCGGCTGGCGCGTGCTCCTCTCTCTCCTGCGGCCGGGCGGATTCATGACGCTCGGCCTCTACAGCGAGGTCGCGCGCGCCGATCTCGTCGAGACGCGCGCCTTCATTGCCGAGCGGGGCTATCGACCGACGGCGCAGGACATTCGCCGCTGCCGACAGGATCTCCTCGAAGCGGGCGCGCGATTCAGGAACGTTACCGCCTCGGGCGATTTCTTCAGCATGAGCGGCTGCCGCGACCTCCTGTTTCACGTGCAGGAGCACCGCCTTACGGTTCCCCGGATCGCCGACTTCATCGCGGAGAACGAGCTCGCGTTTCTCGGCTTCGATCTCGATCACCTCACGCTGCAGCGATACCTCGCAAAGTCCCCGCACGACCGGACGATGACCGATCTTGCATCGTGGGACGTGTTCGAGCGCGAGCACCCCGCCACTTTTTCCGGCATGTATCAATTCTGGGTGCAGAAGAAGCCATGATGCGAGGCGGGTCGAGAGTTGCGCGACGAACGGCGCCTTTTGCGTGCGCGTGCCGCATTTGCCCTCTCCCAGCCGAAGTCGGGTTTACCCGACTTCGGCCAACTCTCAAGGTGCCCGAACTCGCGCAAGCCCGAGTTCGGGTGCGGGAGAGGGCAACTCAGTGGTTCAGCGCAGATGCAGGGGTGAGGGGACCAAGAGCGCGATCGTTCCGAAGTGGCCCCCTCACCCTTCATGATGTGTTGCACCACCGTCGAGCCCTCTCCCGCGGAGGGGAGAGGGCGCATATGCGCCAGGGCGACGCGCGGCACGTCCAGGCATCCACCACAGCGCCGTGGCGCGGAAGCGGAGTGGGTACACACGGGGTGTGGGGCAGCGGTGCCAAACGCCAGCCGCTCTCGGGCGCGCCACCGATCTGCCTCAACTCGGCTTTAAGCGGGGTCATCGGACGTTTGCGAGGCCCCTGCGCGTGATGCAACCTGGAATAGCGTTCGGCCATTCGCTGCGAGGCGCCGCCATACCGGCCCGGCGGCTCGCCGCGCTCGCCGTTTGCCTCGTTCTGGTCGCGTGCGCTTTCTGCACGGGGCAGGCGGCCGCGGAAACCGCGGGCGCCGATCCGGGCGTGCGGGTGCCCGGATTCTGGGACCCGCGGCGGCGCCCCGAAAAGCCCGATGTGTCGCGGATCAGCGTGATCCGTTTCCTCACCGAGACCGATTACCCGCCCTTCAATTTTGCTGGACCGGATGGAAACCCGCAGGGCTTCAACGTCGATCTGGCGCGCATGCTGTGCGAGGAACTCAAGCTCGCCTGCACCGTGCAGATGCGCCGCTTCGAGACGCTGATCCCCGCGCTGAATGCCAATCAAGGCGACGCGGCGATCGCCTCGATCGCGGCGACGGCCGACATGCGCGCCAGGGTCGACTTCACCGATCCCTATTACCGTACCCCGGCGCGGTTCGTGGCGCGGCGGGATTCGCCGATCACCGACCCGCTGCCGGAGCGGCTCGAAGGCAAGAAGGTGGCCGTCGTCGCCGGTACCGCGCACGAGGCATATCTTAAGGGCTTGTTTACCGAGGTCGAGCTGCGCACCTATCCGAGCGCGGACGCGGCGCGGACGGCGTTGCAGCGCGGCGAGGTCGATCTCCTGTTCGGCGATGCGATCTCGCTCGCCTTCTGGCTCAACGGCACCGATTCCGAGAATTGCTGCACCTTTCGCGGCGGGCCTTATATCGACAGCCGCTATTTCGGCGAAGGTATCGGCATCGTGGTCAAGAAGCGCAACGACACCGTCCGCTTGGCGCTGAATTGGGCGCTGTTCCGGGTGTGGGAGCAGGGCCGTTTCACCGATTTGTGGCTGCGCTATTTCCCGATCAGTCCGTTCTGACCGCAAGCCACCTCGAACCGGACCATGACCCCCGCGCGGATGCCGGAAAGAGGCGGATTGCGCGCAATTTTAGCGAACGGCGCAACAAAGTCGAAGCGGATCGGTGATTAGATCAGCCTGACCGGTACGGTCGATGGAGCGCGGTGGGCCATGAGAATGCTCTTGCAGCGGTTCGAACGGGACGAAAGGGGTGCGACGACGGTCGTGTACGGGCTGATCGCGGCCGCCATGTCGATCGCGATCATCACCGCGGCTTCCGGCCTCGGCTCGAGGCTGCACGCGACAGTCACCTGGGTGCACACCGCGCTCGAATGAGCCTAGTACCCACTATCGTTGAAACGTGAGTCGCGCTTCGTATTCGATCCGCTGACCTGTCGGCGAGCTCGGTAGGCTCCCTCTCCCACCAACTCGGGTTTACCCGAGTTCGGCACTCTGAGCCGGCCGATGTCGTATAAATCCGACTTCGGCTGGGAGAGGGGTGGAGTGAGGGGTCAAGGTCTCTCGATGGATCCGATCCCCCTCACCCCAGCCCTCTCCCCGCTGGGGAGAGGGAGCGCACCGAGATCGTGGCGCGGTCCGCAATCTCGCTGCGGGTCGCAGCTCCCGTATCAGCGACTTGCGATTCCGGGCACTAGTGTGGCGGGACACTAGCACTACTTTGGCAGATTTTAGCGGGGTGGGATTCCCAAATCACTTTTTCTGTGACTCATGGGTGGTCGGCTTTTTGGAGGTGCCGACCATGGTTAGCAGGACTTTGGATTGGAGAGGGGAGCTTGAACGTTGGCTCGAGCCGTTTCTGGATCGGTTGGGTCACAAAGCACGGCGGCAAATGTGCCCGCTCTACGTGTCGGGACTGATCGGTCCTGGCGAGCGCAAGAGCGTTCAGCCGCTGGCGGAGCGGGTTGCAGTTGGTGACTACGATCAATTGCACCACTTCATCGCGGCCGGGGTCTGGGATGCCGGGCCGGTGGAGACAGAACTGCTGGCTCAAGCGGATAAGCTGGTCGGCGGCAGCGATGCCGTGCTGGTGATCGACGACACCGCGATACCCAAGAAAGGCACGCATTCGGTAGGTGTCGCTGCGCAGTATGCTTCGGCGCTGGGCAAGACCGCGAACTGCCAGACCCTGGTGTCGCTGACACTGGCGCGAGGTGAAGTACCGGTCATGCTGGCGTTGCGGCTGTTTCTTCCCGAGA
>JBQGDO010000128.1:0-22846 GCA_052039105.1 Methyloceanibacter sp.
TCGTTCTTCAGCGCGCGCTCGACCTGCTGGTCCTGCAGCTTGCGCAGCTTCTTGTAGTTGGTGGCGACCAGGTCGAAGGTCTCCAGCACCTTGGGCTTGAGCTCGGCCTCCATGGCGGCGAGCGAAAGCGAATTCTCCAGATCGTCCTCGTCGTCCTCGAACTCTTCGGGCGCCGGCTCCTGATCCTCGTCGTCGCCCGCGGCGCGCGCGCCGGGCTGCGCCTGGCCGTTGCCGTTTTGCTGCGGCTGCGCCTGGCCCTCTTCGCCGGGCAGCGGCTGGGAGGGCGCGGGCTTGGCGTCCGGGCCCTGATAGGTGGCTTCGAGGTCGATGATGTCGCGCAGCAGAATCTTGCCGTCGTTCAGCTCGTCGCGCCAGATGATGATGGCCTGGAAGGTGAGCGGGCTCTCGCACAGGCCGGCGATCATCGCCTCGCGGCCGGCTTCGATGCGCTTGGCGATGGCGATCTCGCCCTCGCGGGACAACAGCTCGACCGAGCCCATCTCGCGCAGATACATGCGCACGGGATCGTCGGTGCGCTCGGTGGGCTCCTTGGCTGGGGTCTCGGCCTTGGCGATGGGAGCGGCGGCGACCACGGGGCGCGGGCTCTCGCCCTCTCCCTCGGCGGCGGGCGCGCCCTCCTCCGCCTCGTCGGTGTCGATCACGTTGATGCCCATGTCGGACAGCATCGACATGGTGTCCTCGATCTGCTCGGAGGAGACTTCCTCGGAGGGGAGGACCTCGTTCAGCTCATCGTAGGTCACAAAGCCGCGCGCCTTCGCGGTCTTGATCAGCTTCTTGACTGCAGCGTCGGACATGTCGAGCACCGGACCGTCCGTCGTCTGGGCTTCCGGTTGCTCCTGGTCTTCGGCTTCAGCGGTTTTCGTTGCCATTCATCTTACTCCGCAGCGCAGATTCGTCCTTGGAGGCGCGCATCTTCACCGACGCGCATCGCTCCAGCCTAAGCGCTCCACTTATGGGCCATTCCCATGAAGCGATTAACGGGTGCTCCGTTAATCGTCAATTAAGCATGACCCTGGTCCAAGCCCTGATGCCGCATTTTTCTATACTGGCGGCAAGCTTGGATCGACTGCCACTCTCCCAAAGAACGCAGGCACTGAAGGCCGGGACAATGGACTAAGAACGTGCCGATACTTCGGCAAGATTGCTCCCAGCATGATGTCATCCGAATGGCCGAACTCATGTCGCGGGGGGACCTCAGCCCTTCGAAAACGGCGTCAAGAATCGCGTTTTCGCCCCGAAAACCCATGGCCGCCGGCGTTTTGCACGTTCTTCCGCATGAATTGGCGAGGGGGGGTGCGGGTGTCAAGGCCGCAAGCCCGCCACGCCAAGGAATTTCTTGGCTTGACTTGGATCGTTGCCGCCAAGGCCTGCAAGAATGGGGCCGAGGGCGGTCTTGGTGGGGGCCCCGCGCGGCCTAATATTTGATCACGGCGCGGCCGACGACTTCGCCCTCGCGCAGGAGATCGAGGGTCTCGTTGACCTCCTCGAAGCGAATCGGCTTGACCGTATGGCGCACCTTGCCCTCCTGCACCAGCGTTACGACCTCGCTCAGGTCGTTGTAATTGCCCCAGAACGAGCCGTGATAGGTGTATTCGCGGGCGACCAGCGGGAAGAGCGGGATGTCGATCCGGTCGCCCACCAGCCCGACCGACGAGTAGTGCGCGCCGACCGACAACAGGCCGAAGCCGAGCTGGATCATCTCCTTCGCGCCGGCGCAGTCGATCACCGCGTCGATCTCGCGCTGACCCGTCGCCTTGGCGAGATCGGTGCGGATGTCGTCGAGCGATTTGCCCTTGATGTCGATGACGTGGTCGGCGCCGAGCTCCTTGGCAGCGTCAAGCTTCTCCGCATTGCGGCCGAAAGCAACCACGGTCGCGCCGCCGCCAAGCAGCTTGGCATATTGAATCGCATAGGTCCCGATCAAGCCGATGCCGAAAACGGACAGCACGCTATTGGTCACAAGCGCGCCCGCGACGAGAAGCTTCTAGATGCCGCGATAGTGCGTCAGGCCCGCATCGGTGATCGGCGCAAGCTCTTCGGCCTTCAGGCCATAGCGTTTGTCGATCTTGATGAGATATTGGACGGGCACGGGCACATATTCCGCATAGCCGCCATAGGGACCGAAGCCGGGCCATTTCCCGTGCGGGCAGATCTGCGTGTTGCCTTCGTGGCAGTGGCGACAGGTTTCATCTCCCCATCCTCCCAGGACGACGACCTGGTCGCCCTCTTCGAAACCGGAAGACTTCGCCGCGACGCCGCCGATTTTGTCGATCGTGCCGGCGATCTCGTGCCCCGGAGTCAGCGGGAAGGTCGATTCGGCATAGGGGCGAAAATATCCGTCCAGCAATTGCACGTCGGTGCGGCACATGCCGGCGGCCCCGACCTTGACGAGAACTTCGTTGGGCTCGATCTCGGGGATCGGGACCTCTTCCAAAACCAGAGGCTTGTTGTAGGCGTGCATGCGCGCAGCTCGCATGGGCATATCTCCTGACCTCACTCGCCCAGAAAATCTACGACAGGGATTTTGACGCTTTCAAGAATATCTGCGCGCGGCGGGCGGATGACGCCCTGGTTTCGACTTCACCCGCAGGCTAGTCGTGCTTTTCCGGGCGGCGGCGGCGATGTGCGTCGGCATGTTCCCGCTTGAGGCGCGCCACCGTCTCCTGGAAGCGCTTGGCGGCATCGCGGTCGCCGGCATCGTCGGCCTCGTGATGCTGGCCGATGCCGGCCACCTGCAGCCGAAGTTGGGCAAAGCGCTCGAACTCGTCTTCCGATACCTCCGCCAGATGGTCGGCATGTTCGGCAAGCTCGCGCGTGAGATTGGGCAGCGCGCGGAAGCGGAAGATCAGATCGGCGAAATGCTGCTCGACTTCGGGCCGCGGCGTATCGGGCTGCAGGAAGGTGACGCGCTTGAAGGCGCTTTCACGCAACAGTCTGTCGAAGAGCTTACCCTCTGGATGCTCGGCAAGGCGCTCGGCCAAGCGCTCGCCAGTGATGGCGTGATCCTCGAAGATGAGCCGGGTCACCGCGCCAAGCAACGCCGCGAGCCGCTTCTCCCTGATCTCGAGACTTGCAACTTCCTCGGCGAAGCGATCGAGCAGCCAAGGGTGGTTGGCGAGCGCAAGCATGATGACGGTGGCGAAGCCGTAGGCCGACGGCATGGGCGGAGGCGTGGCCCTTCCGGCCGGCCGCGCGACGGGGTTCGCCGGCCGTTTGCCGCGCGCGCTGCCCTGCTCGCGCCACAGATTGAACAGCCGGTTCTTCACCTCGCGCCGGTAGTGATCGCGCACGCGCGCATTGCCGATCTGGCCGAGCAAATCTTCGAGCCGCGCTTCGAGGGCTGCGCGGCGCTCCGGCGTATCGATCGGATGTGCTTTCAGCTCGCGCAGCCAGAGCACGTCGATCAGCGGGCGGGCGGCAGCAAGGCAGGTCTTGAGCGCGTCTGCGCCCTTGCTCCGCACCAGATCGTCCGGATCGGAGCCCTCGGGCAGAAAGGCGAAGCGGAAGGAGCGGCCCTCGCGCAGCACAGGCAACATGCGGTCGATGGCGCGCGCCGCGGCCGCCTCCCCGGCCCGGTCGCCGTCGAAGCAAATCACTGGCTCTTGCGCGAGCAGCCAGAGCAGCTCCATCTGCCGCTCGGTGAAAGCGGTGCCGAGCGTGGCGACGGTGTTGGCGAAGCCCGCCTGATAGAGCGCGATCACGTCCATATAGCCTTCGACCACGATCAGCTCGCTTTTGTCGAAGGCGGCTTTGCGGGCGCGGGCAAAATTGAAGACGGTCGAGCCCTTGTCGAACAGCTTGGTCTCGGGCGAGTTCAGATATTTCGGCTCTTGCGCGGGATCGAGCGCGCGGGCGCCGAAGGCGATCACCCTGCCCTTGGCGTCGAGGATAGGAATAGTGAGCCGGTGGCGGAAGCGATCATAGGTCGCGCGGCCGTCGTCGGGCTTGATCAAGAGGCCGGCATCGAGGAGCTGCTGCTCGGTGAATCCGCGTTTGGTTAGAGTCGCTTTGAGCGCCTCCTTCGCATTGGGTGCGAATCCGATGCGGAACTCGTTGACGGTCGCATGAGCAAGCCCGCGCTGCTCGGCGTAGAGACGCGCGTCGCGCCCTTCCCCCGCTTGCAGCGCCTCCTCGAAGAGACGCGCAGCAGCTTCGAGCGCATCGTAAAGGCCGAGCCGCTCCTTGGCGGTGCGCTCATATTGCGGGTCGGGCTTCGGCAGTTCGAGCCCGGCTTCGCCGGCAAGCCTCTCGACTGCCTCGGGAAAGGTGAGACCCTCGGTCTCCATCACGAAGGCGAAGATGTCGCCGTGCTTGCCTGAGGAGAAGTCGTGATAGAAGCCCTTCTGATCGTTGACGGTGAAGGAGGGTGTCTTCTCCTTGTTGAAAGGCGAGAGACCCTTCCATTCGCGGCCCGCCCGCTTCAGGTTCACGCGGCGCGAGACGACCTGCGACACAGGGAGCCGCGCGCGGATCTCATCCAAAAACGAATCGGAGAACTTCATGGCCGGATTGGGCGCCGCTTCGCCGCTTCTGCCCACAGGGCTTGAGCGACTCATCACCGCTATTCACTGGAACGAATAGAGAACGGCGGAGCGTTTGTACAGGCCCGCCTTTCCGCGTCGGCGGAACCTCGTCCCGACCCGAGCGTTAGTCCCTGAAAACAGGCGGGTTAACAGGGAAATCCAAGATGCGTTGCGTTGCGGGCGTTTTTCCGCGCCAGGTCCAACCTGCGACATGGGCTGCCGCCCTCGGCGTTGCCGTGTTCTGGGTCGCCGCCGCTCTTTATGTCGCCAACCACATCATTTCCGCGCCCAGCTCTGAATTTCCACCCGCGGCGTCGGTCGCCACCGAACCCACCCAGACTCCCAACCGGGCGGCGAAGGCCGCGCGCGAGCCTGTGCGAAAGGAAGCGCGGCGTGCCCCAGAGCTTTACCCGCCCGTCGTCGAAGTGGCGTTGCCGGTGCCGGAGATCGTGACGCCGTTGCCCGAGGACGGCGGCAACGAGGACGCGCCGGCGGAGACCGGGCGGGCATCCTGGTACGAGCTCGGCTCCAAAACCGCGAGCGGCGAGGACATGGATCCCGAGGCGCTGACCGCGGCGCATCCCTCGCTCCCCTTCGGCACCAAGGTGAAGGTGGACAATCTCGGCAATGGCCGCAGCGTGGTGGTGCGCATCAACGATCGCGGTCCATTCGCCAAAGGCCGCGTCATCGACGTGTCGAAAGCCGCCGCGACGCAGCTCGGCATGATCGAGGCGGGCGTGGCAAGCGTCAGCATCAGCCCGCTCACGGAGCTGGTCAGCGCCGAAGCCGAAACGCCGCCGCTCAACCGCTAAACCTAGCGGCAATTACCGGCGCACCGCACCGAGCTTCATCCTGAGGCTCACCGCGACGATGTCCAGCTCCTGCTCGGCCTCCGCCAGCAAGTGAATGCTCCCCGCTCCGGGAATCTCGGTCGCCCGGTCGATCGCGCCATCGTCGAAGAACACGTGGGCATAGGCCACATCCAGGCTGGTTCCTGGGCCGAGGCTATAGCTTGCGCCCACGCTCAGCCAAACACGATCCGAATCGGCAACGCGCGTCAGACGCTCCGTCGCATGGCGGATCGGCGACTGCTCCCACGCCACGCCGGCGCGCAAGGTGGCGCGATCGTTCAACGCGAACTCGCCTCCCCCCGAGAAAAACCAGCCGTCGTGCCACTGAAACAGAAGTTCGGTCAGGGGAGCGCCCGAAACCGCGCCGAGCGCGGGATTGGTCGTGCGCGCCTTGACGACGACCCGATCGAGATCGGACCAATTGGTCCATTCCACCGTGCCGAGCAGGGTCAGGCGCTGCCCGGTCTTTTGTCGAAGGCTGAGCGTGGCGATCTCGGGCAGTTCAAGCTCGGCCGAGACTTTGGCGTTGCCCAACGACTTCACACCGGCGACGGAGGCTTTTCCGTCCAGACTGTGCTCGATCGAGGATCGGAAGCCGAGGCCGACCGAAGTTGCGTCAGTGGGGCGCCAAAGCGCGCCGAGCGTGTAGCCGAAACCGTAATCATCGCCATCGATCACGGCGTTGGGATTGCGGCCGGCAAGACCGCCGATGCCGGGATAGGCAGATTTCAAGGTCACGTCAGCGAACTCGATCTGCGCGCCTACGCCGAGCGTCAGCGCCGGCGTGACCGCATAGGACGCGACGGGATTGAAATTGTAGGTCTTGAGCCGCGAGGTGCGGCCCTCGAACTTGCCGGCCCAATTGTCGTTGTCAGGCTCGGTGGTGACGCCGAAGGGACCGTTGAAGCCGAAACCGACGGACCATCCGCCGCGCAACGGCGCGCCCGCATAAAAGGCGGGAACGAAAGTCGGTCCGGCGAAGTCGCCGCCATTCGAGTCAAGAAACGACAGCGGGATGCTCGACGGGAACGGCGGCGGAAGCGGCGGCTCAGGCTCGAGCGATGCTGTCCCGCTGATATGCGTGTCGGGAAGGATCAGGGCCCCGTCGATTTCCGCTTCGAGTTCCTGCGCGAGCGAAACGGCCGCGGGGTTCCAGAAGATCGAGCTCAAACTGGAGCCCGCGGCGATACCCGCGAAGGCCGCGCCCAATCCCGATGCCGATTGTTCCCTTACGCCGAATCCGCCAGCATCCGCGGCTCTAGCGCCGATTATGGCCAGCCCGGCCACCAGCACCGCGATCGCAGCGAATCTTGGCGCCGCGATAGCCCCCTGCATCGCCGAACTTTATCACGGGCAGCCGCTGGATGAGCAGTCTGCTGAGGATTCGTGCACACAAAACCGGCAAAGAATGACGGGCGGGGTGCGCTGACGACCCACTCGTCGCTTAAGGCTGAGGCGTGCAGTGGCCGAATTGCGCGTAGGTCCTGCCCAGATTGGCGATCGACATGGACATCTCGCCGGTCGCTTTGGAGACGACCGCGGTCCAGGTGAGGACGTCATGCCTTCCGTGGAGGATGAGCACCTTCGGGTCTTCGTAGACATCCCCGGGGCTAAACAATCCCTGTCCGCCGAACAGACCCGAAAACAGATTCTTCTCTTTGACATTCAAGGTGACGAAGGGCGGGAGATTGGCTTGCGCCGCCGAGACCCGCTGACAGCCGGCAACGGCCGTACATTCAAAAATCTCGGCGACGGAACAGGCATAAGCCGGGCTTGCCGACGCCTGCAACGGTGCAAGACAAAGAGCTGCAAAGAACGCGGCTGCTGGGAATATCGAGAATCGCATCACTCACCCCTCCTGTGGATTTGACACGCGCCATCCTGTCGCGCTTGTCCGCGCGCCACAAGAAAAATGCCGGTGAAGGTAAAGGCAGGGGATTGGCCGGTTGGCGGTCGCCGCGTCTCGACGCAATGAAAACGGGCGGGACCTTGCGCCCCGCCCGCCGCAATTCTTCTATCTAATATCCGGCTATTTGTGGCCGTCGGTCGAGCCGGTGAGGATCAGTTCGGCGGGAGCCGTCACGGTGAGATTCGCCGCGTCGGCGCCGCAAAGCAGGCCCATCGACCGGCGCTGCGGGCCGTCAAGCTCCATGACCTGACCAGGCTTGAGGCTGACGCGGACGCGTGCCGACGAATAGGGTTCGTCGGGATCGGCATCCTTCCACGTCACGGCGCTTATCGCGCACTCACCGCGCTCTTGCGTGAAAAAGGCGATGAAGCGCTGCTCGCCGACCTGGACGAGAAGCGGCTCGCGCGGACCGACCGGACCGAGATTGGTGAGCGGCCCATCGGCAGGCGCAGCGACCGCCTCTCCGGTGAATATCGCGAGTGCAAACGCGAACGCCAAAACTCTCGCGGGTGAAACCTGTAAGAACTGGACCATTGAATTGGCCTCCTTTCAAAATGTCGGCGCGGAATCACTCCGTGCCGCGTGAGAGGCACAGATAGTGCAGCGCAGTGACGAGTCTATGTTGCAGCGCACTGACAAACTGACGCGTGGCGGGGCGCCGCACGTTGCGAGGCGAATAAGCGATTTGATTCTCGTATTGGCGCGCGATTGTGCGTGATTGATTCGCGTTGCACGCAAATCAGGCAAATGTCATTCCCGCGAAACGCGAGATAGAGGATGGAATAATCAGCCGAGCTTCGATTTCACCAGCGCACTCGCTTTGCCGAAATCCATTTGGCCGGCGTAGCGCGCTTTGAGCTCGGCCATCACCTTGCCCATGTCCTTCACGCTCGCCGCGCCCGACTTGGCGAGCGCCTCGGCGATCGCCTTCTCCATGTCTTTGTCGGAGAGTTGCTTCGGCAGATATTCGCGGATGATGACGATCTCCTCCGCCTCCTGCTTGGCAAGCTCGGCACGGCCCGCATCGGCATAGATCTTCTCCGACTCCTCGCGCTGTTTGATCATCTTGGCGAGCAACTCGAGCAGCTCGGCGTCCGTCGCCCGTTCGTTGCCGGCGGTGCGGGCAGCGATGTCGCGGTCCTTGATCGCGGCGCTGATCAGCCGGAGCGTGGAGATGCGGCGCTTGTCTTGCGCCTTGGTCGCATCTTTCAGGGCAGCACTAATGGTCTCGCGCATGGATTTTTGCCGGAGCGTTTGCGGAGGGAAGTTTTCAACCTAATTGACGCTGCCGGCCCAAGCAAGCGAATTGCATGGCCTAAGTGCCTGTTCTAACAACAACATTTTTTACCCTTTGGATTGACCCCGTCGCCGCTGTGACGTAAGAGGACGCGGGCCGGCGCGCTTTCCCGGCGCTGCCCTTGCTGTGAGAGTTCCCGCACCCGATTTGCAACCCGGGCGGCCGTGCAGCGCGGCGCCAACACGAGACGATGAGCGAGAGAGACCAAGCGCTGGCCGAAGAGGCCGCAACATCGCGTGTGCGCGGTTGGACGCGCGAGGCGCCGACCGGTCTGCTCGTTCTTGCCGACGGCACCGTGATCGAAGGCAAAGGCGCGGGCGCCCCGGGCATCGCGGTCGGCGAAGTCTGCTTCAACACGGCGATGACCGGCTATCAGGAGATCCTGACCGACCCGTCTTATGCCGCGCAGATCATCACCTTCACCTTCCCGCATATCGGCAATGTCGGGACCAACGACGAGGACATGGAGTCGGCAAGCCTCGCCACCGGCGGCGTGCGCGGCTGCGTGCTGCGCGGCGAGATCACCGCGCCCTCCAATTGGCGCGCGGGACAGAGCCTCGATTACTGGCTCAAGGCGCGCGGCATCATCGCCGTCACCGGGGTCGACACGCGCGCGCTGACGGCGCTGATCCGCGAGAAGGGCATGCCAAATGCGGTGATCGCGCATGCGCCTGACGGAAGATTCGATCTCGACGCGCTGAAGCGGCAAGCGGCTGCGGCTCCCAGCATGGAGGGACAGGACCTCGCCAAAGACGTGACCTGCGGTCAGAGCTATTCCTGGGACGAGACGTCGTGGCAGTGGGGCAAAGGCTATGGGCGGCAGGCGGCTCCGCGCTTCCACGTCATCGCCATCGATTACGGACTTAAGCGCAACATCTTGCGCGAGCTCGCCACGGTCGGCTGCCGGCTTACTATCGTACCGGCGACGACGACCGCGGAGGAAATTTTGGAGCGCAAGCCCGACGGCGTATTTCTCTCCAACGGCCCCGGCGATCCGGCGGCAACCGGCGCGTATGCGGTGCCCGAGATCAAAAAGCTCGTCGACTCAGGCCTGCCGGTGTTCGGCATTTGCCTAGGCCATCAGATGTTGGGGCTCGCACTCGGCGGTACGACCGAGAAGATGCATCAAGGCCATCACGGCGCGAACCACCCGGTGAAGGACTTCACCACGCGGAAAGTCGAGATCACGTCGATGAATCACGGCTTCGCGGTCGATCGCGACAGCCTTCCCGCCGATGTCGAGGAGACACATGTCTCGCTGTTCGACGGGTCGAACACCGGGCTGCGTCTGAAAGATAAGCCGGTCTTCTCGGTGCAATACCATCCGGAGGCATCCCCCGGACCGCAGGACAGCCACTATCTCTTCGTCCGCTTCGTCGAGGCGATGCAGAAGCGGAAGGCGGGCTAGCCCCTCACCAGACATACGGCACGAGACGCCAAGGCACCTTGCGCAGATAGGCGTCATAGCCGGGCAGATGGCGCTCTAGATGCGCCTCCTCGACCCTGATCCGCAGGACCAGCCCGACAAGCGGCACGACGATGAGCGGAATTGCGGCGACCGAGCCGAGCCAGAGAGCGATGCCGGCGGCGTAGATCAGCACGGCGGAGTAGAGCGGGTGACGCACGACGGCATAGGGCCCGCTGTCGATCACGGTCTGCTGCCGCTCCTTCTGCAGTTTCACCACCGTGGCCGCAAAGCTGTTCTCACGAAAGGCCAGATAGATAAGCCACATCGAGACGGCCCAGAGCGCGAGCCCCGTCCACCGCAGCCAGGAGGGCGGCAAAGGCAGAAGGTGGAGATGAAACACGTCGAGCGGAATGAAAACGAACCAGAGGAGGCCAAGGCAGACAAAAATGAAGGTTGCGCGCTTGTCCGCGACCGGCTGATCGGGCTGCGAAAGCGGCTTCATACGCTCCCGCAGGAGTCCAGGATTGGTGGCGTTCAACCATACCGCGCCGGCAATACCGGCGATTAGCGAGATCAGGAGATAGGTCCAGCCCTGCCACCAATGCAGCGTCCCTGCCGGCAGGAACAGCAGCGCCGCGAAGACGAGCGTCTGTGCAACGATCTTCGGAATCAGCGCGACGGTTTAGACGGGTTGATCTTCCGGCATTACTCGGCGGCGGCGGGGAGCTTGTTCCAGCCGCCAAGCGTGAGCGCCATGTCCAGCGCGGCTTCCCTGAGCTCGTGGGCAAGCTCCGTGTCATCAACCGCGCGGGCGACCGCCATGCCCCCGATGCAGAGCGCCGCGACGGCAAGAGCGCGCCGGCGCGGGTCGGCCCCCGGCACCTCGGCTTGCAGGTGCTCGATCATGTATTCCAGCACAAGGCGGTAGGCGCGCTTCGCCGGTTCCCCGCCGCGGGCGACGTCGGACGGCAGCGCCATCAGCGGGCAGCCATTGTCGCGATCATCGAAATGCGCCCGCGATAGATAGGCGGCGATGAATTCGCCTCCATTGCTCAGCGGCCGCGTACCATTGGCATGGCCTTTGTCCTCGCCTTCGCGACAGGCAAGAACCTGCTGCACCACTTCCGCGTAAAGCTCTTCTTTCGTGTTGAAATGGTTGTAGAAGCCGCCGCGGGTAAGCCCTGCCTCGGCCATGATCTCGTCGATCGAGACGCCGTTGAAGCCGTGCCGGTTGAAGAGCCGCCGCGCGCTCTGCACGATGCGCCGGCGCGTCCGTTCCTTGTGCTCGGGTGTGTAAGGCATCGGCTCCTCCTCCCGCGCTGTCGTCTCACGCAGTTCCCAGAATAGCGCCAGTTCAAAATATGTTCTTGAACATATTATGTCCTCGGCAACACTCGCGGCGAGTAGGACGAAAACCAGGAGGTTCCCCATGGCTGCGCTGGAGATCATCGGCTTCGACATTTCCAACTGGGTGCGCGCCGCGCGCATCGCCTGCGAAGAAAAGGGCGTCGATTACACCCTCACCACCAACGGCATGACCGAGTTCACCGATATGAAGGGTGAAAAGCACCTCGCGCTGCACCCGTTCGGGCGCATCCCCGCCATGCGGCATGGCGACGTGGTGGTATTCGAGACCCTGGCGATCGGGCATTACATCGACCGCATATTCGACGGCCCGCGGCTCGTGCCGGCAGATCCGCTCGAAGCGGTGCGCCTGGAGCAATGGATAAGCGCGCTGATCGACTATATCTCACGCTCGATCATGGGCCGTTGCGTGGTGCAGTATGTGCTGCCGCAATTCACCGGCAAGGCGATCGACCGCGCCACGATTGACGGCGCAATCCCCGACATTCGCAATCATCTCGCCATTCTCGACCGCGCGCTCGGCAAGGGCCCATTCCTGCACGGCGAGGGGCCGCATCTCGACGATTTCATCCTGATGCCGATGGTCGACGCGCTGGTTGCGGTCGCGCCGGAGGGGCCGGGGCTCGTCGCCGAGGCGCCGAATGTCGCGCGCCATCGCGCGGCGTTCCAAGGACGGCCGAGCTACCACGCCACCATTCCGCAGATGTTCCGCAAAGCGGCTTAAGCCCCCCCAAGCCCTTTGCCCTTTGGGCCCGGCGGTCCCCCGCCCGCCGGGCCTTTGCCATGCATAGCGCCCCGGCCTCAGGGGTTCCGTCCTGCCTGATCCATCCGCTATAAGCTCAGGGTGATTTCAGTCTGGAAATTTGTAATCGCGCTTGGCGCGGCCGCCGTCGCAGCGGGGCTTATCGCGGGCCAGGTGCTTCGGCTGAGGGCGATGGCTCCGCCGCAGGTGACCGCCAAGACGGTCTACGTCGTCAATGCCGACACGGGCCAAGTTCTCTACCGCAAAGGCAACGGCAAGCCGGTGCGGCTGCAAAGCCTCACCAAGCTGGTTACAGCTTACGTGCTGATGCGGCAGATGGACGGGCGGCTGGCGGCGACCGTGACCATCGAACCCAAGCATCTCGCCAAGGGATCGACCGCAGGGCTACGCGCCGGCGAGGAGTGGAGCCTGGAGCAGCTGCTCTACGGCTTGTTGCTTGTCTCCGGCAACGATGCGGCGGTCGCCATCGCCGACGGCACGGGTCAAGCCATGCTCGCCGCGGAGGGTAAGAAAGGCGATCCCATCAAACACTTCGTGGCGGAAATGAATCGTGCCGCAAGCTCACTTGGGGCCAAAGGCGCCAAATTCGCCGATCCGCACGGTTTGTCCCCGGCCAATACCGCCGCCGCCCAGGATGTTGCCGCTATCGGCGCAACCGTCTTTCGCGACCAGATGCTCCTGCCGTTTTGGCGCTGCGCGCAGCGGAGCTTCGCAGTCCGGGGGTCTGAAGCGAGAACCGTCTCGCTCGACAGCACGGTTGAGATTCTTGGCGAGGAACGCATCCTCGGCGCCAAGACCGGCACGCATCGGGGCAAGAAGATCTACAATCTGGTCGCAGGCTGGCAGGCGCCGAACGGACAGACGGTGGTCGCCGTGGTGCTCGGCAGCGCCGACAACGCGGCACGCTACCAGGACATGCGGGCGATTCTCGCCGCCCTCCCGCAGGACTATCCCGATCTGGCCGTGCCCACGGGCGGTCCCTGGACTCCGGGCCCTTGTCCGCAGCCCCCCGCGCCACCACTCCCCGCCCGGCCCTGACGGGCGCTTCGTGCCCCGCTCAAGCCGATGGGGAAAGCCGTTCGCCGCGGCTTCCCGTGCCGGGTCTTTTCGCCTATATGGTGCCCTCTAGCCTTAGAATCCAACGAGACGAGTCTCCGCGGGGTCAGCCCCTGACTGAGCATGCCTAAACGCACAGACATCAAGTCCATCCTGATCATCGGAGCCGGCCCGATCGTGATCGGCCAGGCTTGCGAGTTCGACTATTCCGGCACGCAGGCCTGCAAGGCGCTGAAGGAAGAGGGCTACCGCATCGTCCTGGTGAACTCGAACCCGGCCACGATCATGACCGATCCGAACGTGGCCGACGCGACCTATATCGAGCCGATCACGCCCGAGTTCCTCGCCAAGATCATCGAGAAGGAGCGCCCCGACGCGCTGTTGCCGACTATGGGAGGGCAGACCGCGCTTAACGCGGCACTCTCGCTCGACCGGGCTGGCGTTCTCAAGAAATTCGGCGTGGAGATGATCGGCGCGCGCGCCGAGGTGATCGACAAGGCCGAGGACCGCGAACTGTTCCGCGAGGCAATGAAGAAGATCGGGCTCGAGACGCCCCGCTCCCGCCTCGCCGATGCCTCATCGCTCAAGCGGGCGGACCGCAAGAAATATAAAGACGAGATCGCGCGCATCGAGGCATCGACGCAAGCCGGGCCCGAGCGCGAGCGGGCGCTCGCCGATTTCGAGGCGGAATGGGCGGGCGGCGAGGGCGAGCGGCGGCGGCGCTATGTCGAGAAGGGCCTGATCGAGGCGCTGGAGGCGATGCCGGAGATCGGCCTTCCCGCCATCATCCGCCCGTCCTTTACCTTGGGCGGGACCGGCGGCGGCATCGCCTATAACCGCGAGGAGTTCCTTGAGATCGTCGAGCGCGGCCTCGACGCTTCGCCCACCTCGGAGGTGCTGATCGAGGAATCGGTGCTCGGCTGGAAGGAGTACGAGATGGAGGTCGTCCGCGACAAGGACGACAATTGCATCATCATCTGCTCGATCGAGAATGTCGACCCGATGGGCGTGCATACCGGCGATTCGATTACCGTGGCGCCGGCGCTCACCCTCACCGACAAGGAATATCAGATCATGCGCAACGCCTCGATCGCGGTGTTGCGCGAGATCGGCGTGGAAACCGGCGGGTCGAACGTGCAATTTGCGGTCAACCCGGCCGACGGGCGGCTCGTCATCATCGAGATGAATCCGCGCGTGTCGCGTTCTTCCGCGCTTGCCTCCAAGGCCACCGGCTTCCCGATCGCCAAAATCGCGGCGAAGCTTGCGGTAGGCTACACGCTCGACGAGCTCGCCAACGACATTACCGGCGGTGCCACGCCGGCCTCGTTCGAGCCCACCATCGACTATGTGGTGACCAAGATTCCGCGCTTCGCCTTCGAGAAGTTCCCGGGATCGACGCCGACCTTGACCACCTCGATGAAGTCGGTGGGCGAGGCGATGGCGATCGGCCGCACCTTCCAGGAGTCGCTGCAAAAGGCGCTGCGCTCGATGGAGACGGATCTTACCGGACTCGACGATATCAAGATTGAGGGGCTCGGCCTCGGCGACGACAAGAATGCGATCCGCGCCGCGCTCGGGACCCCCTCCCCCGACCGCATCCTCAAAGTGGCGCAGGCCATGCGGCTCGGCTTCGACGAAAGCCAGATCTACGAGGCCTGCCGCATCGATCCATGGTTCCTGCGCCAGATCGCCCAGATCGTGGGGACGGAGGAACGCATTCGCCGCCATGGCCTGCCGCAGGACGGGGCCAATCTCCGCGCGCTGAAAGCAATGGGCTTCTCCGACGAGCGGTTGGCGAAGCTTGCGGGACTTGAGGCGAGCGAGGTGGCCGAAAAGCGCCGCGCGCTCAACGTGCATCCCGTCTACAAGCGCATCGACACTTGCGCGGCGGAATTCGCCTCGCCCACGGCCTACATGTACTCGACTTACGAGGCGCCCTTCGCGGGGCGCGCGTCCTGCGAAGCACGGCCCTCCGCCAAGGAGAAGGTCATCATTCTCGGCGGCGGCCCGAACCGGATCGGCCAAGGCATCGAGTTCGACTATTGCTGCTGTCATGCCGCCTTCTCGCTGTCGGCAGCGGGCTTCGAGACCATCATGGTCAATTGCAATCCCGAGACGGTGTCGACCGATTACGACACCTCGGACCGGCTCTATTTCGAGCCGCTGACGGAAGAGGATGTGCTGGAGATCGTGCGCACGGAAGGCGCCAATGGCAGCTTGAAAGGGGTGATCGTGCAGTTCGGCGGCCAGACCCCGCTCAAGCTCGCCCAGGCGCTCGAACAGGCGAAAGTGCCGATCCTGGGCACTTCTCCCGACGCGATCGACCTGGCTGAGGATCGCGACCGGTTCAAGGCGCTGATCGAGCGCTTGGGCCTCTGTCAGCCGCGCAGCGGCATCGCCCGCTCGGCGGAGGAGGCGAAGAAGATCGCCGCGGAGATCGGTTTTCCGCTGGTGATCCGCCCGTCCTATGTGCTCGGCGGCAGGGCGATGGAGATCGTGCATGACGAGGCGCAGCTCGCCCGCTACATCGCCGAGGCCGTGGTGGTGTCGGGCAAGAGCCCGGTGCTCATCGACTCTTATCTCCGCGACGCGATCGAGGTTGACGTCGATGCCATCGCCGACGGCAAGGACGTGTTCATTTGCGGGGTAATGGAGCATATCGAGGAGGCAGGCGTGCATTCCGGCGACTCGGCCTGCTCGCTGCCGCCGCACTCCTTGAAGCCGGAGATAATCGCCGATCTGGAGCGCCAGACGATTGAGCTCGCGCGCGCACTCAACGTGGTCGGGCTGATGAACGTGCAGTTCGCCATCCAGAACGACGACATCTATATCCTGGAGGTCAATCCGCGCGCTTCGCGCACCGTGCCCTTTGTCGCCAAGGTGATCGGCCTGCCGGTGGCGGGCATCGCCGCGGAGATCATGGCCGGGCGGACGCTCGCCTCATTCGGGCTGAAGCGGCCGGACCTCGACCATATCGCGGTGAAGGAGGCGGTATTTCCCTTCGCCCGCTTCCCGGGGGTCGATCCGGTGCTGGGACCGGAGATGCGCTCGACCGGGGAGGTGATGGGCATCGACCGCGACTATGCCATCGCCTTCGCCAAGAGCCAGCTCGGCGGCGGGTCCAGGCTGCCGCTCACCGGCACGGTCTTCGTTTCGGTCAAGGACGGCGACAAGGACAAGGTGGTCGGGCCGGTCAGGGACCTCGCCGAGATGGGCTTCCGCATCATCGCCACGCGCGGAACGAAGCGCCATCTCGACGCCCACGGCATCCAATGCGAGAAGGTGAACAAGGTGCTGGAGGGCCGCCCGCATGTGGTCGACGCCATCACCAATGGCGAGGTGGATATCGTGTTCAACACCACCGAGGGCGCCAAGGCGCTGGCGGACTCGTTCTCCATCCGCCGCTCGGCCTTGCTCTACCATATTCCTTATTATACAACCCTCGCCGGCGCGCTCGCCGTGACCGAGGCCATCAAGGCCTTGAAGCAAGGCAGCCTGAGAGTCGCCCCCCTGCAAAGCTATGTCGGCCGGCGCGCCAGAGAATATGCCTGATCGGGCTTGAAAACCGCCAAAATCAACAGATTCTTGACTTGGACCCGGCAATTCCTGAACACTTAAAGGTCAGGGCCGGAAGGAGCTATGACTGACATGGACAAGGTGCCGATGACCGCGGAAGGCTATGCTGCGCTTGAGGCTGAGATCAAACATCTCAAGACCGTCGAGCGCCCGCGCATCATCAAGCAGATTTCCGATGCGCGCACCCATGGCGACCTTTCGGAAAATGCCGAGTACCATGCCGCCAAGGAGCAGCAGGGCATTACCGAGGCGCGTGTGGCCGACCTCGAGGACAAGCTGTCGCGCGCCGATATCATCGACGTGTCAAAGCTCAAAGGCGACCAGGTGATGTTCGGCGCGACGGTCACTCTGCTCGACGAGGACACCGAGGAGAAGGTGAAATACCGCATCGTCGGCGAGATCGAGGCCGAAGTTAAGAGCGGCAAGATTTCGATCACCTCGCCCCTCGCCCGCGCGCTGCTCGGCAAGCGCAAGAAGGACATCGTCGAGGTGTCGACGCCCGGCGGCGGCAAGTCCTACCAGGTGGTCAAGGTCGAGTACAAATAGCGCGATGCTTTTTCACCGCTTGTGCTAGAAAGACCCCAACACGGCACCAGCCGGGCGGGGCGTGATGCGTAAGGTCTTGCCTTTCATCCTATGCGGGGGGGCGGGGACGAGGCTTTGGCCCCTGTCGCGCGAGGCCTTTCCGAAACAATTTCACCGGCTCACCGGCCAAGAGACGCTGTTCCAGGAAACCTGCCGGCGGTTTTCGGGCCCGCTGTTCGGCGATCTTTGCATTCTCGCCAATCGCCGGCATCGTTTCCTCATCGCCGAGCAGTTGGAAGCGATCGGCCTTCCCGCCAAGGGCATAGTGCTTGAGCCCGTGGGCCGCAATACGGGGCCGTCGGCCGCGGTCGCGGCGCTTCGGGCGGCGCAGGAGGGCGCAGATACGCTCGTGCTGCTTGCCCCCTCCGATCACATGATTGGGGATTCCGGCGCTTTCTTGCGGGCCATCGAGAGCGGCATAGCTGCTGCCGAGGCCGGCGCACTGGTCATTTTCGGCGTCAATCCCGACTGCCCGCATACGGGCTACGGCTATATCGAAACGGAAGAGGGAGGCGGACCGTGGCTCAATGTCAGGCGCTTCGTGGAGAAGCCGTCGTTGCGGGCGGCGGAGAGCTTTCTCGACCGGGGCGGCTTCCTATGGAATTCAGGCCTGTTTCTGTTCAAAGCCTCCACCATGCTTGGGTTGATGGAAATGCATGCGCCCGAGATCCTCGGCGCCTGCCGCAGGGCATTCGACACACTCACCGATGACCTTGTCTTCCATGTGCTCGGCGAGGCCTTCGCCGAAGCTCCCGCCATCTCGGTCGACTATGCTATCGCCGAGAAGGCACCCAACATCGCCTGCGTCCGGCTCGACACGCCCTGGAGCGATTTGGGGTCATGGGACGCGTTGTGGCATGTCATGACGAAAGACCCAGGCGGCACGTCGTGCAGGGCGACGGGCCGGTCATTCTGCAAGAGACGCGGAATAGTTTCGCCTTCAGCGATCAACTTTGCGTGGCGCTGGTCGGCGTGGAGGATCTCGTGGTCGTGGCGATGGAGGATGCGGTGCTGGTCGCCGGCAAGGACCGTGCCGAAGAGATCAGGCGTTTGGTGGGCCATCTCAAAGGGAACGGTGGGGCGCTCGCGCTCGAGCACAATCGCGTCTACCGGCCCTGGGGCTGGTACCAGTGGCTCAACCGCGGCCGCGGCTACAATGTCAAATGCATCATGGTGAAGCCGGGCGGCAAGCTCTCTCTGCAAAGCCACGCGCACCGCTCCGAGCATTGGGTCGTGGTGAACGGCACGCTCGAAGTCACGCGCGGCGAAACGACGGAACTGCTGAGCGAGAACCAGTCCACCTATATCCCGATCGGCGAGAAACATCGCCTCGCCAACCCGGGCAATGTCCCGGCCTTTCTCATCGAGGTGCAATCCGGCGATAGGCTCGACGAAGCGGATATCGTGCGCTTCGACGATATCTATGGGCGCCAAGCCCACGATTAGCCATCGCGCCGGTTGCGCAAAGCCGCGGCCGCGCCCTTTAGCGCGGCAAAATCGGCGGTGATCACGTAGATCGGAATGCTGGCAAGGTAGGCGCCCATGCGCCCTTTGTCCTCGAAGGCGCGACGAAACGCGCCGCTGGTGAGTTTGGCCACGATCTTTGGCGCGATACCGCCGCCGAGATAGACGCCGCCGCGAGCGCCCAACATCAGCGCCGTGTCGCCGGCAAAACTACCGAGACAGGAGACGAACAGATCGAGCGCCTCGGCTGCGACCTCGTCTTCGCCGCTCGATCCCCGCATCAGCACGTCGTTGGGCTCTAGCGCGGCGGGCGTAAGCCCGTGCGATGCGGCCACGGCCTGGTAAAGCGCGGCGAGGCCGGGTCCCGACAGCACGCGCTCAACCGAGAGATGGTCGCGGCCCTTGCGGATGCGCTCGAGCAAAGCAAGCTGGCGCTCGTCGGCGGCGCCGAGTGTCATGTGCCCCCCCTCGCCCGGCAGCGCGATCCAACGCTCGCCGGACCAGACAAGGCCTGCCACGCCAAGACCGGTTCCAGGCCCCAGTGCCACCTTGGCCGCGTGCTCTTCAGGCGCGCCGCCGCCGATTCGAAAGATTTCACTTTCAGTGAGGTGCGGCAAGGACGCGGCCAGAGCCTCAAAATCGTTGACCACGTGCACGCGTTCGAGCCCAGCCTTGCGGCAGAGCCCGAAGGGGGTGAAGGACCAAGGCGAGTTGGTGAGCTTGATCTCGGCGCCGGTGACGGGCGCCGCCACGGCGATTGAAGCCTGGGCGGGCGGGGCCTTAAGGCGCCCGATATAGTTGCAAAGCGCCTCCTCCAGATTGGGGTGCTCGGCGCAGCGGACCTGGTGGATGTCCGACAATTGGAGCGTGGCGAGATTCGCCAGAGCAAAGCGCGCATTGGTGCCGCCGATATCGGCCACCAGAACAAAGGCATCGGCTTGGCGCGCTTGGCTCATAAGGCCGCTTTCCCCACGAAAAACGCGAAGATGACCGGTTGGTAACGCATTTTGTGACCTGTCGCGACCCTTGCGGCGGGCCCCCTCCCCTTTTAGGCTCGGCCTTGGGGGAAGGGTCATTCGCATGTTGATCGGGCTCACTACCGGTTTGCGCTTCCGGTTCGCCGTGGCATTCGCCGCGTTTGCGGCATTTTGCTTCGTGGCGCCGCCCGCCGTGCTTGCCTTCGGCCACGGTTCGAGCACGCTCAATTGTCTCGCCCACGCCGACAAAGTGAACCACGGCAAGACCGCTGCAAGAAATGCGACGCATGGCGATGCAAATGCGTTGCATCGCGGTGCAAATGCGGCGCATGGCGTTGCGGCCGAGCACGGCCAGCATTCGCCCGCCGGAGATCCCTCCGCCCCCGCCGGAGACCATCAGATGACCTGCTGCGGGCTGTTCTGCTTGAGCGCGCTCGCGGCGGAATGCGGGGTCGCCGAGCCCGGCATCACGGTTGCGATCCTCCACCCCGCGCAGGGGCCCAATTTGTTCAGTCGCGTCAAAGAACGCCTCGACCGGCCTCCGATCTCCCTCCTCTTCGTCTGAGCGGCGCTCGCGGGAGTGAAGTCCCGTCGAGTGCTTCGTCAACGATAAGACGAGGGATGGACCATGTTCTCTCACCATTTTGGGCGCGCACTCGCGATTGCGAGCGCCGTCCTGCTCTCCGCTTGCAGGAGCTTTACGCCGGACGGCGGCATGGACACGGTCGCCGCCGTGGCGGGCGGAGGCTTGAACAAGAATATCGTGCGGATCGGCTCGCCGGCGGACGCCACGATGGCGCAAGGCGAAGTCTCGCGCCTGCTGCACGCCCCGCTCTCGGCGGACGCCGCGGTGCAGATCGCGCTGCTCAACAATCCGGGACTGCAAGCCGCCTATAACCGGCTCGGCGTGGCCGAGGCGGTCGCGGTGCAGGCGAGCCGCCCGCCGCTACCCAGCTTCTCCTATGACTGGGTCAAGACCTCGATCGAGCTCGACATCGAGCGGCAGATCGTGGCGAGCGTGCTGTCGCTCGCGACCTGGCCGGCGCGATCCAAGATCGCCGGTGTGCGCTTCGAGCAGGCCGAGCTGCGCGCCGCCGAGGAGACCTTGCGGCTCGCGGCGGAAACGCGCCGCGCCTATATCCGCGCCGTCGCCGCGCGGCAGATCCTGGCGGCACTCAATGCAGCCAAGGCCAGCGCCGACGCTTCCGCGACGCTTGCGGAGAAGCTCACCGAGACGGGAGCACTCAACAAGCTCGATCTGGCGCGCCGCCAGGTCTTTGCCACCGAGCTCGACGCGCAAGTCGCGGCGGCCCGACAAGAGGCGGACGTCGCGCAGGAGCGCCTGACGAGGCTCATGGGGCTGTGGGACGGATCGTCGCTCGACGCTCTGCTGCCGAATGCGCTGCCGCCGATGCCCGGCAAGTCGCTAAGCGTTGCCGCGGTTGAGCGGCAGGCGATGGACCGGCGGGTCGACCTCATGGTGGCGAGACTCGAGACTGAAGCGCTCGCCCGTTCCTTTGGGCTCACGCGCAAGACGCGGCTGATCAACGTGCTCGATGCCGGCGGCGACTGGAAGACGCAAAAGGACAAGGGCGAGCCCAAGGCCGAGGGCGGCGGCTACACCATTGCTTTCGAAGTGCCGCTTTACGATTTCGGCAAAGCAAAGGTACGCGAGGCGGAGCAGCGTTACTTTGAAGCGGTGAACGTGCTGCGCGCACTGGCCGTTGACGCGCGGTCACAAGCGCGCGAGGCCTACAACGCGTACTCCTCGGCGCGCGCTATCGTCGCCAAATATGAGAGCGAGGTGCTGCCGCTGCGAGAAACGATCTCGGCGGAGACTGAGCTGCAATATAACGCCATGCAAGTCGACGCCTTCACCTTGCTGGAGACAGCGCGGGCCAATGCCGCTGCCAAGGTGGCGGCTATCGAGGCCAAGCGCAATTTCTGGCTGGCCTCGACCGATCTCAGCGTGGCCGTGCTCGGCGGGGGAAATTTGCGCCAGGATGCCGGAATGATCGTTGCCGTGGCTGAAGCAGGCGGAACCGCCGGCCACTAGTCAGAAGGATCGTACCCATGCTCTCCCGACGGAACTTCCTCGCAGGCTCGGCCATCGCGCTGGCCGGCGCCGGGCTCGTCAGCCGGAGCCAAGCTGCCGCCATTCCCGAGGCGTCGACCATGGCTTCGCCCGCCATGCAGCCGCCGCTGGCTCCCCCGCCGGGCCAAGCCTATCAGCCGGTGGTGACCCTCAACGGCTGGACCTTGCCTTGGCGCATGAACGGCGAGTGGAAGGAGTTCCATCTCATCGCCGAAGAGGTCGAGCGCGAGATCGCGCCCGGCATGGTCGCCAAGCTGTGGGGCTATAACGGACAGACGCCCGGCCCCACCATCGAAGCCGTCGAAGGCGACAAGCTGCGCATCTTCGTCACCAACAAACTGCCGGAACATACGTCCGTGCATTGGCACGGGCTGATCTTGCCGAACGGCATGGATGGCGTTGGCGGCCTGACCCAGCCGCATATCCCGGTCGGCAAGACCTTCGTCTACGAGTTCGAGCTGAAGGGCAGCGGCACCTTCATGTACCACCCCCATTCCGACGAGATGGTGCAAATGGCGATGGGCATGATGGGAAGTTTCGTGATCCATCCCAAGGACCCGTCATACCGGCGCGTGGATCGCGACTTCGCCTTCGTCATGAGCGCCTACCGCTTCGACCCCGGCACCTCCCTTCCCCAAGTCGCCGAGATGACCGACTTCAATATCTGGACCTTCAACGCGCGCGTGTTCCCGGGTATCGACGTCATGCCGGTCCGCCTCGGTGAGCGCGTGCGCATCCGAATCGCTAATCTCACCATGACCAATCATCCGATACATCTGCACGGCCACCATTTCGCGGTGAGCTGCACCGATGGGGGCTGGGTGCCGGAGAGCGCGCAATGGCCCGAGGCGACCATCGACGTTCCGGTGGGGACAATCCGGGCCATCGAGTTCATCGCCGACAATCCCGGCGATTGGGCATTCCACTGCCACAAATCCCATCACACCATGAATGCG
>JBQGDO010000129.1:0-3424 GCA_052039105.1 Methyloceanibacter sp.
CGAAGTTCGCGCAGATCGTGCGGCAAGTGCGGTCGCGAACTTCGGGTTCAAAGGGGCACTAGAATCATAGAGTTGCTAGTGGTCCTTAGATTCCGAAGTTCGCTCTGAAGGTGCCGCGAATGCTGGCGAACTTCGGAATCGGACCACTAGCCGCATGAGATAGAGCGCGATGGGTAGCAAGAGGATGGGAAGCACGTAGCTCACCACGAGGGCCAGGATCGGCTGGTTGGCCCAGCCAGCACCGATGGCCGCAAAGACGAACGCGGTGGGTACGCTGCCGATGGTCGACGCCGCGATGAATTTTCCCATCGGCATGCCCGCAAGGCCGGCGAGAAAGACCATGGCCTCGGGGACGCTGTAGGGAAGGCCGCGGGTGAGGACGATCGCCCAAGCTCCACTCCGGTCGAACAAACTCTCCATCTTGTGCAGAGACCGGGACCCAACGAAGCGTTGCACATATCGCCGTGCGCAGGTGAGCATCAGCAGGTAGCCGAGAAGGCCGCCGGTGATCAGGCCGAGGCTGCCCAGCAATCCGCCGAGCAGTGTCCCATAGATGATGCCGAGCGCGGCGATCACGGCAGTCTGCGGGACCGGCAACACCAGATCGGCCCAGATGAGAGCGATGCCGACGGCCCACGCCCAGCTCTCGTACTTTCGGAGCGCCAGCACGGCGTCATTGGCCTCCTGGGCTGTCGGGATCGGCGCGCAGGAGGCGAGCACGAGCGACAGAACGCTAATCACAATGAGCCCTGATCTCGATTTGACCTCCAAACGCGTCGGGTCGCCGCTCATGTCCGACGCTACAGCCAGCGGCGTACGCGGACTTTGTAGTCCCGATAGGCGTCGCCGAAGCGCCGTTCCAGATACGCCTCCTCGCGCGCGACCACGCCATAACGGATCGTGACAACAAGCGGCAGCAAGAAGATCAGAATCCACGGGCTGAATGCCGCGACGCCGATGCCGGCGTACCCGAGGAAAAAGCCGAGATAGACGGGATTGCGGGTCCAGCGGTGAATGCCCGTCGTCACGAGCACGCGGGCGGGCCGGTTGGTGGGCAAAGGCGTATCGGCGCGGGAGAAGTTGCGCACGCCCGCGGCGAACAGCGCAAGGCCGATGAGGATCAGAGCCCCCGCGATGATCCAGGCAACCCCATCGACCTGCGGAATTGGGACTGGCACAGGCAGCAGGCGATCCAAGGCGAGACCGACCAGAATAGCGGCAGGAAAGAGAAGGATCGGTCGCCCGACGACGCCCGCCGTTCCGGTGTCTGTCGCTTTTTGCCCAGCCGGGTCCATGCCCATGCTTCCTCCCACTCAGTCCGCCAGCCGTTCGACTAGCCAAGTTTTGATACCGACCGAAACGTCCGCGCAGTAGCGCGCTGAGCCGCGTGCCTGGGGCCTCTCCGGGCGTGCATCGCCCTGCCCAACGAGCAGAGCGGCCGGCCGTCGGAACAAGACGAAGAGCGTGGAGTCCTCGCCGACCCATGCCTGCACCTCGGCACAGCCGAACTGCCGTGGCTCGGCCACGTAGGCGGCAGCGAGGAGATCGAACGGGCTGAAGCCCTGGCGCCCGATGTCCCTTTGCCAGTAGGCGAGCCACTCGCGCGAACGCTTGGCGACCCACGCCGCCGCACCGCCGGCGGCGGCGAGTCGGTCTAGATCGGCTGCCGCGATCTCGACACGCCGCGCCGCGTCGTAGGGCACAAGCGTGAGGGGGACGGCGAGCGCGACGGTTCGCATGGCGGCGGTCACGTCCTTCTCGAAGTTGAAGTCACGAAAGATCGGACCGTGACCGAGGAGCATGCCGCCGCCGACGCCCTCGGCAGGATGGAAGATATGCCCGGGCCGCCGGCCCATGACCGCGACGACGCGCGTCACGCGCGAGCGTAGCTCCGGCCGCGCGTCGAGCACTGTGGCGAGGTTCGTCAGCGGTCCGAGCGCAACCACTGTGAGCGGGCCCTCCATGAGCGCCGCTGTCAGCCCCTGGTTTCCCGTGTGGACGTGGAGCGTGCGGCCGAGCTCGGCGGATAGCCGCGCCGCAAGCTTTCGTGTCGTACGTTCGACCACCTCGAGCGGCGCGTTCCCGGCCACCATCGAAATGCCTGCGATCCGATCGCCCGTGGCGCGCGCAAGCAGCGCGATCGCGAGGCAGTCGTCCGGGTCGGTGCGCGGGCTGTGGCCACACGCCGCGTCGGTGTCGATCCAGAGCCTGCCGGCGAGTTCCACGCTTTCCCGAGCAAAGGTCATCTGTGCGAGGCCCTGATCGCCGGTGCCCCTGATCTCGATTGGCAAGGCCAAGGCGCCGAGCACGGCGGTCGCTGCGACGAGCGCGGCAACCGCGACGCCGCGCACGGATTTCAATGCCCATCTCCACGAAGCGGGTCGTGCAGCGTGTGCCAAGACACTCGCGGTTCATCGGTCACTCGTTGCCCAGCCGGGTCCATGTCCATGCCTGCTCCCGCACATGCTCGGGGCTACGCAGATAAGGTTCGCCCAAAACGACAACTAGGGTGTCATTCTGCCAACTTGACACCAACGGTGTCAACTGGAGAATTGGTACAAGTACAGGCAAAGGGAATGGAGGCGATGGCGTCGGCACGACACAGGATCGAGGCGGCCCGACGGACAGGGGCGGGCCCAATCGTTGACGGCAAGGCCGAGGCGATCGCCGAGCTGATGCTCGAAGTGGCCCAGTGCTTCTTCAGGCTACGGGCCGTCGGCCAGAGGACAGGGCTCATCACCAGCTGGGGCGGCGGTGCGTTCGGCTTCATGCGAAGCCTCGCGCTGCTTGGTCCGCTGACCGTGCCGCAGATCGCCCAGATGCGTCCCACCAGCCGCCAGCGGATGCAGCGGCTGGCGGATGAGCTTGCGGCCGAGGGGCTCGTCGAATTCATCGACAATCCGAAGCACCGGCGCTCCAAGCTCGTGCAGCTTACGCGCAAGGGCGATGCGCGCTACCGCGAGCTGAACTCCCGATTCCTGGTGATCGCCTCGACCATGGGCGTCGCTCTCGGCGAAACGGATATCCGCAAAACCACCGAGATCGTGCGGCAGCTGAGCGATGACGTGAAAGCGCGGTCGGAGCGGCTGTCGTAGGGTGCGACGCCCCGCGCGAGACGTGATCCTCGGGCGTACCTTCGTCGGCCTGCCGGGGGCTGATTTGAGATCGGTCAGCGGCGACGCAATCCGCCGATGGCCTTCACCTCGACTCTCGTCACGGTGCTCTCCCGATTGCCGGCTTCGGCAGCGGCGCCCTCGACGTCGCCGCCACGATGCCGGCCGCGAGCATGTTCGCGCCGACGCCGGCCAGGATCGGCAGCGTGTAGCTGTGGCTGAGGTCGAAGGCGAATCCGGCGGCGGTGGGGCCGATCAGGGTGCCGAACGCTACGCTGGTATAGAGAATGCCGATGATGCCGCTGACGTTG
>JBQGDO010000130.1:0-3144 GCA_052039105.1 Methyloceanibacter sp.
CCCGCCACACCGGAGGCGATGAGCTACATGCGAAGCCTCTTGCCTCCGGCCTCGCCGTGGTTCGCCTTCGGCATCTCGCTGCACCAATTTCCGATGGTGGCACAGGCCGTGCTGCTCGGCGGCCATCCGCGGGTGGGTCTCGAGGACAACCTCTATCTCGAAAAGGGCAAGCTGGCGCCGAGCAACGCGGCGCTGGTGGAGAAGGCGGCCAAGATCATCGAGATCCTCGGCGATGTGGTCGCCACTCCCGCCGACGCGCGCGCGCTCCTCGGGCTGCGCGCGGCGACGCACTAAATTAGTGGTCCGATTCCGAAGCTCGCCGCACTCGCGGCATGAGCTTCGGAATCTACCGAGCTTCGGGCTCGGGGCACTCAGCTCGGCTTGCCCGGCTCGGCCCCGGCTCGCGCGGTCAGGCCGGGCCAGCCTCCTTGTCACGGATTTCCTCCAGGTTAACACCCTTGGTTTCAATGGCGTAGAGCCGGGTGACGAGGGCGCCCAGAAGGCTGGTGCCGACCAGGATCAGCAGCAGAAGATCGGTGCCGATGTCCTTGAGGAGGATCGGAAACAGGAATGCAGTCAGGACCGCGCCGATCTTGGCGAACGAGGCGGCGAAGCCGGCCCCCCGGCCGCGCATCGAAATCGGGAACACCTCTCCCGCGATCAGGTAGGTCATTGCGTTGGGTCCCACATTCGTCATGAAACTGAACAGCATGAAGCCGGCAAACAGCAGCACACCGGACAGTCCGCCGCCGACGTGAAGCGACAGCGTTGCGAGAAGCAATCCGACCGCGCAACCGATGAAGCCCACGATTTGAAGGCGGATGCGTCCCACGCGGTCGGTCAGCGCGACGGCAAACACAATGCCCACGATCAGCAGCACATCGATCAGCGCGGCACCCTTCGTGGCCAGGATGTCGCTTTGTATGAGCTCGGCGATGTTACGGGGGTGCCCGATGCGTGCGCCGATCAGGGTGGCGAGGATGGTGGGCGTGAAAATGCCGATGCCATAAGTGCTCAGGTCCTGCAGGAACCAAGGAACCGACGCCAGAATGGTTCGGCCGAGATTCGCTCCCGTGAACAGCGCGGACCAAGACGTCTTGCCGCCTCCGGGTTCACCGATGGTGTCGCGTCCGTCGGCCGCACACAGGACCACCTCCGTCGGATAGCGTGGATCGCGCTGCAGCAGCCGAAGGGTTGCCGCCTCGGCCTCTTCGACCCGTCCGCGATAAGCGAGCCAGAGCGGGCTTTGCACGATGAAGAAACGACCGACGGTGACCGGGACGGCGAGCAAGAGCGTGCTGGCATACATCCAGCGCCACGCTTCGATTTGCGGATTCTCGAACAGGATCAGGAAGCCGACGGCCGTGCCCGCCAGGCCGCCGACGGCTTGAAAGCCGAATGCCCCCAGCACCATGCGCCCGCGAATACGGCTTGGAATGCTCTCGGAAATAATCAGATGGGCAGTCGGATAATCGCACCCCAGCGCGAGCCCAATTCCCACGAGGGCAACCACGACGACGAGATAGGATGGGCTGAACGTCAACAGCACGACGAAGGCGCCGAACAGCACCATCTCGATGATGAACATCTCCTTGCGGCCATATCGGTCGGCGAGACCGCCGAATGCCGTAGCCCCGACGAGGATGCCGAAAAGTGAAGCCGCGGCGATGGTCCCTTTCTCGATCGCCCCCAACCCAAATTCCTCGGCCATCAGGGGAAGTGCCACGCCGGTCATGAACACGACCATTCCTTCGAAGAGCTTTCCGGCGGCGGCCAGCCCCCAGATGAGCCACTGCATGTCGGTCATCGGGGAATCCCGCACGGCGGTTGCATCCGCCCACATCGGCGTCTCGTCGATGTAGTCCTGGACGGTCCTGGCGGATGGTCCGCTTGGCGCCGGACGTATGCCTTCCGTGGTCATGGCTTGCAGTCGTCACGATTGGTTCGGCCGACGAGCGCGATGTGGCAGCGCGGGTCCGATGGCGGGTTTCGAGGGAGGGCTGCGGATGCTGCGCGACCTGGCGATCGAAATGAGGACGCAGCTGGAGCGACGCGCCACCGTCGAGCTCGTCGCTTTGAACGGCCCGGACTCAAAAGGTTGAATCGCGCGATCGCAGGCGTCGGATCACGCACCCACGGATGACGACCAAATGCTTGATCGAAATGGCGGGAGCGACGGGGCTCGAACCCGCGACCTTCGGCGTGACAGGCCGACGCTCTAACCAACTGAGCTACGCCCCCGCGGGCGCCGTGCGGAGTTAAATACCCGCCCTCCCCGAGTCAAGGCGGAGCGCGAAAAGCCCGATCCCATGGGCAAATCAGGGGCTTCGCCACGGCCACGCGCCCCTTCGAAGCCCGTCATTGGCTGATTTCCGGGGGCCGGCATTGAAAAAACCCACATTTTTCGCCAATAAGTCATGGTCAGACCCTATCCGAATCGTCTAATGCCACAGCGTGATAGGTGGCTTTGAGGCCACTTTCTGCAACGAGGAGGGCCAGCCATGGCAGCGAAGAAACCGGGCGCGCAGACCACCGTGACCCTGAAGCATCTCGCCGCGAATCTCTCGGAATCCCATGAAATGTCCAAAAAGCAGACCGAGGCGGTCCTCGGCGACCTCGTGGGCTTGGTGACCAAGCACCTGAAGAAGGGCGACCGTATCCGCATCGGCGGCCTCGGCATCTTGGTGGTACGCAAGCGCGCGGCTCGCATGGGGCGCAATCCCGCGACCGGCGAGCCGATCCAGATCAAGGCCAGCAAGAAAGTCGCCTTCCGTCCCGCCAAGGAGCTTAAGGAAGCGGTGTGACGTTCCGGCGACGGACCACAGACGACGGAAGGACCCATCCAACACCGTCCTCCGTCGTCTGCAGTGGGCTCGATGCTTCGTCAGCATGAGCCCGTCTTCGACCTGCGGGCTTCGACGGGCGGCCTTCGCACGCGAGGCCGGCTTGCCGGCCGAAGCGCCGCAGGCGCGAAGGCTGGTGGGCGGTGACGGACTCGAACCGCCGACATCCTGCGTGTAAAGCAGGCGCTCTACCAGCTGAGCTAACCGCCCTCGCGCCACCTTTATCGCCGCGCGGTGCGGCGAGGCAAGCGCCGGTTCTCGGACACTACTGCTGGCGAATCCCGAGCGTCCGCACCAGCGC
>JBQGDO010000131.1:0-41407 GCA_052039105.1 Methyloceanibacter sp.
ACAGAGCAGCTATCGCCCACGGCGGCGGCTCTGGCAGGACTTCGCACGGCCACCGGACGAATTGACATGGGCCGGGCTAGAAGGGCCTTGGTGCGGCCTAAAGGCGCTTATGACCCGTATCACGAATGGGTTGACCCCAACGGCTATCGGCTGAGCGACCGCGTATGGCGCGCCGGCATCGACGTGCGCAGCAACATCGACGCCTTCCTCGATTTTCACATCGGGCAGGGTACGAGCGCCGTGGACATGGCGGCCTTTCTTGAAGATTATCTGACGCCGGGGGCGCGGCTGATACGCACGCGACGGCCCTACGGCAAGGAGGGCAGTTTCGCGGCGCGGCGGCTGGCCAGGACGGAGATCACGCGGGCGGCCGGCGCGGCGACGATCAACGCCAGCATCGCCAACCCGTTTGTAACCGGCGTGCAATGGCGGCTGAGCGGGTCGCACCGCGATATCGACATCTGCAACCAGTATGCGACGGGCGGGCCGAACGGCGACGGCATCTATCCGCCGGACCAGGTGCCCGCGTACCCATCGCACCCGAACGAGATGTGCTCGCTTGTGCCGGTGCCGACGGGCGACGTGGGGGAGCTGATCAATAGTCTGCGCACGGAGATCCGGGCGGCATCGCCCATAGCGGATGAGCTGCGCGGCTTATTCAACCCGGAATTTCTGGCACGCACGATCTTGTCCGGCGGCGTAGACGACATACTCGGCGCATTGGCGTCCATGTAGGTGAGGGAAGGCATTGATGCCCTGGCTCATTCGCAAGCGAGAAAATGAGTTCTGTGTCTACAAAGAAGGGCCGGACGGCGAGCCGACGGGCAAGAGCTTGGGCTGCCATCCGACACAAGAGGCGGCGGAGCGGCAGCGGCGTGCGTTACATGCCGCGGAGAGGCCCAGAGGCACCCGTCCCCAAGGGAGCCCCGTTCCCGCCGCCCAGGAAATGACCGGCGCGCCGGATGACTTGCGCCCCGCTCCGCCCGACTTGCTGGCGGTCGTCGAGCAGCAAATAGACAGCTACTTCCCGCAATTGGCTGAGTCACGCCTCGTCGTGCTGGTGCGTGACAAGGCCATCGAAGATAGTGGCGGCAAGGTGATGGTGGCTGCCGCCGGCGTCAACAGCAGCGACCCAAGCCTGCCTTTCGAGTATGTGGTTTGGTTCGCTTGGGAGGTGTGGCGCGGGATGAATGACGGCGACCGCGCGGCCATTGTCTTTCATGAGTTGAGCCACTGCGGGCGTGACGAATCGGGTAAGCCCGAGCTGACGCCGCACGACGCAGGTGTATTCACCAAGGAAATCGAGCTGTATGGTAATTGGTGGAAGGATGTACAGAAACGCTATCACGATTCGCATGGCCCCGTAGGGGCAGAAAGGGATTAAGACGATGGACCCGACAAGCGGTTGGGCTGACCCGCATTTGCAAGAGGGCGGAGATTTCATGATGGTGGATCTGGGCAACGGCAATGTGCTGGCCCTTTGCCCGGCCTGCTATGCCGCGGCCAGAGACAGCATCCTCGCCGATGCGCAAGAGGCTATGGCGGGTGAGGGCGAGGGCGACGTCAACAGGAATAAGGTCAATTGGAACAAGGTCAACTGGAATAAGGTCAATTGGAACAAGGTCAACTGGAACAAGGTCAACTGGAACAAGGTGAACTGGAACTCCGTAAACTGGAACAAGGTGAACTGGAACAAGTGAGTTTGCGGGGTAGGGAGGGGCGATTATGCCGGGTGAGGTTACCGAAATTAAGGGCGAGTTTCACGATGTGCTAGTCGTTTCGGAGCTGCGAGGCGGCTTCCCGAACGTGGCAATAGCCAACGACATTGATTTTGCAGGGCTTGTCGCGGGCGATGACAACCCGGTTTTCCTCACGATCCCCGTAGGGAAAGCCAACGTACGCAGTGGGAATAAGCGGTTTTACGATGAGGCATGGCTTGCTGAGCTAGAACGGCAGACGCTAGAGCGGAGGCCGGTGGGCCTGATGGGACACCTGTCCGAAGCGGAGCGCGGCCATGCGATGCCGGTCGAGGCCGTACATTGGCTCGGCACACTGAGGGAAGGGGATACCTTGTGGGCGAAAGGATATTTGCCGCCAGGCGAGGCCAGGGCGCGAATCCAACGCTACAAGAGCCAAGGCAAGAAGCTCGCCACCTCCATCGACTGCTACGCCGAGGGCGTGTGGGACGCGGAGATCGACGCTTACCGGATGGACGCCAAGACGATGAAGCTAGGGCAGATCGATATTGCCCCGGCGGATCGGGCGGGCCTTCCCGACCTTGCCGCCGTGCCCGTGCTGACCAGCGAAATGCAAGACGAAGACCCGGATTTGACAACGACAGAGGAGGTTTCTGTGAACAAAGAGGAAGTGATTCAAGAGCTGCGCGCTGCCAGGCCCAAGCTGCTGCATGGCTGGACGCTAGGCAACGCCGACGCGCCCGGAGGCGGTGCCGCTGCGCAGCACGGCGCGGCAGAGCTAACGGCCATTCGCGAGGCGCTGGGTCTCGACGCCAACGCCGACGTGGCGGCGGCCATCACGGAGATGCAGCGCGAACGCGCGGCAGCCGCGAAAGCGGCGGTGCTTAGCCGCATCACGGAGCTGGCCACGACGGGCAAGGATGCTGTCAAGGTCGAGTCGGTGCGCGGCGTCGTGATCGAGCTGGTACAGGCCCGCGGCCCGCAGACCGTCGAAGACGCCGAGCGCATCTACGGCGAGGTCGTGGCAACCGATAACGTCAAGCGGCTGCTGCAGGCGCAGGTGCGCGAGATCATGGGGCCGGCGCAGGGAACCGCGGTCGCGTTACAGGCCAAGAGCAAGAGCAATCAGTGGTGGGACGATGCGCCCGCCGAGAATGGGAACGGGAGGTAAATTATGGCAACCACAGTGGCCGGCGATCCCGGCTATTTCCGCAGTGACGGCAAGGCCGTCGACGTCAGTCTGCTCTATACGGTGGCCAAGAACGCCGTCGTCTATGTCGAGGGCTGGCTGGGCATCGCCGGCGACGACGGCGATTCGGGCGACTCGATTGCCGTGATCGCCGACGACAGGGAATACAACTTCCAGGTGCCGGCCAGTCTCTCCGTGTCCAAAGGCGACATCGTCTATGTCACGGTGGCCACGTCCACGGGCCACTATCCCGACGACGAGGCGTATACCACCAGCGCCGGCGCGGGCAACTGGGCGTTCTTCAAGGCGACGCGGGCCAAAGATGCCAACAACATCGTGTCCGGCGTTATGTTGGCGCACAATGCGCTGCTGAGTTAGGGGAGGGTGACATGACCATCAAGATCGTCAGTAGGGAGCACCTCTCCCAGAGCAAGCCCATTCGGGGCTTCAAGCCGGGTTTCAAGCTGTCCGATCATGTGCGCGAGGTGCGCGGCGACAACGGGCAGCAGGTCTATGAGTTCGTGGGTATGGGCGATTTCGGCGCCAACTGGTCGGACCGGCAGCGCTACGAGATCGACGCCGGGCGCAATGAGGAACCTGTCCTCTATACGCCCATCTATCAGGAGATCCGCGACGCCAATCTGCCGCGCAACGTCGCCGTCAACCGGCTAGGGCCGGGCGGCGTCGTGCTCAACCAGATCCTCGAAGGCGGCGAGGTGCAGTTCGCCACGGTGGGCGGCAGTGAGTTCAGCGTGCCGATCCTCCACTACGGCGTGGGCCTCGAGTACAGCAAGGATCTGGTTGTGTTCAACGAGATGTGGAACGTGCCGATTGTGGAGCGCGAGGTGGGCATCGCCTACAACGCGCTGCTCAACCACGTGCATCTCAACCCGATCCTGGTCTACGCCTACGCCGCAGCCAATCAGACGGCCTTCAACAACACCGGCGCGACCACGGTCGAGGATGTGATGCTGACCATCGAGGACGGCATCGCCAACAGCATGACCGACGCCACCAACCCACGGCGCGGGCCGTATGTCATCCTCTGCTCGCCGGCCAATCTGTTCACCATCGAGAAGGCGCTGACGACCGTGCCACAGCAGGGCGTGACCTTGCAATCCAGGGCCATCGACATGGTGCGCGCCGTGATCGCCTATGACGGGTGGACCGGCACGCAGGGAGGCATCACCACAACCTACAGCGGCGTGACCAGTGGCAAGTGCTATCTGATCTCGACGCAGTATCAGGGGCGCGAGTTCCGCAGCTACATGAAGCAGGACCTGGCCAACGAGGGCGAGGAGCGGGATCTAAGCCGCTTCCTGACTCAGACGGCATGGGACACCTACTTCGGGGTGTACGCCAATCCCATCGGGGCAGTAGAAGAGGTTACGATCGCGTGATGCAAGTCGTCAACGTCTGCGTGCCGCAGCGTTTCGACCTCTACGACAGCTACGGCCTGATCGGCTGCCAGCTCTTGAGACAACTGGCAGCCGGCGGGCTGTACGTCAATGGCTATGCTATAGGCGGGATCGACAAGGGCAATCAGCCGGACGATGTGCGCGCCATCCTCCTTTCTCCGCGCCGCCTGGTATTCGGCGGGATTTTCCTCGGCTATCCGACCCACTACCATCAGCATGGCATACTGGCGTGGGTTCCCGGCCCGCGCGTGGCGCTTACCATGTTTGAGTCGACCCGCATGCCTGCGGGCTGGGCGGAGGCGCTGAACGCGATGAATGCAGTCGTGACGCCGAGCGCCTTCTGTCGCGATGTGTTTCGCGATGGCGGCGTAAGGACGCCGATCCATGTCGCGCCGCTAGGCTTGTCGCCAATCTACAAGCCCCGCCAACGCCACTCTGCAGGCGGCCCTTTGACCTTTCTGGCCTTTCTGGACCGGGGGGCGCGCAAGGGCGGCCTGCTGGCGCTGAATGCGTTTGTGCGGGCGTTTGGCGAAAGTATGGACTACCGGCTGATCCTCAAAGGCCGTGCGGTCAAAAAAGGCGGGAAGCCTACCGTAGAAATCCTCAATCCCAATGTCACCCTGATCAGTCAGGACATGACGGAAGAGGATCTGTATCGGCTCTATCTCGACTGTGACGTGCTGATTGCGCCGTCCATGGGCGAAGGCTTTGGAATGATCCCGCGGGAGTTTGCGGCGACGGGCGGCGTAAGTCTGGCGACCAACTGGAGCGGCACGGCGGAGGAGATTGACCTGTGGGGCGTGCCGCTGCCCTATAGCCTAGTGCGGGCAGACTGGCGCGGGGCACGCAATCTCGAAGGACAAGAGCTGGGCGAGTGGGCAGCCGTGGACCGGGATGCATTGGTGGAGCGCCTACGCGATGTGGCGGCGCATCATGCCGATTATGCTGAGCGCGCCATGAGGAATGCTCCCAAAGTGGCAGCGCAGTATACATGGGATCAGTTCGGCAAGCGCGTGCTGGGCATCTGGAATGAGGTATTGAATGAGCGTGCTTGTGGTGAGCAGAGTCGAACCACCTACGCTGGCACAGCCCGTCAGCCAGCTCTGCACGCAGTCTCAATGTGAGGAGCCGGTCTATGGCGACTGGTGCCGGGCGTTGGGACTGCCTGTGGTCATCCATCGCAAATGGTGGGAGTTCTCCTATCTGGCGTTGGCGTTTGAGCGCGCAGGGCTGCTTGCGCCCGGCAAGCGGGGTATCGGCTTTGGCGTGGGCCGCGAGCCATTGCCGCGATTCTTAGCCGGACGCGGCGTCGAGGTAATGGCCACGGATCTGCCGAACGGCGAAAATAGCGCCTGGGCCGCAACCGATCAATGGGCCGGCAAATTAGAATGGCCGGCGGGCGTGACGTTTCGGGCCGTGGATATGAACGCGATACCGGACGATTTGCGGCGCGGCGAGTTCGACTTCGCCTGGTCCGCCTGCAGCTTGGATCATCTGGGCAGCTTGCAGCGTGGGTTGGACTTCATCCGCGCCAGCTTGGAATGTGTGAAGCCGGGCGGCGTCGTGGCGCATACGACGGAATTCAATCTGACCAGCGATGCGGCCACGTTGGAGAGCGGGCCTGTGGTGCTCTATCGCCGGCGGGATCTGGAAGGGTTCTGCGCGGAGATGAACAGACAGGGACATCAAATGGCGCTCAATCTAACGCGCGGCGACGGGCCATTCGACGGCAGGCCAGAGCAGCCGCCCTATGCGCCGCCGCATCTGTGTGTGGCAATTGGCGGCTTCGTGACCACATCCGTAGGGCTAACGATACGGAGGGCTTTGTGACTACGGCAACCGACAGAGCCAGATTACGCCGGGATGTCGGCGCGGATGTGACCAGCCTGCCCGACGCCGATGCCGACGCGCTCTTCGTCGAGGCGGCCGAGACCTACAGCGATACGACCACGGCTACCGCCTATACGCGTGTGCTGGCGATTCAGGGCTTGCTGGCTTCGAGCGCCAAGCTCACCAGCTATCGGCAGAACCAGTCGAGCGAAGAGGCCAGCGACGTGTTTGAGCACCTGTCCCGGTTGCTCGAGCTGTGGGAAGAGAAGACGGCAGACGGCGTGATGGCGAGCGGCAACGGCGCGATGCGTTTTGGGCGCACAGGCAAGAAGCCCACACGCATCAAGGAATATCCGGACAATTAGCTATGAGCGTGAACTGGTCGGGCTGGCTGGGCGTAGGCCAGGCCATTCCATCGGCGCCCCGCGCCGCACTGGCCTGGGCGCGGATCCAGGAGAAGCCGACCTCGGTGACATTCAAAACGGCCGCCGGTGTGACCTTGGCGGCCCAGACGCTGCGTGTGGAGCTGGACAGCCGGGCCAGCGTGATCACGAGCGCGGCGGGGGCCGCGCCGCAGATGGGCGTGGTGGTCTTTGGCATCCGCGGGCATAGCAGTCTAAGCGACACGGTGATGGCCGAGGGATATCGCTTTGTCTACGGCGGCGACGAGTACCGCATCGAGGACGTCATTTTGACCATCGGCGAGATGCAAGGGGTGGCGGTGAGGACGGGATGATGATTGAGCGCTGCCAGCTAGGACGCGAGACGCGTATCTACCACCCGGACATGGTCAACCTCTACGACTGCGAGATCGGGGACGGCAGCACCGTAGGCCCGTTTGTGGAGATCCAGCGGGGCGTCGTGATCGGCGAACGGTGCAAGATCAGTTCGCACACGTTTATCTGCGCCGGCGTGACGGTCGGCAACCGCGTCTTCATCGGGCACGGCGTCATGTTCACCAACGACCTCTACCCGGTAATTGACAGCGAGAACCTGCATGTGCCGACGGTGGTCGAGGATGACGTGGCGATTGGCTCGGGCGCGACGATTCTGCCGGTGCGAATTGGGGCGGGGGCGATCATCGGCGCGGGTGCGGTGGTGACGCGCGATGTAGCGCCATTCTCGATCGTGGCGGGCAATCCCGCGCGCCCGCTGCGGCGTTTTGCGACGTTGGAGGATCGCGATGTGTTTCTCGAATGTGACCATTGCTACCGCGTGCCGCGATAGCAGCCATCTGGTGGGGCAGTTTCGCCGGCAGAGCGAAGCGCTCGAATGGCCGGCAGAGCGGCTGCGTGTGGCCGTGTGCGAAGGCGACAGCGCTGATGATACGTGGGCGCAGCTCATGAGATGGTATGTAGAGCGGCCCGGACTTATACGCTTGGTGCGCCGTGATACGGGCGCGCAGAAATGGCCGAGCATTGTAGATGCGGAACGATTCCGGCAGTTGGCGCAGGTCTTCAATGCAGCGCTAGATCTAGTCGATCTCGAATGGTCGGATTACGTGCTATTTGTGCCGTTTGACGTGGTATTTGAGCCGGATCTGCTGCGCCGGCTGGTCGGCCATGGCGTCGATCTGGTATCCCCGCTGACCTGGCGCGACGGGCTGTTCTATGACACCTGGGCGCTGGTGCAGTTCGGCGGCGAGACCTGGCCCAACTTTGATCGTGAATGGGCGCGCCGGCATTTGGGCAGCAGGCTGATCGAGATGGATCTCGTGGGCGGAACGATGCTGATGACGGCTGACGTGCTGCGCGCGGGCTGCCGCTACACGGAAGACGAAGTGGATCGCGGACTGGCGCGCTGTGCGCGGGCCAAGGGTTTCCGCTGCTGGGTCGATGCGGGGCTGAGCGTGATCCATCCGGGGGAACGCGAATATGCCTAGCAGAGAGGCGGACTTCGCCACGCGCATGGCGGCGGATGCCACGCTGATGGCGATTTTGACTGGCGGCGTGTACAAGGCCGAGACGGTGGGCGTGGAAGGCATCACACGTGAATCGGCGGCGGCGGCATTCGATGCGTCGGGTTACTTGCGGCCCTGCGCGCTGGTGCGGCAGCGGGGCTTGATACCCGACGGCAATGTGATCGATCCGATGGCACAAGTTACGAGTGCGACGCGAGTTGTCGAGGTATGGCTTTATCAAGATCGAAACTATGACCAGATCGATCTCGCACTTGCTCGAATCCGCGCCCTGTTTCAAGGCTATCAGTTCAGTGATTCATTCGAGGTGTTCTGGATCAATACAATTGATCGGCAACGGGATACGGGTGCACTTGCTAATGCGTCATTAGCAAGGATCGATTTCGCAGTCTATTCGGTTGAGGATGACTAGACGTGCGTGTAATTTTTCCGTCTCAGAATCCGCCACATCGTGACCATCGGCGTGTCATGCCACTCGGCAAATGCGGCAATACTCACACGCTGTTTCTCTTGCAGTGCGGCGAATTCACGCCGCAGATCGATCACCTCTTGATCGGTGAAGGTGGCATGGCCATGCCGCTCACCGCGTACACCGTTTCGTGGTGGTTTGCTATTGCGACCTTTGTCCATCGCATCGTGCATGTTATCTCGATGACTACCAGCGAATAGATGAACAGGATTCACGCAGGACGGATTATCGCAATGATGGCAAATCTCCAAACCTTCTGGAATTGGCCCATAATGCAATTCATAGGCAACACGATGCGCCTTCATGCGGCGACCTTTGCTGTCGCAAAGATTCAACTGTCCGTAGCCATGTTGATCATGCGCCGCTGTCCAATGCCAACATTCATCAGGGCCGCGCTTCTCAACCTTCTCCCAAAAGCGTTCTTCCATAGAGCGGGTTGGACGGAGCCGCGTAGCATGGCCCGCGATAAAGCGAATCGGTTGACCGCGCACATGACCCAGCTTGGCGTTATTTCGCATCGCAATCGGGGCCGGGCGGCCACAGCCACAGGCGCACAATGCAACCTCTTGCGTTGGGTCTGGTTCGTAGCGCCAACCGCGCAAGCGGCTGTTGTGGCCGCTGATAAAACGAAGGGGCTGGCCCTCAACTTGACCCAGCTTGGCATTATCGCGCTTGGCGAGCGGCGCGGGTTTGCCGCATCCGCATTCGCAGAGCTTGGCAACAGGAAGTTCCATTTCGAGTTGTTGTGGATTATGCTTGTGCATGTCGTTAGCGCCTCCAACGCTATCGGCCAGGCCGCGGGCTGCTTCCAACAGCGCCGCGGCGCCTCTGTTGTATTGGTATTGTAACAGCTTTGGCCGGTAATGGCAAATCCGAAAGGGGTCAATGAAAAGTGGCTACTAAGACGTTTCATCGTGGGATTCGCGATCTTCGCATCGCAACGTGGAATTCGGAAAATAGCTGGGGAACAGCGTATGACGTTCTCGGAGCTAGAAATGCAACATTGACCTGGGTAGTCGAGACCGACGAGCTGCGCGGCGACGATGTTGTGTTAGATAGGTTCACTAAATTAGTTTCGGTTACCGTTGCTATTGAGCAAGCATCGGTTGATCTTGAAGCTGCCGATATGTTGCTCGGCGGGACTCTTCAGAGCGATGCCCAGTATGAAGACCTCATGATCGCCGAGGATGATGAGGTGCCATACATCGGCATTGCGGGCCGCGTTGTCGGATCTGGGGGTGCGGCTGATTTACATTTTCTAGCGCCAAAATGTAAATTAGCCGGCAACCTCACGCTCCAGGCGCAGGTAGACACCTACATGCTGCCGCAGGCCGAGTTCCAGGGCGTGCATGAGGGGACGATCAACGGCATGCTGCGCCTGCGCAAGTTCACGGCGGCCACGGCGCTGGAGATTCCGCTGAGGACTAGCACAGGCGGGCTGTAATGGACAATGGGCATCTAGCGGTCACGCCGGCGGCGGAGTTCCGGCGCGCACGCGAGCTGGGCGAGGTAATTACCTTGGCGCCGACGGGCCGCGTGGTGCGCATGCGCACGGTGAAACCGGCCGCGCTGTTGCGGCTGGGCACGATTCCTGACGTGCTGGCGAATCTGGTGATCAAGCTGCTCTACGGCCAGATTACAGAGGCCGAATATCACGAGTTTTTCAGCCTGGCCGAGCGCGCGGAGCACGCAGTCGAGATGGCCGACTCGCTGCGCATCGTGTGCACGGCGGCGCTAATGGAGCCGAAGATTGTGGAGTCGCCGCAAGGCGACGACGAAATCAGCATCGACGATCTCGAAGACTCGGAGCAGCGCATCATCTTCGATCTGGCCATGCTGGAGGCATCGGCCTTGTCCAGGTTTCGCCGGCGACAAGAGGAACTTGTGGAGCCTGTGGACGACGGCGAAAGCCACGAACAGCCGGCCGAGCCAGTTGGTAGAGGTTGAGGATGCATTGGCAGCGTACATGCTCGACAGGGCGGTCGTGACGTTTGGGACGGCCATCGAGAATGCGCTGCTAGAGCGCAGCGAGGCGGACGATGACGGCAGAAGTTATCCGATCTACACGCTGGCGCAACTACTGGAGCCGGCATTCAGGCTGCCACGGCCGGATAGAGAACCGGCAGCCAATCTGCCCATAGGCGGCAAGGCGTTCGGCATGCTCTATGACGAGGTGGGCTAGTGTCCTTCCAGTGGACTACGCGGCCCAGCGCTGCCTGGCCGGACTTGGCAGGAGCCTACGCAGCGCTGATCCGGCGCAGCGTGCGCACGCTGGCGGACCGGCGAGCGCCGGAGATCGAAGCATGGATGAAGTCCAATGCGCCCTGGACAGACCGCACGGGCAATGCACGGCAAACGCTCAATACCGAAGTCGACGATCTGGCCGGGAGCGCAGTCGAGATCCGGCTGGCGCATGGCATGGAGTATGGCATCTATCTGGAGCTGGCGCATGGGGGCAACTGGGCGATCATCGGGCCGGCGATTGACCACTTCGCGCCGATCATCTGGAACGACGTGTTGGCGCTGTTGAGGCCGTGACTATGTTCCCATTTTTTCCATTGCACGCGCGCAGACATAGGGTAGTACGGCCCAAGCCATTGCCATTGCTGCGCCGGCTGCTTGTTGAGGGGCGCTTTCAGCCGCGCCCATCGTGCCGATGAAGTCCAGCGCGCCAATCAGTGCGCCGATAAAGGCCAAAAGATAGAAGAGCTTGACGACGGCGTGCATGGGCAAAGAGCCTCCTGACATGGGTACTCGGAACATGACTACAGCATACGCACCTCAACCACTCGGCGCATGGGCCGAATGTCAGGTGGCGCTGCGCCATTTGCCTGAGCGGAGGCCGGTATGCCAGTGAGTGGTGGGCAAAGTCTGGGAGTAGCCACTGGTTCGATTCGGATAGATACCAGCGACCTAGCGCGTGTCGGCGTCGCGACGCAGCAGGTCGGGCAGCAGGTCGAGCGCAATCTAGGGCGCATCAATGCCGGAGCGGCCAAAGCGGGGGCCTCGATTAGCTCGCTGGCCGGGGCGTTTGGTATCGGTCTCGGCGCAGCCGGTCTGGCTCAATTTGCGCGTTATGCCGTTGCCGCTACGGAGGTCGCGACAGCTTATGAGCGCCAGAATGTGGCAGCGGTGGAGCTTGCCGGCTCGCAGGCCAAGCTGAATGAGCTATTGGCGGCCTATGAAACGGCTACCGGCGGGGCGATTGATAAGGCCACAGCGCTGGCTGACGTGACGCGGCTTCAGGCGATTGGTTTCGGCGACAGTGCGGCGGAGTTAGAGCGCTTCGTGACCGCAGCGCGGGGAATCAGCTTGGCTACCGGCGCGCAGCAAGATTTTGTCATCAGCCAGTTACAACTGGCGATTGCCAATCAAAGCACGATGCGCCTTGACCAATTGGGATTAGGTGTTAGCGAAGTCACTGAACGCATTAAGCAATTGCAGGCGGCTGATCGTAGTTTGACGAAAGAGCAGGCGTACCAAAACGCGGTTCTGGGTTTGGCAGAAGAGAAATTCGGCGCGCTGGTCAGCTCGCAGGAGGCGCAGGCGACGGGAGCGGAGAAGCTTGCAAAGGCACAAAAAGATTTACGCTTGGAAATTGGTCTGTTGATCGATGAACCGCTAAGCGATTTTCTCCAGCAGGTAGCCGAAGATACCCGTGCATGGGCAGATGCTATTGAAAGCTTAGGACAAATCCGACCTCCTGCATGGCTCTTGCGATTTATGGAGTTAACGTCAGGATTGCGCGGGGGTGGATTAGCGGAAGAAAATGCGGCCATCATGCGCCGGCTGGGGCTGGGGCCGCGCGGGCCAGAAGACACGACCGGCGCCGGCCCTAGTGGATTGGAGCGTAATCGTCAAATCAGCAGTTTTAGAAGCGCAGGAGTTGGCGTGGCCACGCCCGGATTCACCGAAGAACAAAGGGCGGTGATTCTTGATCGTGACGCGGCCTTACGCGACATCGAGACGCAAGCGGCTCAGGAACGGCTCGACGCGACACGCCAGTATGAGCAGCAGCGATCAGAGACGATCCGGCAGTACGAACAGGGGATTGCGCGTGAGGCTCAGGACTTTGCCCGCGGGCGGGCGCGCCAGTTTGCGGAGCTGGACCGGCAGATCGCCGATGTGCGCGAGGAATCCGCCGAACGTGAGGCTGACGCGCGGGAAGAGCACGAGGAACGGTTAGCCGAGGTGCGCGAAGACGGCACTCGGCGCATTGCCGAGATTGAAGAGAACTTTACGCGCCAACGTGAGCAGGCCATGCGTGACCATGAGGAACGGCTGCGCAGCGCCGCTAGCCGCTTGGATGCGCGGGCCATTGCCGAGGAGCAGCGGCGCTTTGCGCTGGAGCAGCAGGATGCCGAAGAGGCGCACGAGGAGCAGCTTGACGACGTAAAAGCTGCGCTGGAAGAGCGGTTGGAACAGGAACGGGAAGCGCACGAGGAACGCTTGCAAGAGGCCAGGGAAGCCGACGAAGAGCGGATTGAAGATATGCGAGCTTCGCTCGCCGAGCAGCAGCGCATCGAGGACGAAGACCGGCGTATCCAGTTGGAACGGCAGGCGCAGGACCATGCGGCGCAGCTCGCGCAGATGGATGTAGAGCATCAAGCTCGCTTGACGCAGATCGGCGAACAGGCGGCAGCTGAGCGCGCGCGTACAAACGAGGAATTCAACAAGGCGCTCGAAGAGGTGGGACTGCGCAATGAGCGGTGGTTCAAGGAACAGCAAAAACTAGAAGAAGAAGCCATCAAGTCGTTCCGCCGCGTGTGGGAAGCCATCAATGCCAAGCCCGGCAGCGGCATAGACACAAGCGGCGCGATAGGCGGGCGGCCTGGATTCGTCCCTACGCCGTTTGCGGCTGGCGGGCCGGTGTTACGTTCGGGCCTGGCGCTCCTGCATGCCGGCGAGTTCGTGATGCCGGCGGCAAGGGGAGGCAATACACGGGGGCCGCTGACGCTGAACGCCAGCATCGTGGTCAACGAGTCCAGCCGGCCTGAGCAGACGGGCGAGGAAATTCGGGCGGCGCTGATCAGCTTACTTCGGGAGGCGGCCTAGATGGCAACCTATCGCATTGCAGACGGCTTCGACGTGCCTCTGCTCAGCCTGACCGTGCTCACGCCCCAGCCGCGAAGTGAGGGCATCCGGCCGGCGCGGCGGGTCTATGGCGGGGACGGCTCGGTCTACGATGATCCGTACTTCATCGAATTGGAATGGGACATCATCGGCTCGGATGCGGATTATCAGGCATTGATCGACACCATATTCGGCGTGGCCAGGCCGAGTAGCAACGAAGTTACAGTCTATTGCCGCAACCAGTATGACGCCTTTGCCCGCTACAACGGGATTGCGGTTTCCCCAGCGAACGGCCGTGACGTGCGCAGGCGCAACTCGTTTCGGCGCGATTTGGCGATTGTGATCAAAGAGCTTTACCTGGCATCCTGACATGCCTGTTACCTTTCGTTCCGCATCCGCCGTCACCGCCAGCGGAGCCTCGCCACGCACGGTCGATAAGCCCGCAGGCGCGGCGGAAAACGATCTGCTGGTGCTGGTCGTGGTGGGCAACAACGCCGGCCAGGCGGTGAGCGCGCCCAGTGGGTTCGTCGTGGTGAGCGGCGCCGAGATCACCGGCACCACGCTCAACATCGCGGCCTATGTCAAGACTGCAGGCGGTTCGGAGCCGGCGACTTACGACGTCATATTTACGGGCAGCGGATCGATCACCGCCGCCATGATGGCCCTATACAGCGATACAGCGGCCGTTCTTGTCACCGACGGCGCGGACAATCAGAGCAACGGATCGGGCGATCGCGTCTGCCCGGCGGTGACGACGACGATTGCGAACACACTGCTCGTGTGCGCGTCGGCCAATGGCAATCTCGGTACGACACCGCCCGGCGGGGCGACGGAGCGTTGGGATGATGGCACGTCGCCGCGCACGTGGTGCTGCACGCGAAGCTTTGCCGGGCCCGGCGATACCGGAACCACGACCGGCACAGGCACGTCGATGGCGAACAACACGGTGACGGTGGCCGTGGCCGAGGCGTCGGCGGCATTAGACGCCCCTACGGGGCTAACTGCTACGGCGGTGGCGACTGACCAGATTGATCTCGCATGGCAGGACACGAATGACGATGAGACCGGTTTCCATATCGAACGCTCACCGACCGGCGTCGGGGATTGGAACTCGATAGCTATCAACCCCGCCGACGATCTGACCTATAGTGATACGGGACTCGATGCAGGGACGGCCTATTATTACCGCGTGCGCGCCTATCGCACATGACTGACGTTTCCGCCTATTCCAACGTTGCCAGCGCCACGACCTGGGTCACACGCCCGGCGGACCGGCGGCTGCGCCTCTATCTGCTTTCCCCGGCTGTGGTGTTTGCGGCGCGCGTGAACCAGGCCAGCTTCACCTACCCGCTGGCCGAGGTGACCTACGACACAGTGACCACGGGCGCATACGGCGACATCCAAGTAGGCTCGACCGTGCTGTTTGGCACAGCGGCGGGCTTGGACGATCTGGGCCGGCAGCGCATTCGCAAAAGCGCCGATGCGACCAAGATCTATATTGGCGCATCCTCACAAGGCATCCGCGACGGCGAGGTAGATCTGGCCGACAACGCCTACATCACCGTGCTCGATGACTATCGTGTATGGTCGAAGCCGCCGCGCATCGAAGACGACGGCACGATCTACAAGGACTGGGATCTGGCATTCACGGGCAATGGCGACGAGCCGCCGCCGGTGGCCAATGGCGGACCGGGTGTGGGGTTGACGATCGACGGCAGCTATATCGCCACGGTGACATTCGACGGCACGGCCTCGTTTGCCACGGCCGACGGCGCGACGATTGCCAGCTATCTGTGGGACGTGCAAGACGGTACGATCACGGTGGGAACGGCGGCTTCCTCCGCCATAACGGCGACGTTCCCGGCTGGTTTCCGCTGGGTCTCGCTCACCGTCACAGATTCTAACGGCAAGACGCACGTCAACCGCATTCCGGTGATGGCCAGGGATCCAGATGACGATGCCTGCGTTTCGGCATTTGAGATTGAATCGCATACGATTCTGCCTTCTGGGCAGAATCTAAAGATTCGCATTACGGAAGCCATACCGGGTACTACGTACCCGGATGGCACGCTGGTCATGCTATGGGACGGCGACCCATCGAGCGCCTCAGACCGCTCGAACATGCTCTTTGTCGGCTGGCACCAGACCGACCCGGCGCAGATGAGCGCCACGCGCGAAGGCTTGCTGGCGGATACGACGCTGGAATGTGTGGACGCCGCCGGGCGGCTGGCGGGCTTACCCATTTGGCCGCAGGAGCTGATCCACGCGGACACCCCCACTGCGTGGGGGGAAATGAGCGAGCCGAACATTGACCGCTTCATGCACTACCTGTTGATCTGGCATACCACGGCTCTCGCCGTGGCGAACTTTACGTGGAGCGGGACGGGAGCCACCTACAAGTTCAACATCATGGGCGTGAACGAAGGCAATCTCTACGACCAGATCAACGGCCGTGCACAGGTGATGACGCCCGACTATTGGTTCACCTGTGATCGCAACGGGCGCCTGTGGGTTAAGGCTGACCCGCTGCTGCAAGATAGCGGAGACCGCACGGCGACGGTGCAGGCGAATCTGACCGTGGCCGATTGGGGCGAGCTCCGCTACGTGCACCAGCGGCCGCCGCGCACGCACTGGCTGAAAGCCTACGCCGTGGTGGCAAGCTACGATGTGGAGCCGAGCGTGGTCGTGGCGCAAGCACCGGGCAACGTGCCGGGCCAGGGCGCGAGCCGCGTCGAACGCAACAACCAGCTCGTGATCAATCAAGCGACGTTCAACGCGTGCGAAGGAAACCGTTATGCGCGGCTGAATGCCTTTCAGCGTGAGTTTGCCATCCGCATCGCCGATTGGTCGCTTGCGCGCTCATTTGAGCCGGCGCACCTGACGTGGGTAACTTTGACTGTGCCGCAGGCACAGTCTGCCCCGCGTGGGCTGAGCTTTACGGACGAGCGCGGGCTGCCCAAGAGCCTGGACATTCGCTATGAAATGCGACGCGAAGGCGTCGTACGCACCGCCGATCTCATCTGGGAGCGCGAGACGAGCGGCGTACCGGCGGTGACGGTGATCGAGGTGATCGACGCCGACCCGCCGGACGACGACTGGTGGCCGTCTGAGCCGCCGCCGGCGGTGGAGCCGGTGCCTGTGCCGCCATTGCCCATTTATGCCGGCGACGAGATCGTAGCGGCGATTGATTCGTTCGGCTATGTCTATCGCACGAGCGATTTCCAGACGCCCAGCGGGTCGGGCGGGCCGACCTGGGACCGCGTGAGCGCCTATACAGCGGGCACGACCGACGAGGCGTTCTCATGGGTGGTAGATCCGTTCAGCCCGCTTTACCGCGGGCTAGGCACTACCGTCAACGGTTGGATTGCGTGCGAGGACAGCATCGTGCGCCTGACGGATCTCTTCGGGACTCCCGGCTATACGGTGCAGCACACGTTTGCCGAGACGGCATCCAACAACCTGGACCGCTTCCGCACGATTGGAGCCAGCTTTGGACGCTACTTCCCGACAGAGAGCGATAATCCCTGGCTGATCTGTCTGTCGCACTACGGCAACCGCGGTGGGCACACCGGCACGTGGGCGATGGTTAGTTTGGACGCCGGGCAGACCTGGTCGAGTGAGGTGCAGCTTTCGGCCCACTACAATACGGAGACGACGGATTGGGAGTATCCGCCGCTGGGATTGTACCTATCGCCCAAGACGCCGGGCTTGGCCTATGCTGCGGCGTACACCTCGACTGCCAACCCGCCGGCGGCGGACGGCTGGGTGAGCACGGATTGGGGCGCAAGCTGGACGCAGATCTCGAACCCGGACATTCTGCCGGTCAACCGCCTGGCCGGCGACATCCATACGCCGTGGCCGACGAATGCCACGGAGAAGGTCGTCTATCACGGCGCGATGACGCAAGGGGCCACGCGCCAGTTCCGGCTCAAGCGCATCGAATCTGACGGCAGCACGGTGACGGATGTATCGCCGGCGGACGGGACGCGTTCCTATGGCGTGAACAGCAACGGTTTCGCCGTGCGCACGCATGATAACAACCGGCAATACGTGGCGATGGCGGGCCAGGGCAACGACGTGGATGCCGTGCTCGCCAACGACGAATGGGCGGCGTTTGTGTCGAGCGACTACGGTACGTCGTGGACTAACATCGTGGCAGCGCTGGCCAAGACCGACCCGCATCCGGAGCACATCGCTTTCGCCGCCGATACGGAGCAGGTGCTCTATCTATGGGGGCCGGAAAGCTACATTCGTTACAGCAGTGATTTCGGGAGCACGGTTGACGACCGCAGCGGCAACATGGCCGGCCTTGCGGGCGGCAGCCATCTGCTGCTGGGCATCGCAGGAGGGGAACCGCCGTGATAAGGATGAAGGCGGAAAGTTGAATGGCCGATAACGAGCTGGCGCAGGCGTTCGATCATCTGTGGATGGCGAGCGAAAAGCGCAACTGGATACCGGGCCGGCTGGGCAAGATCAACCCGGATGGCTCGATCAGCCTAGAGACGGGCCGGCCCAACTTCGTCTATGTGCGTATTGGGCCGGAAGGCAACCTGGCGACCAGCATGGCGCGCAATTTGGGTGTGCCGCTCAAGGCGCATCTGCCGGTGCGCATGCGCATCGAGGACGGCGTGCTGGTCATTCATAGCGCGGACTACGCCGGCGGCCTGGACAGCTTCCAGAACGGCGCAAGCACGACCTATAACGTCGGCCGTCATACGCACGCTCTCGGCAGCGGCCTCGAATACGCGGTAGAGGCAATGCGCCTGGCTCCGGGCCGCGTGCAGTGGCTGCAAGACCTCGAAGTGACGATCTTCCCGTTCCGCTATTTCTATTCGGGCGCATGGGAGACCTGGGAGGGCGGAACGATTGATCTGACCGCCTACAAACCGGCGGCGGGCAAGTGGGCGTGGGTGCTGGTGGGCGTGGATCCGGCCACCAATACGGCGGTAGCGGCGAAGGGAGCAGACCAGAACACGCAGGGCGCGCTGACCGTGGGACTGATCGACGCCATCAGTTTCGGCCCATACATCCCCTGTGCGGCGGCCCAGGTCAGCGAAGCTGACACCGTTCTCAGCGCCTTGTCGCGCTGGGTGGACGCGCACGGTTGGCTAGGCGGCACGCTGCATGATCTGGATCATCATGGCGACGTGATCATTACAACGCCTGCCGATAACGAGGTGCTGGCCTACGACAATGCCAGCGGGGATTGGATCAACCAGACGGCGGCGGAGGCTGGATTGGCTGTGGCAGGCCATACGCATGCGCTCGACGATCTCGGCGATGTGGTTGTCACGACGCCGGCGGACAACGAAGTGCTGGCCTATGACAACGGTACCAGCACATGGATCAACCAGACGGCGGCGGAGGCGGACTTAGCGACTGCCGGCCACACCCACAACCTGGCGCTGGACGACCTGAGTGACGTAGCTATCACATCGGCGGCCGATGGGCATATTCTGCGTCGTGTGAGCGGAGCATGGACCAACGGCTTCAATAATCGACCCAATTTAGGCGCCAGTCAAGACGTGACGATCAGCGGCGGCGTGGCCAGCGTCGCCAGTTATCCCAACAACGGCTTTTTCAACCTGCGCGGGGAGAGCGGCGCGGCTGACGATCTAGATACGTTGAACGGCGGCAACAGCGGCGATGTGATCGTGCTGACGGGAGCGAATGAGGCGATCACGATCAAGGACTCTACGGGCAACATCAATCTGGTGAGCGATCGGGTGCTGTCCTCTGCGACCGATATATTGGTCATATTCTACACCGGTACGGTCTGGCTCGAATGGACATATAGCAATTTGTGAGGCGGGGAGGCGATATGGCGCGACCACAGATTATGCGGCGCAGGCCGGAGGTGGTAGGTAGAGATGGTATGCAGGTCATCACGCGGTGGGGTACGCGGCCGTTGCGCTGGTCGAATGATGAGATATTGAAGGGGGCGGCGCCAGAACCGCCGCCGGAACCACCCTGGTCGCCATCTGACCTGACGAGCCTGCGCGCCGAGTTTGATTTCTCGGAAATCTCCACGCTGTTTCAGGATGGGCCAGGCACAACGCCGATTGCGGCAGATGGGCAAGAGATTCAGCGCGTTAACGATTTTAATGGTGGGGCGCTCATCCTGTCGCGCGGCGCGGGCGGGGTTGTGCCGACCTACAAAGCCGCCATCCAGAACGGATTGAGCATCGGGCGCTTTGACGGCGGTGACATTATTTACAGCACGTTTGGCAAGCTGGGCCTTTGGGCGGCGACAAATGCCGTGACCGCGTTCGTGGTGATTAAGCACACTGGCGCGCAGGGCATCTCGCCGTTCTATGGCGATTTCGCTGGCGGGCATAACGGGTTCGGGATGGGCATCGATTCGTCTGCCAATACCGCATCTCTCCAACTGGGCCATCTAACAGGCGGAAAAATTGTGGGCGCCATTGCGGACGGTTTTGAGTCGGCTTGGCATATCGTGTGCGGATGGCGCAATGCGGCAAATGGCAAAATCTATATTGACGGCGGCACGGCGGCGGTATCGGGTACGTTTTCGGATGACGCCGACATCACGGTTGAGGACGGAACTCTTAACGTTGGTTTGGGCATGGTAGGCGACCTGGGCTATCTCGCCATCTGCAATGAGGGCTTATCGGTAGTCGACCTGAACCATTACGGCAACTATCTGGCTGATAGGTGGGGACTTTCGTGGGTGGACGTATCGTAACGCGCCGCGCATTTCTGAGGCGAAGCGTGATGGCGGCATTATGAGTCGCGCTGAATGGACATGGGTGTTGTTGGTGACGGCTTTCGTCGTGTTTTTGCTGGTGATGTTGGGGAGGGGGGTATGAGCCTCATGACGCGGATGACGCGGAGCGTCTGTTCCAAGCGTGACATGGGTGGTCGTGGGGGTGAGTCGTGGGGGTGAGTCGTGGGGGTGAGCCGTGGGCCTGATTGAGCTGATCATCATCCTGGCCGTGATTGGATTTTTGCTGTGGGCCGTGCTCACCTTCATCCCTCTAGAGCCGACGATGCGCAAGTTGCTCGTGGGCGTAGTGGTGGTCGTGGTGGTGTTGTGGATTTTGGAGGTAATCGGCTTACTGCCGGACGTCCAAATCCCCACCGTGCGATGACTATGCTCCCTACTTCCTTCAACTCTCGCAGGCGATGCCGTCCCCGTCGCGGTCGAACCCGTGCGGGTCGCCGCCGATGGACTGGAAATTTCTCACCCCCACGTCCGGGCAATCCAGGTCATAGCCCACGATGGGGATACACGCGCCGGCGTAGTTGGGGTCGCATTGAGGTGGAGGCGGTGGCGTCACTGTGGGCGGCACTGGTGTATCTGTGGGCGGCGGAGGCGGGGGCACAAGGAGGGAATTGGCGTGAGGGCACGTACGGGGAGGAAGCGTCCAATCTGCGTAGCTACTGGCATAAAACATACTCCCCCTCGCGCAGATAGCTCACCGTCGGCACGGCCGGCGTGGGCTCAATGTGCCGGCTGGCGGCGACTCTTCATGGCCGCGATGAGCACGGCCCGCATCTCTTCCGATTCAGCCAACCAGTCCGATGGAGCAATCGGTACAGGCTGACCTTCGCCGTCCGTTTCGCCCCAATAACAGGGCGTACCATCTGGCAGGTATTCCAGATCCAACAGATACCCTTCGTGCGCAAATTGGATGGCAGTCGCTACGATGGGCAGATCATCAAGTATGTTCATGGCGAAGTTGGAACCAGTAATCCGGCAGGATACCTAGATCGAACGCGCGCCAATGGCTCGCCCACAGCGCCTCTAGCCAGTCCTCGTCATCCCATTCGGGATGGATGTTGGCGGCCATCTCTGCCAACGTTTCGACAGATCGCCGCGCCTCGCAGCGCGGACAGTATTTGGCGAATGGACCACCGAACAAACCACCCGGCATGGTCGTAAACCGCAACGGCTCGCGCATCTCGCCACAAGCACAGACGGGAATCAAGCTATCGTCGTCCAACGCGACTGAGGTTGGCCGCCAGGAGAGATAGCGTCGCGTCCTGGCAAAATCATCATGATAGGGCCTGTGGCGCTTGACCATATCGCCATACCATTCCCAATAGCGCTCCATTGCAGCAATTTGCGCCGGCGTCTTGATGCGGAAGTCAGGGTCATCTCCGCGGCGAATCTCTGGCGGAACGATGTGTTCCCAGCATTCATCGCAGAGCCAGAAACCGTGTTCGCGTTGGACGTGCGCGACTTCGCGATCGCAGTTGGCGCAGTGGTAGTAGCCGTCAATCAGTACCATTTGCTCCATGTGCCTGTTTCTGCAGCTTGCGTCCCCAGAGGGGGCCCAGCGGGTGCCCTTTGGGCGCGATGATCTGGCGGCGGGTCTTGTTGCCGGCGGCGGGCAGACTGCCCAATACATCTTCCAGCATGGGTAGGGTGGCCGCCTGCAACGCGCTCTTGAAGTTGATGTCTTCGGGCGGCGTCCATAGCAGGCAGCGCCGCTGGTATTCGAGTCGTTCGTGTAGTTCCAGATACCTATATCCCTTTCCTCCCCCGTTGTCGAGGGCGATGCGAATGAGGTCTCTAGTGTCCATCATTCCTCCAGCCGCCTACTTGTATGCCGCGGGCGGCGCGCGGCGTGGCGAGCTTAGGGCAAATGGCTACCGGTGCTGATGCACTCTAGGGCCTGGGCGATGCGCTCCAGCACGGCGAGCAGGGGCCGTGGTTCAGGTGGTGGGACAGGTAGCTTTTCGGCGCTTCGCGCCGTAACAGCTTCCTGGTTGCGGAGAGCGGCGCCCAGCTCCAATTCGATACGCTGTTCGTAGGTCTTGGATGCCTCGTAAACGGCAATAGCGAGAGAGTCGTCAAGGCGCTCGAAATCCCAATGCCCGTACACGCCGGCGTCGTGCCAGTAGACGTAGTGCTCGCCGTCGTAGGTATTCGTGTATGGCTCCGGCACAGCGTAGCGAACCTCGCGGGGGTTGACGCGCTCATCAACGTAGATATGGATCGGGCCGCAGTCGGGCAGGGACAACACGACTGGGGTCTGGGCGTGATGGTCACAATTGCTGTTCCAGGTCCAGAAGTCCTTTGCCGGCTGCTCGATATACGGGTGCATCCAGTCGGGCAGAGCGGCGTAGATGGCCTTCATCGCCGGCGCCCACTGCTCTGCGAGCTTGGCTTTTTCGTCTGCCGTACGCTGTGCGGCGGCGAGATCCGCGAGCTGCCGGCGGGTGTCAGCCAGCGCTGCGCCCTGGGCGGCGAGGTTGGCGATTTGGGCTTCGACGGTGGTAATTTCCAGAGTGTTCACAGCAATCCTCCTGTGTTGATTATGAAGAAGAGAACGAAGGCAGCGCACCAGGCGGCAAGGAAGGCGCTGTCGAGCCAGCAGCCATCATCGCCGGGAAGCGTTTTCGGCGCGTCCCCAGAGGGAGCCCAGCCGCCAGTTTTCTTGATAGCGAGCCATTCATCCAGGCGGTCATCCAAGCGGAAGTACTGGATAATCAGGCACAAGACGCCAAGAACAGCGCAGATGGTGAGGATGAAGGCGTTCATGCCGCCTGCCCTGCCGCCAATTGCGGATACCGCGCCGCGGCGGCGTTGAAGCCTGCGGTCTGGAGCTGATGCCAGCAAACAGACGCGTCTTGGCCGGTGCAAAAGGCGATGACACCCTCGGCGAACAAGACGTCCTCCAGCGCCTGCAGAACGGGATGCTTGCCGCCGTCAATGCGCGGAAACCAAAGCGGCAGGCCGGTCGTGCGGCTGTGCACGGCCGCGGCGTAGGCGGCCTCGTGCGGCGTAGGATGGGCGCTACGGAGCCAGTACATCGAATCATCCTCGTCGCACTCCAGGACGGCGTAGGAGATGGCAGAACGGTTTTCGATGGGCATGATTTCGATGCGCTGGGCGGGGCGTTTGACGGCTGTGGTGCACGGGTACCCTTTGGGTGCGGTGTTCATGGTCGATTCCTTGATGGATGAGGGGCCACACTGAGGTCGCCCCAATGGTTTTGAAGGTTTTGACGCGTGGAAATTGTCAAAACCTTCAAAATAGGCAGGCTAGAACGGCGTTTCGTCGTCGCCGGTGGGCAGCGCCAATTGGCCGGTGAGTTCGCGCCATAGCTGTTGGATGACCGAGACATAGTCGGGCTTGTGCTGCGGGTTCGGACCGCCGCCGGCGGTGACGGTGAGTTTTTCGGGCAGCCAGCGCAATAGAGACGCTGCCAGGTCGTGGCCGGGGCGGTTGTCATGGTTGATATCGCTGCCGCTTAGCGCGCTGAGGATGCGCTTGTGGGCATCCGCGCCATCACAGATGGCATCGAGCAGGCCGGCGAGGTAGCCGTACATGTCGGGCGTGCAAGGGCCGTGGCTGTTGCGATGGCTGTTGGTGCACCAGGCGACGAACTTCTCTTCGGGCGATTTGCCATTTTTAGCCACGCTGGGCGCATCGGGGGTACTATCCTGCCCGTTAGGGGCCTTGCGTGCCTCTGCGGGCTTCTGTGGGCCTGTCCCGACCGTAGTGGAGGGAGCCGTAGCGGCCATGACAAAGTCTTGTTCTGGGTGCGCGGGAAGAGTCCTAGCGGTCGCCTCAATCATTTCGCCAGTTTCGGCGTCTACGTCTGCGCCCAATTCTTCCGGCGTGTAGACGGACGCGCCGGAGAACACGTCTGGACAAAAGCGGCGCTGCCCGCGACTGATGCAGCGGGCGAAGAGCATGTCGGACGGGTAGCCCTTCCAGTTGTCCTTAGTCGTCAATCCCGCGCCTTTTGCCTCTACGATAGTGTAGGTAGCCATGCCCACGCTTTCGCCGTTCTCGAAAAACTCAATCGTGCATTCCTCGGCGTCGGCGCGGCGGATGCGATAGTTGTAGCGGGGGTTGGCTTTGATCGCCGCGGCGATCAGGCGTGCGCCAACGGCGGGGCGGCCCTGGATAATCTCGATTCCGGTGGCGCTGGCAAATGGGCCGAACCCCATTTCGCGCCCGGCGAGGACTTTGGTCGCCATCTGTGCGATGGCGATTTCGAGGTTGCCAGTGGTCTTGAAATAGCCGGAGAGGGCGAGCATCTTGGCGATGCGCCCGAGGTCGTCTACGTTGACGGTGGCTTGGTGTATTGTTAACTCGGTGCTGCTCATGGTGCGTCCTTCTGCCGGCTTGGCCCCCGGCCTGGGCGTGTGGTGGTCCTAAAGATACGCGTCAGTCTCAACCACGGTGCGCTCGTAGCTGACGCCGGGTTCGTCTGCAAATTCGACCTGCCAACGAACAACGGGATGGCCTTCATAGACACCGATCTCGCTCACGCGTCCGATAAGCTTGGCCTTGCCTTCTGGCCGTTGTCGAGTGATCGGGTCCTGGTAGATGGTAACTTTCTGACCGCGTTTCATTGTGCATTCCTCTGCCGGCATTTCTAGCCCGCCCCGGCTGGCGGTGTGGGCTAGTGGATGATGATTTCCCGACATTCGCTGTAACCCGGTTCGTTCCGATAATCGCGGGCCTCAGTCGCCAACCAGCCGGCCCGCTGATAGCAGTTGGCGCAGGCGTCGAACGGCTTGCCGTCGGCATAGAGGTCCGCGCCGGCGTTCATTTCCCGGAACCGGGTGCGCGTGCTGGGCATGCGGCGTCCTAGCAACTGCTTATCGGTCAGTGGTACACTACTCCTGGTGGACATGGGATACCTCCTTGTCCGCTAGACCCGGCAGCGTTCTGAGCGCTGGCCGGGTCGTTTATTGGGTTGACTAGAGTGACAGCACGGGCAGATGGGCCAGATGGAGCATGGCGAAGGTGGCGAGTCCGAGAACGAATGTCGTGATGGTGAAGGTGTTCATGGTTTGCTCCTGTGGTCTGGCGATTTGTCCTACTGCTAGATACAGTGTATCACAACGTATACGGGTTTGCAATAGGCAATATGACGTATGTCGGGCGGGGGATATCGCGCGGTTTTGCCACTTGCAATCTGCGGGAGGCTGTGATACCATGTAGACATCACGAAGGAAAGGGGGTTAGAACGTGGATAACGTTATCAGCGTGAGGCTAAACGAGGAGCAAATGCAAGTGCTCGAAAAGCTCTGCGAATCGACCGGATGGACCGCATCGCAGGTCATTCGCCAGTTGCTTGAGAGTGCTAGTGTGCGACCCGCTGTGATTCGCACGGAAGTGCTCCCAAAAGGCGAACCCCTAGCAGTCGCGACAAATTAGAGGCTGACTAGGGGGCGCGAAGAAAACGCCTCCTAGTCGTCGACCAAGAAGCGTTTCCCTATCGTATGCTCGCCGCCGCTATGCTTGCAGGCGTCCGGCGGCGAGCGTCACAGCCCGGCGAGGCCGGGAGAATGACCGTTTATGTCCCCAGAACTAAGAACCCCCTGCCGGATTTGCGCCGGCGACCTCGATCTCCGCAGGATCGCGCTCTATCTGCTGAGCTAAGGGGGCATAAATGAAACTCGTCCTAACTACTCTCAAAATAGAATCCGTATTCCGCAGTTTTGGTAGTTGTTGTTCAAGTCCGGGCCGCCTAAGCGCCAAGATTCAGCCCCGGTATGGTCAGCCCGTCCAGCGGCGACACGTAGTGTTGCAGCACGTCCACGTGCGACAGCACGACGTAATGCTGGCGCGTGATGCTCGGATTGCTGTGGCCCAGTTGCAGGTCAAGCAGTTGCTCCGCCAGCGATGGGTTCACCGCCTCGCAATGGCGCATCCAGTGCGTCGCAAACGTTCTGCGCAGGTCATGGGCCGAGAAGTCAATCTGCGTCTTGGCGGCCAGCTTGACTACCACCTGTTTGATGCCGACGTTGGAGACGCGGAACACGCGTGGATCGTCCGACGGCTCCTGCAGGACGCGGTGCAGTTGCACGAGTTTCCCCGTGACTGTGCCGAACGCGACCGTCCTCGTTTTGTCAGTCAGCATGTAGCCCTTGACGCGCGGCAAATACGCGTAACCACGCCAGCGTTCCGGGAACTCCAGGTCCTGCCAGCGTACGTTGGCGGCCTCGATGCGGCGCGCCCCAGTTTCGAGAAGAAACGCCAACAGAGCCAGATTGCGCACGCGATAACCGCCGGCGATGGCTCCGAACAAGCGGCTGATCTCGTCCGGCGTCAAGATGCGGGTGCGCGGCTTGCCCGTTGCGCCGCGGGGAATCCACTGCGAGATGTCGATCGGCAGCCGGCCCGACTTATAGAGCCACTTCATAAGTTGTCGCACACGCTGCGCGTAGGTTTCCACCGTAGCCGCGGCGAACTCATGTTCCTCAAACAGCCAACGCGGGTACTGGCGCAGCAGCTCGTAGGACAACTGCCAGTCGTGAGCCGGCCCGTTCTCATTCCACCATACGACGAACGGCGCGAGTTGGCGCCAGTAGATGTCACGCGTGGATGGCGCAATGCCGTGCGCCACGGAGTCTTCGAGATAGGTCGGGATCAGGGAAGTCAATACAGAGGCCGCGACGGTATCGGCCGCGGCGGTAGGGGAGATGGCGTACATAGTCTGGCTTTCGGGTTGGGGTGCGCGATTGAGTTGATATGTGCCGGAAGCCATGACGATATGTCCTTCGCGAGGAAATGCGACATATGACTGAAATCGAGTGTACGGCGCTATGAACGCCGAGAGGGAGTTTTGGAGCGAATTGGACGATAACCCGGAGCGAAAACGGCAGCCAGGCGGCTACATCTGGCGCGAACGCTTAGAGGATGCCGATACGATCATCCTCGATTTGCTCGTAGCGGAAGCCGACGAACAAAAGCGCGCCAAGCTGCGAAAAGTACTGGACATCCTCAAAGAGCTACAACGCTACAAGGGAGGCTGACATGCTGCCCGACATGAAGGAGTGTTTGGCGGCCGCCATCGACGTGGCCGTGGTGCTGGGCCTGATTGAGCGTTTCGCCGGGCGCAACGCCGAGGCCAACGGGGATGATGAGCTAACCGCAGCGGCGCATGACTTCATTCTCGACGCGGCGGCTAATGCGGACCGCGCCGGCAAGGGCGAAGCATGCACTGGATTGAACTATCGGGACAGCCTCACCGTGGAACAAGCGCAGGCGCTAGAGGCTGAGGCCCGCTTGCGCCGCATGGGGCACCAACGTAACTGAAAGGCGTCGCCACATGGAAACTGGCATTGAACAAACCTTGGACGACCTAGACGAAACGGCACTCTGGCTGCGACTTAACGCCGCCAAGGCACGCCTGGCCGTGGAGATGAATATCGAGGAGCGGATTGCGCTGCGCAATGAAATCGGCGACCTGACGCAGCGGATTCGCAGGGCGCAGCACAAGGCGGCGAAGACAGGAGCGTCGGTAGAGTGCCATCAATGAGCGCAACGCAACCTCAATATCGGCGCATATCGCCTACCAGTCAAAAAATCGAATATGACTATGAGTTAACGCCGGAAGATTCGGGTGAATGGCGTGTGCGCGTCACCTGTGCCGGCGCGGTATGGTTCGAGGGCTATGGCAGCATGCCGGAAAACGCGCTGCGCCTGGCTTGCGACCATATGCGCGAGGCGGCGCGGGGCGCCCCCTGAGCCGGGCAATAACTATGCCAAACGATGAATTTGACCCCGATGAGCTGCTGAAAGAAGCCAACCTCCAAATACCGGACGCCGGCGAAATTGTGCGACAGTGGAAAATCCGCACACTCACCGACGCTTATCGCATCCGGCCCCCGCTGCAATTTCTGGTGGACGGGCTGCTGCCCACGCCATCACTGTCCATCGTGTACGGCGGACCGGGCAGCCTGAAGTCCATGCTGCTCGCCGATCTCTGCGTCTGCGTGGCCGGCGGGTTGCGCTGGCTGGACCCGCTGCCTACGGATGCGGTGACGCCCAGCATCACGTTCTCTACCCAACAGGCCGGCGTACTTTGGATCGACTACGACAACGGCGTGCGGCGCACCGACGAACGCTTCGACGCAATGGGCAAGGCGCGCACTCTGCCCGAGTCGGCGCCGCTCTTTTATGTATCGATGCCCAGGCCCTGGCTCGATGCCTCCAAGTCCGAGATGATCGACGACCTGGGCCGGCTGGTTCAGAGGCTAGGGACAAAGCTGGTCGTGATCGATAACCTCGGACTAATCAGTGGCGACATCGAGGAGAACAGCGCACAGATGGCGCAGGTGATGGGCAATCTGCGTTGGCTGTGCGAAGACAACAATACTGCGTTGATCGTGGTACACCATCAACGCAAGTCGGCGGTCAACGTGGGCGGCAACCAGCAGATCCGCAAGGGCGAGACGCTGCGCGGGCACAGCTCCATCGAGGCGGCGCTCGATTTAGCGCTCCTGGTGGAACGCAAAGACGGCGAGGACAACGTAGCGGTGATCCCGACCAAGACGCGCGGCTATCAGGGCTACCCGATCTGGGGGGCCAACTTTACCTACGAGCACAAGCCCGGCACACGAGACTTGGAGACGGCGCGTTTCTACTCACGCGAGGTGGATACCCGCGAAGAACGCGAAAACGCGACGGTAGGCAACGCCATCCGCACGGTGCTGGCCGATAAGTCGCCGTTGTTGCAGAAGGACCTGGTGGACGGCGTACGCGATTGGATGGCCGGCAAGCCGGGCGGCAAAGCGCCGGGCATCAATAAGATCCGCGGCATCATCAAACAGATGGTGGATGATGGGCATTTGATCTCCACAGGTATCCCAAAGGTGAGCCTGTCCTATCGGCTTGCGCAGCGTTCTTCGCACAGTTTTTCCGACAACGGAGCCGACTTCCATGGTCCCGAATGAGGCTTACAGATGCCCGTAATCCTAGCTCATTTTTTAGGGTTGCCCGTAACCCTATAACTTGTCAACTGGATTACGGTTTACATAAATGATTTTCTGGCAGTTTTCCAGAGGTAGCGGCGCTTTAGGATTACGGGATTACGGAGGGTTACGGATGGGTTACGGGGTCAAAACCGGCAGTGCGGAGGGTAGGATTACGGATTACATATATCTTTAGATATGTAATCCGTAATCCTACCCCGCAACCGGCCCAGCGCGTAAGCCATAAGGGATGGGAAGGGACCATGATTGCGCAACAGGCGCTCGACGCAGCAAAGACCATGGATCTGGTGGAACTGGCCGGTAAGTACAGCAAGCTGGAACGCGTGGCGGCCCATGAGTTCGCCGGCCCATGCCCGAAGTGCGGCGGGACGGACCGGCTCCATGTAACGCCAGAATGGTGGTTCTGCCGGCAGTGCTCCCCAAAACGCGGCGACGCCGTCGGCTTCGTGCGATGGCAGATGGGGTTGTCGTTCGCGGATGCGGTGAGCTACCTGAACGGAAATCAGTTCCAGGGTGAAGCCCCGGTAAGGCTTTCGCCCAGATCGAAGACGCGTCCGGCACAAAGGGACGCATGGCAGAACGAAGCAGGCGCACTGCTGGCCCGCGGGCAGTATGACCTGTGGCGCGGGGACGGTCAGCGCGGGCGCGAATACCTAGAACGGCGGGGACTGACGCCCGACGTGTGGCAAGCGTTTGGATTGGGGTATGCGACGCACTTCAACCGCGATGCCGGGTCGGAGCTGCCGGCGATCATGATGCCGTGGTATCGAGCCGGAAAACTGACGGCGATCCGCTTTCGCTTTCTCGCGCCGCCGGGCAAGCAGAAGATCACAAGCCTGAAGGATAGCCAGTTCGCCGGGTTGCTGTTCGGCGGCCAGGCGCTCGAGTTTGGGCCGGATGATGGGGCGGCGCTCAAGTTGCGTACTCTGATGCTGTGCGAAGGCGAGATCAACGCCATGAGTCTTTACGGCGCTTCGCGCCGGACGGCACTGGACGTACTGAGTTGGGGCAGCGAAAGCACCACGGTCACCGAGCCGATGGTCGCCTTTGCCAAAGCCTATGCGCGGGTCATCGTGTGGATGGATAAGCCGGAGATTATGCACACGATCCTGGAGCGGATTCCCGGCGCCTATGGGCTGAGCTCGCCGGCGGGGCAGGATGCGAACGATATGCTGCGCAGTGGCAAGCTGGGCGAGTTCGTGGCGGCGATGCGCTGGAAGGCGACAAACAGCAACGAAGAGCGAGAGCGGTTGCTCTGGGATCTGTGGGACGCGGCGAATTCGATTCAAGGTGTGGATGCCGGGACGGCGCGGGCCATCATGTACGTTGCCAAGCAGCTCGGCAAGCCACGCAAGCTAGTAGAAGCGGAGGTGGGAAGATGGGTGACGGCGTAGGAGACTCGATTATCGCCACCCTACTCGGTGAGCCGGGATGCCCTCAGGGCCCGGGGTTCGTAACGATCGCGCTGCTGTACGCGCGCAATTCGCGCACCGGCAAGCCGCTATGGTATGCCGAAATGCTTGAACCTGGCCGCTCCGAGCGATTGCGCCTGTACCTATTCGCACAGCAGCCGCGGCAAGCGCACAAGGACACAGGACCGGAATACGCGCTGTGTATGCGGATTGAGGATTACGAACGGCTGAGGAACAAACTACCGCAAGCGCTGGCAGTCAAAGTACCAGAAAGGACATAGATGATGGATCAAACTCTCTGCAAGGCGCTGCCCAACGGCTGCCAGGTGCGTATCCAGTGGTCGGCGACCGACCGCCGCTACAGGGCGGAATTGACGCTACCCGCGCCTGCAGGCGGGCTCCCGGAGGTAGAGCGCAGCAGCGCGCCGGCCCCGGATGGCATTGCAAAACTACTCACCTGGGCGACGCAGCGCGCCGAAAATGCCGAGCCGTCCCCAGAGGGGGCCCAGCCGGCGACCAGAGTACGCCTTTGACTACTATCCGCCGGTGACAACCGTCAGTAGCGAGCGGGGACATGCATGGGACATCACTCGACACTCCGACACGGCTCCAACCTGGTGGGTCTCGCTCTGACAGGTTGGCTGAAACCCGGCGTCATGCGTGAGGGGCCTTGGCGCTGCACCAAGGCCCCCTGCTCTTTGTGAGGTGTTTATGGATTCGACAAGCTCACCACAAGTGTCTGACGTTCCTGATTACTGGATGGCTGTGCTGGCCGACGAAGAGGAAGAACGGATGATAGATGAGTTCGTGCGTGAGACGAAAAGCTCGCGCCGTGCCGCCGCGTGCATCGTCCTCGCCGCCTTTATCGTCCTGGTCGCTGGCGGCGTGTGCCTGGCGCTGCTCTATCTTCCTCTTTCCTTGCGATCTTAATATCTCCGGGAGCCTTTGGGCGCGAATGCCCGCCGATCCCACGACGCCCACCGAACGCACCACCCTGATCGTATTGGCACTGGCCGGCGGCGAAAGGCTGACCACGCGCCAGGTGGCCGAACTGTGCGGCATTTCACAGCATGGCGCATGGGCGCTGCTCTGCCGCATTTCCGCGGTCGCGCCGCTCGCGCTCTACGGCGGTGAGTGGTATTTGCATCAGATTTCACAAAACTCGACAGTCAAAGTCACAGGGCGTGACTGAGCGTTTGCTACGATGCAAAGAAATCCAGTTGGCTATGGAGCCTGGCCGTCGATGCACGTATTGGTAGCTGCCACTGACTCACATTTGGATTATGCCCGCGCGGAAGCCTCGAATTGGGCCGCGGCGCAGAACCTGATCGTCTCCTTCGTACCCGCGCCGGTAACGGCCGTTTCCGTCACGCGGGCGCTCCAACAGGCAGACGACATCGAGCTCGCCGTCTTCATCGGCCACGGCGGCGTACAGGGCATCGAACTCGATAAGGGCGAACTGCTCGATTACGCCACTCTAGCGCCCTTCGTTCGCGGCCGTATCCCAGCGCTCTTCATTAACACTTGTGACTCGGAGCCCATCGCCGAGGCCATCGCCCATGACTGCGGTGCGGCGGTGATCTGCACCATCGGCCCCATCGACGACCGCCACGCGTATGCCGTCGGCAGCATGCTCGCCTACTGGCTCGACACCGGCCATACGTTCGAGGAGGCAGCGCAGCTCGCGCTGCCGTGCGCGGATCCCGTGACGAAACGCTGGTCCGACGGCGTCCGCGGCTTCAAGTATATCCCGGCGCCGGCGCAGCCGACGGACGGTGGCAGGTTTCGATGCACCGCACGATCCTTCATGGTCGCCGTATGAGATGCCCCCGAACCAGCCTGCCACTGCACAGCAAACGTTGCAACGCATTTCGGATGAACTCGCACGACTGGCTGCGGTGATCGATGGCTCGCCACGCTACAACACGGCCGGGGTATTGCCGACGATCAACTACTTGCGCGATGAGGTGCTCAAATTACGCTCGGCGGTGAGATTTCTGTGGATTATCTGCGGGCTGCTGTTCGTGATGACTTTCTTCACGATGCTGGCCGTGATCTATCTGGTGCAGGCGCATCTATGAACGATCGCTTGCCGCATCGCGGATTCGTCAACGGGGTCGTTCTCGGCATGCTGCTCTTCGGCGTCTTTATGGCGCTCGGCATCTGGATCACGGTGCGCATCCCCGTGGCGCTTAACCCCGCGCCGATCAGCTACCTTGACCCGCAATTGGTCGGGCCAAGCGAGCTTTGCCCCGGTGATCTGCTTTCCGTGCATTCCGGCGTTGAATTCAACCGCCCGGCCATCGTCACGACGTTCCTGGCGCTGCGTAACGCCGGCACCGGGCGCAACGTGCCGAATACGTTGCTGCAACTTCCGGTGCGCATGCAGCCGGCGCCGGTTCAGTTCGACGATACCTATTCGATGACCCTGCCGCTGGATCTGGAGCCGGGCAGTTACGAATATATGCGCTTTACGATTGCGGTCAACATGGACGCGGAGCCGGCCTATCTGGTGCTCCCATTCACGGTCGAGGCATGCCCCTAGTGAACCAAGAGAAAGGATTGACGCGATGAAGGCGAAGATCGGACGGATTCTTACCATAGCGGCGATGATCGCGATGTTCGTCCTGGCCGCCGGCGCGCCCGGCAGTGCCGGCCACAGGCATGGGCAGAAAGGCAACGGGCATCGATTTGACGTGCCCGACACCACCGTTGCGCGGTCGGTGAACTGGAATCGCACCGGCGGCAAGTATTGAATTGGCGCCATTCTACGGCTTTCTGGCGGGAATGATCATTGGCCTGGTCGCTGCGGCAATCATCGCCACATTGATCATGCCCGCCGGAGTCGCCTATCAGCAGCTTACGTTGGACGGGCAAACCTATGACTGCGTGAGCTGGCATGAACATACGCTGTGCGATGAGGCGGGACAGCCGTTGTCAATGGAGGGGAGATAGTGGGAGATCCCATCACGCTGTTGATCTACCTATGCATCTTCGCCGTCGTCGTGTACTTGATTTTTTACATCCTGGGGTTGCTGCCCATTCCTGCGCCGGCGAGGACCATCATTGTCGTTCTCGTAGCGCTGATTCTGCTGCTGTGGCTATTGCGTTATCTGGGGATATTCCCATGACAGAAACTCAGCCTATCGCCTTTCAGGCCGCCATCGTCATCGCGCTCAACGCGATTCTGGGTGTCATCGTCGTCATGGGCTGGGTTGTCATGACCCCGATCCAAGTCGCCGCTTGGGAAGCGATGTTCACCGCCGTCGCCGTGGCAATTGGTGCGTGGTGGGCGACTCGACGCACGACGCCAAAGGCCAAGCCGATCGACGATGACGGCACGCCGCTGATCCGAGCTGATAACCATGCGCCAACCAAACGCGCAGAAGAGGCTGGGCGCTATGTTGTGCGCGATGAGATCAATGCACAAGCGCGCCGGCCGGCCACTGGGGATCCCACGGCGGACCAGATAAAGCGCGGCGTCAAGCCGGCCGTCAACTGGAATAAGTGACATGACGCGCCGCGACTTCTTGTACAGGATAGTGGCGGCGGCGGTGCCACATAGGAGCTCGGAGCAGCCAATGATCACGGGGTTCGGGGTGGGGCTGCCCCATCAATGGGCCGAAGACGTGGGCGACCTGGGATATTACGCCAGGGCATTGGCGGCCCTCGGCGGCTCAGAGGGGCCAGAGTGGTGGTTGAACTGGTATTACTATGACCTCGCGGACCCGGCGCTGGCAGCCGCGGAGGTGCCGCCACGGATTCGGATGAAGTACGCGATGTGCTTGGACGAGCACGCCAACCCCGCCATGCTCAAGAGCCGCGAGGTAGTGACGCCGTGGCTGGTGGGCAATGAACAGGCGCGGTCAGACCAGGCCAACATTGCGCCGGACAAGGCGGCGGAGTTTTCGCGCTTTTGGGCGGACATGGCGGTGGGCGCGTGGGCCGCGCCGGGGGAATTGTTGGGTGTGCCGGAAACCTATGCGTGGCTGGACTGCTTCTTTGCGGCGCGTGGCGAGATAGGGGCGTATGCCAACGCTCATTGTTTTCCGCACACGGTGGACCAACTGCGCGGGCTGGTTGACGATTTCAAGCTGCGCATGGCGCGCTACGGGTACGACCGGCCACTGCTCCTATCGGAGGTGTGCAGCTCGGACGCGTCGCTGCGCGGGCAGATGGAGATCATGGACGAGGTGCCGCGCATGATTGCGGACGGGAGCATCATCGGCGCGGCCTGGTACGGTAGCCGCGACCCCTTCGGCAAATTCAGCGGGGCCGACCTGCTGGACGCGGACGGCAAGCTGACCGAACTCGGCGAGCACTATCGCCAGATCGTCGCTGAGCCTGAGCCACAGCCACCGGGGGAGCACATGGTCTTTCTGCCGGGAGTGATGGCGTGAACGACCCGCGCGGGCGTTTTGGAGGCTTGCCGGATTGACGAAACATCTGTGGTCACTGCATTGGATGGATGCCCACCGCGGCCAGTGGGAATTCGGACACGTGCGGCGCATGGGCTATCGCGCGGTCAAGGTATTTGAGGATCGCTGGAATAACGCCGATTTCTGTCACGAGCTGCTGGCCGCTGCGCCGTCTGATTGTCTCTTCGTCGCGAGGGATTGGGCGATGAGCGAACAAAAGGACGACATGTGGCACGACCCCGCCGGCACGGGCAGGCGTCATGCGGACGAGTGGAGCCGCAAGATCGACGAAGGCAAATATCATCTGCCGCCGGCTCGTTCCGTGTTTCTGGGCATCAACGAACCGGACACGATTTCTGGCGACCGCAAGGCGATTGACGACTACAACGTCGCCTTTCTAGACCGACTCGCCAACCATGGCCTATGCGGCGGGGGTTTGTCCTTCGGCGTGGGGCATCCGCGCACCGTAGATGGTACGCCGAACATGCCGCGCGACTGGTCGCTCTTCCAGCGCACTCACGCCGCCATCGTGCGCGGCGAACACTATCTCATCCTGCACGAGTATGGCGCCTGGCCGAATCCCGGTTGGGGCTACTGGCTGTGTGGCTACGAGTCCTGTCCCTGGCCGGACGTGCGCATCCTGATCGGCGAGTGCGGCATCGATCAGCATGTCGCCGACGGGCAAGGCAATCGCGGGTGGAAGGCGATGGGCGTCACGCCCGAACAGTATACGGCGTACCTCGACGAGTACCACGCTCGCCTTACCTCCGATTCTCGCATCCACAGCGCCATGCCGTTCACGTTCGACTTCAAACACCCGTGGTCATCGTTCGACGTGCGCGACCCGCAAGCGCTGCCGCTTTCTTGGGAAACCTATCCCTGGGCGTGGGACGAGGCGCCGCCGCCGCCCCAGAATGGTGGGAACTTTGAGCGGGCCGTCGATTTCGTGCTCGGCCAGGAAGGTGGCTACACACCTGGCATTCCCGGCGATCCCGGCGGCGAAACGCACTGGGGCATCAGCAAGGGCGCGCATCCCAACCTCGACATCAAGAATCTGACCCGAGAGCAGGCGATCCAGATCTACCGCGACGAATATTGGAACGGCGTAGGCGCGGACGCGTATCCGTGGCCGATGAACCTGATCCTCTTCGACGCGGCGGTGCAGCATGGCGTGGGCGCAGCGCGCAATATCCTTAAGACGGCAGGCGACGACCCGCTGGCCTATATGGGGGAGCGTCTACGCTTCTACAGCCGGATTCCGCACTTCGACACTTTCGGACGCGCTTGGACGCGCCGCATGGGCGATTTGCTGACGGAGGCCGCGGCGTGAGAGCGGAAAGACGCTATACCGACGAGGAGCGAGCCACCTATGTGGAGATGTTGATTGCGTCCGGCTGGCCCGAACGCAAGGGAGCATTGGCGGAAATATGTACGCGGTCCGGCGTCCCGAAATCTACCCTGCGTGGATGGGCAAAGGCTACTCGCAATCCTCCACCGGCGAATTCGCGCACAGAAAAAAGGTTCGATCTGCAAGCCGCCATCCGCGCCGAACTCGAAGCCGTCTTTGCGGCCATGAACACCAAGCGCGATGACGCCAGCTATAAAGACCTGACCGTGGCCGCCGGCATCTTGACCGAGAAAGACCAGTTGCTTTCAGGAGGAGCCACCAATCGCACCGAGTTTGTTGACGCCGGCAACGCTGTCCGTGGCCGAATTGATAGCATCGCTGCCCGGCTCCGAAGCGGCGGAGATATTATCTCAATTAGCGCAAACGGAAACGGAAACCACGGCGCTTGAATATCTATGGGAGTTTTGGGCCAGACCGAAACAGCTTCCGCCTCCGGGTGACTGGCGGGTGTGGCTCATTCGCAGCGGGCGAGGCTTTGGCAAGACGCGCACCGGCGCAGAGTGGGTTCGTTACCGTGCGGAGCACGGCCCCTATTACCCGATTGCCCTGGTCGGGCAGACGAAGGCTGACGTGCGCGACACGATGATTGAGCTGGGCGAATCGAGTCTGCTCAAAATCTCGCCGCCGTGGTTCCGGCCTCACTTCGAGGCGTCGAAGCGGCGCGTCACCTGGCCGAACGGCATGACGGCGACGATTTTCAGCGGAGATGAACCGGATCAACTGCGCGGGCCGCAACACGGTACGGCGTGGATTGATGAACTGGCGAAGTTCCGCTATCCGAAAGAGGCTTGGGATAACTTGATGCTTGGCTTGCGACTTGGCCCAGACCTGCGCGCCCTGGTGACGAGCACACCGCGCCCGATTCCCATCATCCGGCAATTACTAGCCGATCCATACACGGTGGACGTGACCGGCGCTACTTACGAAAACGCCAACAATTTGTCGCCGGTCTTTCTGTCTGAGGTGCGTCGCCAGTATGAAGGGACGCGATTGGGCCGGCAGGAACTCTATGGCGAGATCCTAGATGATGTGCCCGGCGCGCTGTGGACGCGCGTCCTGCTCGAAGCGGTCCGTGTCAAGCAAGCGCCTGAGCTCCGCCGCATCGTGGTCGCCATTGACCCCGCGGCCACCAGCGGCGAGCATTCGGACGAAACGGGCATCGTCGTGTGCGGCGCGGGCGCAGACGGGCACGGCTACGTGCTCGACGACCTGAGCCAGCGCGCTTCGCCCGACGGCTGGGCGCGGGCGGCGATTCAGGCGTTTCACGTGTACCAGGCTGATCGCATCGTGGTCGAAGCCAACAACGGCGGCGAGATGTGCGAGTACACGCTACGCACGATTGATGCCAACGTGCCGATTACGACGGTGCACGCCAGCCGCGGCAAGCAGGCCAGGGCAGAGCCGGTCGCCGCGCTCTATGAGCAGCAGCGCTGCCATCACGTCGGCTATCTGCCCGACCTCGAAGAGCAGCTCTGTAGCTGGGTGGCCGGCGACGCGTCGCCGGATCGACTCGACGCGCTGGTATGGGCCTTTACGGCGCTGTTGCTTTCCGAGCCGGAACAAGCGGCTATGCGCCAAGCTGCCGTCAAGGGACGTGCTACAAAACCAATGGTTCGGTCTAGCCGAGCAAGGCGCGCCGCATGAATCTACAAAAGCCGACCTCCGCGGGGCCATTCGTGGGGGAGCTTATCACCCTTTGCACTGTTGCAAGATCGACAAGCGATCACGATGTTTTCGGGGCCATTGGAACCACCACGTGACAATGGAACGACATGATCAATCGTATATTTAGCGCCGATTTCGATGTTGCAATAATAGCATCTGCCTTTTTGGGATTGATACTGACGTTGAATATCATCGGCGGTAAGGCTGCCTTGCGCATTGTGTTTGCGGGCTTGATTAGAAGCACGTCCGATACGGTTCCGTTCAGGCTGTTTTTCTTTGATCGCTATGTATCGAGCATGCGCATTTACCTTGACTCGTTCATGGTTAACTATGGCCCAACGGCGCTTAACTTCGGCGACCTTCTCTTTGTTTTCCTTTCGATAGCGGCGCACGTATTCGAGCTTATGTTGTCGTTTTGCCGTGTAATTTGTCAAGGCTTTTGCGAGCAATCGCGTCTTATTCGCCTCGTAATAAGCGTGCTTGCATGCCTTGCAATGAGGATCGAATCCATCGCGCCTGCGCTTGTCGCGAGAAAAATGCTTCGCCGTAGCAGGCTTGTATGCCTTGCATTTCGTGCATTGTTTCATTACCAGCGATTCTGGAGTATCATGAGGGCACATCAGAAATTAGCCTTTCTGGTGTCTAATCCGGGAGCGCTCGCGAGGCGCTGCCCGGTACTTTTATTGGGTTCTACTCCTGACATTATATCTCAAATTGGAGCAATGGCCCAATGAAGACGCCGGTATTTATTCAAAAGGTGCTTGAGTTCTTCACCACGCAGAGTGACGTGCTCTCGCAAACTGTGCGCATCGTCACGCGGCGGTTGCGCACGACGTTCCAGACGCCGTCTCACGATTGGGGCCGATCCAACTACGAGTGGTGGAGGAAAGCGTACTATTGCAAAGTGCGCGGGCTGGAACTGTCGGGCCTCTTCATCAAGCCCCTCGTGAATAAGCTGGCCGGCTGGACGCTGGGCATGCCGCCCATTTGGCGCGTGGAGGACGATGAAGAATCAGCGCAGGCGCTGAATGACTGGTGGCAGACGCATCACAAGGACGTGCTCGACGCCTACCGCGGCAGCCTAAAGCAGGGCGATGCGTTTGCGGTCGTGAATAGTGATCTTAGCGTAACCCTGCCGCCGCCGGAGACGGTCGATCCCATCGTGGCCGATGACGACTACTCCAAGGTCGTCGGCTGGCGCGTGACGCAAACCTTTGCGCACCCGGAAAACATGAATCGCATGACGCGCGTCGACGAGTATTATCCGGACCGGCGGGTGCAGCGCGTCGAAGTGAACGGCGTCACGACGGCAGAACGCATATTCCGTAATCTGCTCGGCATGATCCCGCTGGTGCACATTGCCAACGTGCCGCAGGAGGGCGAGACGTTCGGCCATGCCGAGGCGGAGGCGCTGTTGGAGACGCTACATCGCTACGGCGAGATCTTCGAGGCGGCGATTGAGGGCAACATCACCCAGGGGCGACCCACGCCGGTCGCCAGCTTTGAGACGGTCCAGGACCTGGACAAGTTCTGGGACTTATATGGCAGCGACGACACGCAGACGCTGCCCGACGGCACGACGGAGACAACTGCCCGGCTGGACGTGGATCTGTCGCAGCTTCTGACGCTTTCCGGCGCTACCTTTGACTACAAGGCGCCGGGCAGCTTCACGCAGGACACGGAGCGGCTGCTCGGCTTGATGTTCTACCTCATCTTGGAGCACACCGAGCTGCCCGAGTTCGTTTTTGGCAACGCTGTCAGCTCATCGAAAGCCAGCACCGAAACTCAACTTCCAGTCTTTGAAAAGTTCATAGAATTGAAAAGGGCTGAAGTTACCCCGTGGTTAATCGAGCTGGCGACCATCGTGCTCGGCTATCTCTCGCTAACTGAGCCGGGCGTGAGCGCTGCTGAACCCACGCTGCAATGGCGCAAGCTGACGCAGGACGGGCTGCTCACGCTCCAAACGCTGCAATGGGCGTTCACCGAGGGCTTGCTTGATCGCAAAACTGCTTTGACGTTGGCCCCCATCGATCTCCAAAACGTCGATGAAGTTCTTGATCGAGCCGACAAAGAACAGGCCGAAACGATTCCGCCCGATCAGCGGAATGCTCAACAGTTCGATCAGGATTTGCAAGCTGAAATCGAGCAATTAGAGATATAGGCGATGAAACTCCAAACCCAGCCACGCCGCACCTTATGCAACCCTACCGCGCCCCACCCTGTCGAGCCGTGCCCAGCGGAACTATGCCGAGCCGAACCGTGCCTTACCTTATGCTCTTGCGAGCCAAACACGGCGGCGGGACTTGCACCCGCCCGAAGCACTATGCGCCGCGTGTCCATGCCTTTCCCTATTCTACCGCACCCCACCATGCCACTGCTCACCTCACCATACCACTTCTCGTCTGGTCACACCCCGCCTTACCACACATCACCCGTCCCAACTTCGCTACACCTAACCTTATTCAACCTCACCACGCTGCACCAGAGCCAGCCTCACCCCACCACGCCAAAGCACAACCTAGCCGGACCGTATTCAAGGCCGGAGCCGCGGATTCGAACCGCGGTGTATGCCATTCTCCGGAGTCCATCCCAGACCCGATCCCACTCAGCCCAACCGGAACCGGCCTTGCCACATCGCACCCAATCCGGGCCTACCATGTTTTATCGTGATCCCTTACGGGATACGAGCGGCCTGAAAACGGCCATGTTGCGGACGCCAATCGCCCAAACCAACCTGCGTGCCGGCGACGAACATCCATTCGTCGACGCGCGATGGATTGACCAGCGTATCTTCGACCTGCACTTCGATCACACAGGACCACTTGTCGAAAACAGGGCGAGTACGCGAGACGCGGGCATTGCCTACTCGCACATTGGCGACAAACCGAAAATGTTCATCCTGCGACAAGGCATCCGCCTCACGGGGGCCATCATATTCCAGCGGCGCATTATTCAGGCAGAAAACCGCAGACTTGGCGACCTGGCCCTCCTTGAACTTCTTGGCCGCATTGACGGTCATCGCGTCGATCAAATAGGTCGGGATAACCGGGCCATCTGGCGACATATACAGACCGGCCAAGAACTCAAGCCGCGCCATCTCTTCGTAATCGGATTCCGTCTTGGCGCGTTTGCCGGAAATCTTCTTGATCGCCTTCGCCCACTTGTTCAGCGGGTCGGCAGTCTGGCCGTTGTGCATCAG
>JBQGDO010000132.1:0-33867 GCA_052039105.1 Methyloceanibacter sp.
CTGTTCGCCTATCTCGCCATCCCCATCCAATTCTATTGGGCGGCGATCGACTGGTACGGCATGTTCATCGTGTTCGTGCCGGTGTGGATGTTCCTGTTCTTCCCGGCCTTCATGGCGCTGCGCGGCGAGACGCAAGGCTTCCTGCGCGCGGTCGGCACCTTGTCCTGGGGCCTGATGATGACCGTGTTCACCTTGAGCCACATGGCGTGGCTCTTGGTGTCGGGCGACACGGTCAATCCGGTTGCCGGCGGGGTCGGGCTCTTGTTGTTTCTCGTGGTGCTGACCCAGTTCAACGACGTGGCGCAATATACCTGGGGCAAGCTGCTCGGCCGGCATCAGGTGACGCCGACCGTCAGCCCGAAAAAGACCTGGGAGGGACTGATCGGGGGGGTCGCCACCACGATCCTCGTCGCGGCGCTGGCCGGGCCTTACCTCACGCCGATGGACTGGCGCTGGTCGGCGCTGGCCGGCGCGGTGCTCGGGGTTGCGGGTTTTCTCGGCGATATCACTTTGTCGGCGGTGAAGCGCGATCTCGGGGTGAAGGACACCGGTGGGCTGATCCCAGGCCACGGCGGCATTCTCGACCGGGTCGATAGTTTGACCTATGCCGCACCGGCCTTCGTGCATTTCATCCGCTATTTCTTCTATCCATGAGCCAGAACCCGTTCGTCCGGCTGCTTCGATTCTTGTTCTTCGCAGTGATCGTGCGCGCGGTGATCCTGGTGGCGCTGGGCTTGACCGTGCGGCACCGCGAGCGGCTGCCGAAAGACGGGCCTGCGGTGCTCGCCGGCAATCACAATTCAAATCTCGATGCGCTCGCCATCATGTCGCTGCTGCCGCTGAGGCTTTTGCCGAAACTCCGGCCGGTGGCAGCGATGGACTATTTCCTGACCGGTGGTTTGAGGAGCTGGTTCGCCACCAATATCATCGGCATCATCCCGGTGAAGCGCGGTTCGGGTAAGGAGGGCGGCAATCCGCTCAAGCTCGCCGAGGAGGCGCTCGACCGCGGCGAGATCCTGGTGATCTTCCCGGAAGGGTCGCGCGGCGAGCCCGAGACCTTGCAGGAGTTCAAGAAGGGCATCGGCCATCTTGCGCATGCGCGGCCCAAGGTACCGGTGGTGCCGGTCTTCATGCATGGGCTTGGCAAGGCGCTGCCGCGCGGCTCGCTCGTGCTCGTGCCGTTCAATGCGATCGTCAGCGTGGGCGATCCGCTCTACGGCACGTCGACCTATTCGGAGTTCGTCTCCAAGCTGCAGCGCGCGATCGGCGATCTCGCCGAAGCAGAGAAATTGCCGGCCTGGGAGTGAGAACTACTCGTGCGCCGTCACAGGCGCGCCGCCTTCGACCATGGCCATGATGAAGCAGGCGGCGGCCCCGAGCGCGCCGATCCAACGCACATGGTTCCACAGGCCCCACACGGCGCGGAATTCCTCCCAGAAGCGTGCGGCATCCTTGCCGTCGGGCTTGGTGGCCGCAAGCTTGTTGTTGAGCGGCAGGTTCTTGAGCAGGGTCACCCCAAACGGCCCGTTGAGGAACAAGAGCGCGCCGAGCAGCAACCAGCCAGAGCCGGGCTCGCTCCATTTGAGCGGCGCGGCGAGTCCGAGCACGCCGGTGAGCGCCGCGGTGCCGAAGAAGACCACCAGGAAGAGCGGCCCCTTGATCGCGGCGGTGATCGCCTGCATGGCGGCGATGCCGTTCGCCGCGGGTAACCGCGCAAGCGCCGCCAGCACGAACGCGGCGAAGGCGAAGAACACACCGGCGACCAGCCCCGAGCCGAGCGCGGCAAGGAAGGTGGCAGCGCACAAGAGTTGATCGATCATGGCAGGCCCTCCCGCCGCTTGAGCTTCGATTCGCTTCGGTATCTTTCCAGAAGCCGAAAGGCGCCGCCACAGGCTTGATCAAGCGCCGGCTACCAGCCGGGGTTGGTGCAACGCACGCCCTTGGCCTTGATCGAAGATATCTGCCCGGACTCCAGCGAGATTTCCCAAGCGCGGCGCACGTCGGTCCACCACTCTTTGTCCTCCTTGCCCTTGGCCTCGCCGATGAAGTTCAATGTCGGGTCTTCGCCTTGCACGCAGGCGATGGAGAATTCGGCATCTTTTTGCGGCTTCACGACGAGCGAATCGACCACCCCATAGGAGGCAGGCGCATTAGCGGTCGCCTTCGACAGTTCGCGGCTGGTTAAAACGAGGCGAGTGCCGTCCTCTTCGCGGAGATACTGGCGCACATAGACCGGCGGCGAAACCAGACCGCCGCCGAGATCGATCCAGCCTTCCACCTCGAGCTCGTCGTCATAGGTCTTGCCGAGGAAGCTTTTGGCGAAGGCTGCGTCGGCCGCTTCTTCTTCGCTCGGGGCCTTGGGTTCGGCAAGAGACAGTCCGGGAAGGAGGAAAACGGCGAGCAACGTGACGAGCGGCGAAGTACGGCGAATGCGATCCATGGCGGTTCCCTCGACGGCGCGGTGCGGAACCTAGTGTAAGCAAGATCGTGACCAAACCGGGCCAAGGCAAAGCCCCCTGCTTTGGCAGGGGGCTTTTAGCTTCGGGTCGCTGGCCGTTAGCGAGGGACGGTGCTCTGGCCCGGAGGCTGGCAGGTCCTGCCGTCCCAGACCCAGCCCTTGGCCTTGCACAGGACGGCCGGGTCGACCGGCTTGATCTCGGGCGTGACCGGTTTGAGCGGCGGCGTGCAGCTCTTGCGCTTGTCGTTCCAAATCCAGCCCTTCTTCTTGCACTCGTCGGCCGGGTTGGCCTTCTTCACGCAATTGCCGCGCTTGTCCCGCTCATAGCCCGCCTGGCAGACACACTTGCCCTTGTCGTTACGCGTCTCGTTCGCGCCGCACGCCTCCGGAGTCGTCGGCTTGGTGACGCAGCGGCCATTCTTGTCGCGCTCGAAGCCGGACTTGCACACGCACTGACCCTTGTCGTTGCGGATCTCGTTCGGACCAGGCACGCATTGCGGCACAGGCTTGACGCAATTGCCGCGCTTGTCGCGCTCGTAGCCGGACTTGCACACGCACTGACCCTTGTCGTTGCGGATCTCGTTCGGACCCGGGATGCAGGCAGGCTCGGGCTTGACGCAATTGCCGCGCTTGTCACGCTCGTAGCCGGACTTGCACACGCACTTGTTTTGCGGCGTGCGGACCTCGTTCGGCCCGGGCTCGCACAGCTCCGGCGTGGTCGGCTCCTTGACGCAATTGCCGCGCTTGTCGCGCTCGTAGCCGGACTTGCACACGCACTTGTTTTCCGGCGTGCGGACCTCGTTCGGCCCAGGCACGCACGCGGTGGGCGTGGTCGGGCAGTGGCCGCTCTTCGGCACGGGCTTGCCGTCGGGGCAGAGTGGCGTTTCCGCGATTTTGACGCACTCGCCCTTCTGGTCGCGGACGAAGCCCGATTTGCAGACGCAGGCGCCGCTCTCGCTGCGGAACTCGTTGGTCTTGGGCTCGCATTGCGGGCGCTCGGGCCTGACGCAGGTCTCCGAGGGGATTTTAGCCCATGCCGTAGCGGTGTCGTCGCTCGCGTCCTTGTTCCAGCGCGTGGGCGCGTCCGGCACGGTCAGGCTGGCGGTGTTCTTGAGCCCGCATTGCTTGCCTTCCGGGACGGTGGCCGACACGCTGAACTTGATGCTGTCTCCTTTTGCGAGTTCGAGCGGCGGGTGGGTTAGCTGGAACAGTGCGCCGCCTCCGGAGTGACCCCACTCCGGCGGGAATGTTACGGTTGATGGCGCGAACCCGAACTGCTCGTCGATCTCGAGCGGGCCCTTATAGGGGTCGGGTCCCATATTGGTGATCGTCACCTCGTAGTCGCAGCGATAGCCGGCGTCGGAGGCAACGCAGTCGCCCTGCGCAACCTTGGTGACCTTAAGATTGGTTGGGTCGCAGGTCTCAAGTATTCCCCCCCAAGGCATGACCCACTGCATCCAAGCATCGGCCGCGGCCCCGTCCGTATCGTCGCCGCCGAAGAAATTTTCGTCGGTGCCGGCGGCAGGCGCGGTGAGCGTCGCGGTGTTCGTCATCGTGCATCCGGCCGCCTCGATCGTCGCGAGCGGAGTGGCTAGGGTAATGGGGAAGACGATGGATTCGCCCACGGCGATGTCCACTGGAGAGCCAGCGGGTATGTCGCAGGCAAGCGGCGGAATCGCGCAGACCCAGGGCGCGGGAATAATGCCTCCGGGGAGCGACCCTGCCGGGAAGGCGTCGGTGAAGGACAGCAGGCCGTGGAATGGCGACGGTCCGTCATTGATGAAGGCGATCTCATAGTCGCAGCCGATATTGTCGCCGGGCAGTTTGTAGCACTGGCCGCCGTCCAAAGCGGTTTTGTCGACTCGAATATTGCTCAGTGGGGGCGGCCCGCCGACCGGCACCCAGGCGCAGCTCGCATTGTCCGCCTCAGTGCCGGGCGCGAGCGGCAGGGCCGGTGGCGCCAGGCCTGGAGTGGAGATCGCGAAGCAGTTCTGCGCCCAATACATGGCCGGCATGGCCGGCATGGTCACGGTGATGGCGAACGCGACGGACTCGCCAGGTCCAAGCGTCAAGGGCGCCACGCAAGAGAAATCGAGCGCACCCGGTGGCGGCACGCAGCCTAGATCGGGCACCATTGCCGTGATCGGCGCGGGAATTCCCGTGCCGTCGGGGAAGAACATGGCGTCGGTCAGCAGCACGTCGCCGGTGAAGCCGAGCGTGCCGTCATTGGTGATGGTCACGGTGAAGGTGCAATCTCCGCCCGGGTCGCAAGCCGCGGGCGCAGTCTTCTCAACGGTGATGTCGGTACCGCCGTCGTCGCAAGCGATGTCATCCCAGGGCGCCTCGAGCACCGCGCAATTGCGGAAGCCGAAATCGCCGGCGAGGAACAACGGGCCCGTGTCGATCCACACGTCGATCGAGCGCGTCTCGCCCGGCTCGATCGCGTCGGGCGGGAGGCTGCACCACAGATCGGGAGTGGGCGTGGGCGAGCAGACCCAGTCGGGGCCGTCGGGGGCCACGCCGGCGATGATGATGCCGCCGCCGGCACCGGGGCCGGACAGGATGGTCGCGGCGTCCCAGATGTCGACGGGATCGGACAGCGTCTCGCCAATATTGGTGACGGTGATAATGCAGTGGATTTCGCCGCCAAAGATCGCAGGCTCGCAGACCTTGTCGATGAAGATACCGGGGCCCTCGGGCTCTTCCTCCTCGCCGGGTTCGGGCAGCGGCGGGTAATAGGGGAAGGGGAGCGGATAAGGCAGAGGCTCCGCTTCGGCGACAGTCCGCTTGTCGCAAGGATTGAAGATTGCGATGTCGCCGACATGGCCGTTGACGTCAGCGTCGAGATAGAGGCCGTCGTTATCGACGAACCAGGCATCGAAAGGCGGTTCGTTGGCGGGGCGTACCAGGCTCTTGTCGTTGCCTTGCAGCCCGTGGACGATGCGCGCCCCGCCGGCGTAGACGCGCTCGGTCTCCTCGCCTTCGCGCAAATGCTCGCCGGTGGTCCACAGCGTGGCGCGGCATTGGTTGTAGTCGATCTTGCCGTCGGCGTCGTAGCCGTAGCTCAATGCGACGCCGCCTACGGTCGAGCGGTGCGGCTCTTTGAGCCCGACTGCATATTCTTCGGGCTCCTGCGACCATTCTTTTTCGGTCTCGTCCCAGACATAGCGCAGCACTACCGAACTCTCAGGCTTGGCGAAGGTGCCGTAGTCGTAGCTGCCAACGAGCTCGCCGCGCTGCGCGAGGTAGAGCGCGCCGGCGCCGTCGAAAGTGATGTCGGTGACCATATTGCCGGCGGGCGTATCCTCGACGGCGATCTCGAAGCGGGCGTCGTCGGCGAAGCCGCCATCGGAATCGATCCCCACCGACCAAATCTGCGGACCCTCGGCGGAGTAGTAGAGCCGGCCGTTCTGCACCGCGACGGCGAACACCATGCGTGCCTTGTCGGCAAAGCCCCAAGTCGACGGCTTCTCGATGTCGAAGCCGGGGCTTTCGATATTCATGCGTCGCGCGCCATCGTAAGCCACCGGCTCAAGGTCGTCCGTGGGGCGCGCGGTCACACCATGGTCGAATGTGCCGAGGTCGTTGCCGTCCATATCCAGGCGATGAATGAGACCGGTCTCCAGGTCACTGACAAAGAGCTGGTGCGTCGTGGGGTCGTAAGCGATGTCCCCGAGTCCCGGTCCGGCATTGTCCTTGCCGTCATGCTGGATATTGGCGAACAGCGAGATGGCGCCCGTCACGCCATCGATCTTCCACACCGAGCCTGGGGTGCCGCCCTTGCCGAGCTGTCCGGGCATCCAGCGCGCGCCCGGCTCGCCTTTGACCAGGCGATCGCCCTCGGCGCTGACGATCTGCAAGCCGAATAGCGAGGTGAAGGTCGCATAGATATTGGGCGTCGCATTGGCGTTGTCGCCGTCGAGCGCAACGCCGAACACTTGGCCGATCTCGCCGGCCCTGGCCTTGAACTTGACTGGCGCATGGGCGATCTGGCCGTCGGGCGCTCCACCGAGCGCGGTAAGGTCGAAGACCTGAAGCGTCGCGCCGTTCACATCGATGAAGGTGAGATCGAGCGGATGCAGGTCGGCCGGGACCGCGCCGATCTGCTTTGCCCCCGAGAAGGCGGTGACGGCGGCGTCGCCGCGCCGCATGAGGGCGGTGTCTTGCGCGCTCGCGGGAGGAGTCAGAAAGAAGATCGAAAGCAGAGCAAAAAAGAAAATGGCGAGCCGGCGCGCAAACCAATGCCCAACCGTGCGGTCAGCGCCAGCGCCCATTGCCATGCTCCGCCCGCGACGGGACGTGAGAGGTGAAGGCTCAGTCTCGCGCCCAATTATACACTCAGTACCCGGACCGGAGCGGGAAAAAATCTGCCAATAGCCGTCTCGCATGGTTACCTCCCTGCGATAGCGTCGGGATCGCCGTCCGGACGCGGGTCAATGAGCTCGCCGGTTGCTTCACCGGCGGCTGGTTCAGTGGAAGGGCCGGGAATGACAGGGCCGTCGACCCCTTGAACGGGCTGGGCGAAATCCGACGCGTGTCGGGTGCCGCTGGGACCGGCGTTATGCGCACGGCATTCGTCGCCGTCCGGGCCCGGCTGGCAGGTCATGTCGTCGGCTTCGCCGCGCGTGCGGGGATTCCAGGGTTCGGCCGTCACGCCGTCAGGAATATTCGGTCCGGGGTCCCGGAACCTGACTGCCGTTGGGGTTCTCCGCCGCTCGGCCTCGTCCTGCTTGTGCCTGACGGCGGCCTCGCCGCACGCCGCGCCCGCATCGGCGCCTTCGGCAGGTTGGGAGTCCTCAGAGCCGCGATGGCGGGTTTGCGTGATGGTGTTGCCACCCGTGCGGCTGATGGTGTTGCCCGGTGGATAATCCGTTTGGACGGTTCCGGGTTCAGAGCTGTCAGGCCCGTACGCGATTTCGGTGCGATTGTGCACGAGCCCCACGGGAGTGCGGTCGTAAAAGTAACTGGTGGTTTCGTCGGCGGACTCGTTTGCGACAATAATCACCGCCCCTTCCGATCCGTTGACGATAGTTACGTCGTGGCCCTCCGCAGACCGGCCGCGCAAAACGCCGTTCTCGTAACGGAACGAACTGACACGCAAGCCGGGGCTCCAAGTCGCATTCCGTTCGATATCCCGGATCAGCTCACGGACCTCTGCACGCCCGCGCTGCCGCGCGCCACGGGATTCGGCTTGACCGCTCGGGTTGCGTAGGCCTTCGCCCGCCGCACCCACGCAGTCGTTCGCGGCATTTGCCGAATTTGCGGGCTGCCCGGCGCCCTGACCTGGGTCCAACAACCCCTGGGCACCGTCGGCGTTGCCGGATCCGCTGCCGCCACGTGATGGTCCGCGACTAACAGGCGCAGACCCAGCACCTTCGACCGTTGCGATCGACTCGAGACCGAGCTTGTCGCGGAGGGCTTCGATCTTTCTGCCGGCGGGTGTAAGGCCAAGCGCGGCGGGGGGAACCTGAATGAGCGGCTTGACCAGCATGGGCTTGTTGAAATTCCGCGGCAGCTTGCGGGAGTTTGGATTGGGGTGCGGTGAGCCTTGGTCGCTGTTGGCTTGGCCGAGAGTCTCCTTCAGGCGCAAATTTGCGCCGGTGCCGAGTGACGGCCCAAGCGCGCGGAGCGTAGTGACGGGCTTCTGATTACCGAGACTGCCGGCGCGCATCGCGACGGAACGCTGGCGATTTGCCTTGAGACTATTGCCAAGCGTGGGAGCGGTGATGAGCGTCCGGGTGCGGAACGCGTTGGCGCCCTTGTTGCCGAAGTCCTGCGCGAACGCATCGCCCGCGAGGACCGCAAGCCCAGCCAAGACTGCCGTTCCATAGGCGAGGGCGCGAAGGGTCATCATGGCAGGTCTCCTACCGCTCGGCGTAATTGCCTTGAGCTTTTCGTCGCGCCAGGGTCGATTCCGGTTCAATGCGCGGTCACAGATTCTGCAGCGCTGCTGATAGTTAATTGATTCTCAACAGCAATTTACCCTAGGCGCGGAAACGAGGCCGCAACCGTTCTGGCCCAGCGCCTGTTCTTTTGCGCGTGGTTCTGGCAAACTTTCGAGACATGCCGCCTGGCCCTTGAACCTTTCGGCCAGTCCGGGCGTCCAAGGTTTCGCGAGCGGCAGTGAGGCCGATGCAATCGCACGCCGAAGAGCGAGCCCTGCTTCAGGCCATCGCGGCCGGCGACGCCAAAGCATTGGAGCGTCTGTTCGCTCGCGCGCAAACGCGCGTGTTCCGCTTTCTGACGCGAATGGTGAAGAACCAGGCAATCGCGGAGGAGCTTTTGAACGAGGTGTTCTTAAGTGTCTGGCAGAACGCGCACCGCTACGAGGGACGGTCGGAACCGATGACCTGGATGCTGTCGATTGCTCATAACAAGGCCATCAGCGCGCTGCGCAAGCGCACCGAAGTGCTCGGCATTGCCGATGAGGCCGCGCAAGACCTCGTCGCCGAGGACGATGCGCCCGACGTCGCCGTGCAGAAGCAGGACAAGAGCGCGAAGATCAAGGCCTGCATCGCCGAGTTGTCACCGGATCACCGGACGATCCTCGACCTTGTCTATTATCAGGAGCAATCCGTGGCGGAGGTCGCCGAGATCCTCGGCATTCCGGAGAACACGGTGAAGACCCGCATGTTCTACGCCAGAAAGAAATTGTCGGAGCTGCTCGAAGCGCGCGGCATCGACCGAGGATGGCCGTAATGAGCGACCTTGCCGATAGGCTGAACGAACGCGACGAGATCGAGGCTTTGCTGCCCTGGTATGTCTCGGGCAGGCTCGATGCCAAATCCCGCGCGCGGGTGGAGCGCTACATGGAAGCGCATCCGGAGGTGCGCGCGCATCTCAACCTCGCTCGCGAGGAGCTGGAGGCGACCGTCGACGGCAATGAGGCAATCGCTTCGCCTGGGCCTGACGCGCTTGCGCGGCTGCGCGCCAGCATCGCCGCCAGCGCGCCGCGGCGCCAATCCCAATCTCTATACGCGCAACTCTCGGAGCGACTGGCGGACTGGATCGGCGGGTTCGCGCCGCCGCAGCTTGGGCTTGCCGCCGCGGTCGCGGCGCTGGTGCTCGTGCTGCAAGCCGCAGCGATCGGGACCTTGGTCATGGAGCGTGTCGCCACGCCGACCTATCAAACGGCTGGCGGCGAGACCGCCGGCGAGGGGATCGAGCTTCTGGTCGGCTTCTCCGAAAACGCGTCGATGGGAGAGATCTCCGCCCTGCTGAAGCAGGTCGGCGCGGTGGTAATCGACGGGCCGCGCGCCGGACTTTATCGCTTGCGCCTGGTGGGCACCGGCGAAGAAGGGCGCGAGGCCGCGATCGAGGCGTTGCAACAATCGGGGGTGGTGACGAGCGTTCTACCCGGACAGTGAGGCCGCCATGCGCTTTCTCTGTGCGCTGCTGATTGGACTGTTTGCGCTGTCGTCAATAAGCCAGGCGCAAAGCACCTTTCCGAACCGTGGCGGCAGCAATTGGGGCAAGGGAACTTTCACCGGGCCTACCGGGCCTAGAGGGCCGGGCATCAGGCCGGGAGGCCCGAGCTTCGGCGGTGGCATCATCATAGGGCCCACCATCATCGGGCCCACCATTCCGCGACCCTGCCCCAAGGGGACCGAGGGCAAATATCCCGATTGCAAACCGAAATCGACAGCGAGCTGTGCCGATAAGGGCTTGATCGGCAAATGGCCGAACTGCCGCAAGCCGGACGTCGCCCAGCCGGGCGGCAAGTCCTGTCCCGAAGGCCAAATCCGCAAGGGCAAGAAATGCGTGCAGGTGACCGAGGGCGACACCGGCAAGGCGACGACCTCCAAGAAACCGCCCAAGGAACCACCCAAGGCGACGGCCAAGAAGCAAGCACCGATTCCGCCGACCATCGCCGCGTTGGTGGCGAGGCGCCCGCACCGCCCGCGCGAAGTGCTGGTGCTGGTCGACGGAACGCGCGCGGGCGAAATCGCCGCGCGGCTTGCGAGCGAGCACAATGTGACGGCGGATCAGCAACTGTCGCTGCCGCTGCTCGACGGCGCGCTGGTGCGCCTGCGCGTTCCTGCCAACCGGTCCTTGGAATCGCTGCTCGCGGCGCTGAGCACTGATCCGGACGTGCAGCTCGCGCAACCGAACTACGATTACCGCGCGAGCAAGAAGCCGGTCGCCGCCAAAGCCGATGGGCCGCATTACGCCGGCGAGAAGATCAGGCTCGATGAGGCGCATCGCCTCGCGCGCGGACAAGGCGTGACCATCGCCGTGATCGATACGGCGATCGACACCGATCATCCCGAGATCAAAGGCGCGGTTGCCGACATGTTCGATGCGGTCGGTGGCGGGGCCGCGCCTCCCGACCCGCATGGCACTGAGATCGCCGGGATTCTCGCGGCGCGCGCCAAGCTCACCGGCGTTGCCCCCGACGCCAAGCTGCTCAGCGTGCGTGCCTTCCGTGGCGGCAAGAAAGCGCCCGCCGAATCCACCACGCTCGAAGTGCTTAAGGGCATCGACTGGGCGTTCGCTTCCGGCGCCAAGGTCATGAATATGAGCTTCGCCGGGCCGATGGACCCGCTGCTGGAGCGGGCCATCGATGCAGCGGCGGACAAGGGCGTGATCTTCATCGCCGCGGCAGGCAATGCCGGGCCGAAGGCGCCACCGGCATACCCAGCGGCCTACCCCGACGTGATCGCCGTGACGGCGATCGACGAGGACGACAAGCTTTATGCCAAGGCCAATCGCGGCGACTACATTTCGGTCGCCGCGCCCGGCGTCGATATCGTCGTGCCCGCGCTCAAGGGGAAATACGACGTCGCGTCGGGGACCTCGATGGCGGCTGCGTTCGTCTCCGGCGTCGTGGCCCTGCTGCTCGAGCGCGACGCGCAACTGGACGCGGACGAAATTCGCACGATCCTCGCATCGAGCGCGCGGAAGCCAGACAAGCCTCTCGGCAAGGAAGCGGTCGGCGCCGGTATCCTCGACGCGGCCGGCGCGCTGGGCACGACTGGAACTGAGGAGGCCGTTGTCTCTCCGCCGGCGGCAACCGAAGTTTCCGGCGAGCGCTGAGGCGAGATCGACGCTTGGATTCCCGCACCGTTGGCTTTTCGCTTGACCTTCCCGCACTTTTGGTGCGCCTCCCGGCCATGATCAGGCCGCTGCTCGCCACTGTTCTGCTGCTGACCGCGCAAGCCGTCGCGGCGCGCGCCGGCGGCGACGAGGCGGAAGATCCGAAGCTCGACGCGATGATCGGCCAGATGATCATGGTCGGGTTCGCAGGCAGCAGCGACCGCGACGCCGGGGTCTCAGCCGCGCGTTATCAATTGGCCAACGGCATCATCGGCGGGGTGGTGCTCTATCCGGAGAATATCGGCGCGCCCAACCAGCTTCGCGCGCTGACCGGCTTCTTGCGCAATGCCACCAACGCACCGCCGCCTTTCATTGCCGTCGATCAGGAGGGCGGCAAGGTGCAACGGCTCACGCGGCGGAACGGTCACGCCTATTTTCCCTCGGCGCTGAGCGTCGGCCGCAATCCGAGCTTTGCATCGCCCGAGAATGCGCAGCGCCTCTATGCGGGCATGGCCGAGCAATTGGCGAAGGCCGGTTTCAATCTCAATTTTGGTCCGGTGGTCGACCTCAACATCAATCCGCACAATCCGGTGATCGGCGCCCGCAGCCGGAGTTTCGGCGCCGATCCGAACACGGTCACCAGCATGGCGCGCGCCTTCATCGCCGCGCATCGCCAAGCCGGCATCGTCACCGTCGCCAAGCATTTCCCCGGGCATGGCTCGAGCAAGGTCGACAGCCACAAATCGCTCGCCGATGTCTCCAAGACCTGGGAGGAGATCGAGCTCGAGCCCTACCGCGCGCTCGCCAAGGAGGGACTGCTCGACGGGGTGATGCTCGGCCACCTCTATCATCCGCGCTTCAGCGACGGCTCGGAACTGCCGGCCTCGCTTTCTGGCCGCGCGGTGAAGGCGCTACGTGCCAAAGGCTATATCGGTTTCGACGGCCTGGTGGTGAGCGACGATCTTGAGATGGGCGCGGTCAGCGACTATTCGCTCGAGGACCGCGTGATCAAGGCGATCAATGCCGGCACCGATCTGCTCGTCTTCTCCAATGTGAGCCTGCGCGATCCCGAGCTCGGGCCGAAATTGCATGCGATCATTGCCGAGGCAGTGCGCGACGGGCGCATCTCGCGCCTGCGCGTCGAGCAGGCCTACGGCAAGATCATGCTGCTCAAGCGCCGACTCGCGCAGAACGACCTCAGCGGCAAGTGGTGACGTCTGTCATTCCCGCGCAAGCGGGAATCCAGTAATCCTCAGTGCTTGCGATACATCCAAGGGCAGTGGTTATTGGATTGCCAGGTTAAGCCGGGCAATGACGAAGGCATGATCAATGATAGGCGTCGTGCTCTGGGGCCCGCCACAGCGCCCAATAGGAATAGGCGGTGTAGCCGAGAATGATCGGCAATAGGGGAATGGCGCCATAGAGCATGAAGAGCTGGCTCTTTGGCGCGGCGGCCGCCTGCCAGATGGTGATGTCCGGCGGGATGATGAAGGGGAACAGGCTCACCGCAAGGCCGGTGTAACAGAGCAGGAACAGCACCGCGCCGAGCAGGAAGGGCGTATAGCGCTGCCGCCGGTTGAGCGCCATCCATAGCGCGGCGACGCTTGCCGCCGTGATTAAGGGCACCGGACTCAGCATCACCATATTGGCCGGCTTAAACCAGCGCGCGGCGATGTCGGGATGCAGGAAGGGCGTCCAGACGCTGAAAATGACGATGAAGGCCGCGACCGCCACCAGGGCGTTATAGGCGATGCCGTAGGCCCATTCGCGCAAGGCATCGTCCGCCTTCATGATCAGCCAGCCCGCGGAGAGCAGGACATAGCCGGACAGCACCGCCGCGGCGGTCAGCACCGAGAACGGCGTGAGCCAGTCGAACGGACCGCCGGAGAATTGGTTGTTGGCGACCGCGAAGCCTTGGATGAAGGCGCCGAGGATTGCGCCCTGGGTCACGGCGGCGAGTATGGAGCCGAGACTGAAGGCCATATCCCAGGCCCAGCGGTGGCGGCCCGACTTGAAGCGAAACTCGAAGGCGACCCCGCGCAGGATGAGGCCCATCAGCATCAGGATGATGGGAATATAGAGGGCGGGCAGCATGATGGAGTAGGCCAGTGGGAAGGCCGCGAGCAGGCCGCCGCCGCCAAGCACGAGCCAGGTCTCGTTGCCGTCCCAGAACGGCGCCACGGAGTTCATCATGGCGTCGCGGTCCTTGTCGGAGGGCGCGAGCGGGAACAGCACGCCCAGTCCCAAGTCATAGCCGCCGAGCAGCACGTAGAGGAACACGGCGAGACCGAGGATCGCTGCCCAGACGAGCGGCAGGATCACCGGAAGATAGTCCACCATTTGGCTTTCGGTGCCGGTCATGGGTTACCTGCAGCGGCCATGGGCCGATGGGAAAGGTCCGCCTCTTCCCGCTCGGGAACCGGCGGGGTCTCGTCCGGCCCGCGTTGCACCAGCTTGGCAATGTAATAGAGGCCGGCGCCGAACACGATGCCATAAACCAGTACGAACAGAATGAGCGAGGCGAGCACGCTGCCGCCGGGTACCGGCGAGACCGCATCGGCCGTGCGCAAGATGCCGTAGACGGTCCAGGGCTGGCGGCCGACCTCGGTGACGAACCAGCCGCAGAGCACGGCGAGGAAACCGAGCGGCGACACCCAGACCATGATGCGAAGGAACCAGCGGGTCGTATAGAGCCGGCCCATCAGCCACAGCACCGCGCCGGTGAAGCCGACGGCGATCATGATCAGCCCGATGCCGACCATGATGCGGAAGGCGAAGAAGGGGATGATGGGATTTGGCCGCTCGTCCGCCGGAAAAGCTTTCAACCCTTGGATCTCGGCGTCCCAATCATGTGCGAGGATCAGGCTGCCGAGCGCGGGAATGGCGAGCTCGTAGTGGTTTTTCTCTTCCTTGGTGTCGGGAATGGCAAAGAGGATCAGCGGCGCGCGGCGTTGCGTCTCCCAGTGCGCCTCGATGGCGGCGACCTTGGCCGGCTGATGCTCGCGCGTGTTGAGCCCGTGCAGGTCGCCGATGACGACCTGCAGCGGCGCGAGCCAGACGAGCAGGCTCAAGCCCATGCCGAGCATGATGCGGCCATGCGGCACGCTCCGCTCGCGCAGGATGTACCAGGCGCCGATGCCCGCCACGATGAAGGCGGTGGTGAGATAGCAGGCGGCGACCATATGGGCGAATCTGTAGGGGAAGGAGGGATTGAAGATGACCTGCCACCAATCCTCCACATGCAGCACGCCGGCGTCGTCCACGCTGTAGCCGGCCGGCGTCTGCATGAAACTGTTGGCCGAAAGGATCCAGAAGGCCGAGATCACCGTGCCGAGCGCCACCATGCAGGTGGCGAAGAAATGCACCCATTTCGGCACCCGCCCGCGGCCGAACAGCATGATGCCGAGGAAGCCCGCTTCGAGGAAGAAGGCGGTCAGCACCTCGTAGGACATCAAGGGACCGATGACATTGCCGCCGCGGCGCGACAGCTCGCTCCAATTGGTGCCGAACTCGTAGGACAGCACGACGCCAGACACCACGCCCATGCCGAACGAGACGGCGAAAATCTTGGTCCAGTGCCGCGCGGTCTCCATGTAGATGGCGCGGCCGGTCTTCAGATAGAGCGCCTCGAGCACGACCAGCCAGGCGGCGAGTCCGATGGTGAAGGCCGGAAACAGAATGTGGAAGGAAACCGTGAAGGCGAACTGGATGCGCGAGAGAAGAAGCGGATCGAGCTCTGCCATTTCGCCCCACCTTGCCGAGTTCGCCTTGGCGCCTCTGCGACTCAGCCTTTGCTAACGCCAAGCTTAGCCCTCAAGTTTCCTCGCGCAAAGGCCTCGCTCACGCCTCGTCAATAATGGCGGCCAGGGCGCGCTCGTGGTGCTCGCGCGATTCCGCGCCGAAGCAGCAGAATATGACGCGCTGCATCGCCGGCGCAGTCTCGAGCGCGGCAAATACGGTGCGAAGCGCAATCGAGGCGGCGCGGCCCGCCGGAAAGCCGTAGGCGCCAGTCGAGATGGCGGGATAGGCGATCGACACAAGGTCGTGCTTCAGCCCCAGCGCGAAGCTGTTGAGGTAGCAATTGGCCAGCAGCCGGTCTTCGCCGCGCTCGCCGCTACCCCAGACCGGGCCGACCGTGTGAATCACGTAGCGCGCAGTCAGATCGAAACCAGGGGTGATCTTCGCCTCGCCCGTCTCGCAGCCGGCAAGCAGCTTGCAGGCTTCACGCAGCTTAGGTCCCGCGCCGCGATGAATCGCGCCGTCGACGCCGCCGCCGCCGAGCAAAGTCTTGTTGGCGGCGTTGACGATGGCGTCGACGTCGAGCCGCGTGATGTCGCCTTTGACGATCTCGATGCGATGAGGCATGACGCCAGACATAGGACGCCCCGACGGTTCGGCGATCAAGAGGCGGGTTCACCCTATTCGGCAGATGCGGACGATCCTTCCGCCGAGGACGGGTTCACCGACCTGATCCAGGCGATGATCTTCCACAGATCGTCGTCGGATTTGACGATGGTTCCCATCGTCGGCATCGGCCCGACCACGTTCTCCGAGCCTTTGCGGCTATAGCCCTGCTTCTGCAATTCATCGGAGCCGAGCGCGATCAGGCGGAACAAAGTGTCGTCGTCCTTGCCGTAGACCCAGATCTGATTGGTCAGCGGCGGCCCCATGCCGCCGCCACCGCCGCCGCCATGACAGCCGTTGCAGCCGGCGGCCATGTATTTCTGGTGGCCTTCCTTGGCGACCTTGGCGAAGTCGGCATAAGGGCTCTTCAAGCTGCCCTTTTCCGCCTGGCGGGCGGTCTCAAGCGGCGAGCCGCCAGCCTCCTCGGCGGCCGTGGTGGAACCGGTTGCAAAGCCCACGAGCAAGAGACTGACGGCAATGGTGCGAAACATGAGGCAAAGTCCTTTCGGGTCCCCGCCTGGTGCCGGGAGAGCGCATATTCTGAGGGTAAACGGCGCCTCGCGGGGGCAGGTTCCGGCCAATTTGCGTCGGCTGGCTGACGGACTTGACGCCGCCAAGGGGTGTTATGTTATATCATCGCGCATGAGCGCCGCGCATCACCACCACGCGCCGAAGCTGTCGCGCAATCAGACCGAGATCCTCTCCTGTTTGCGCAAGGCCAAGGAGCCGATGAGCGCCTACGACATCCTCGATCGGGTGAGGACCGCGGGCATTTCCCATCCGCCGACCGTCTATCGCGCGCTGAACGAGTTGATGCAGAAGGGAATGGTGCACCGTCTCCAGTCTCGCTCGGCGTTCATTGCCTGCGATCACGGCGGCTGCGACGGCAAGTACGCTTTTGCCATCTGCCGGCAATGCGGAAAGGTGGTCGAAATTCCGCTTTCCGAACAAGACCAGTCGGCGCTGCTCGGGCTGGCGCCTGACGCCATCGCGCCGGAGCAGGTGACGCTCGAGATTGCAGGCTTGTGCGTGGCCTGCCGGGCAGCGTGACCGGCGCCACGTAAGGACATCGAGGGATGCAGTCGGGGCCGCGAGGCGAAGTTCATCGGCATGTGGCACTGGCCCCCGGCGGAGCCGCGCCATCCGCAGAGGCGCGGAGCGGCTTCTCGCTGTTGCGCCTATCGGTGCCGGCAAGGCTGATCATCGTCGCTCTTGCAGCGGCGCTACTTTGGGCCGCGGTTCTTTGGGCCTTGCAATGACCATGCAGAAGCGTGCGGCGGCCATCACTTTCCACAACCTGACGCTCGGCTATGACCGGCATCCTGCCGTGCACCACATCAATGGCGAGGTGCGGCGGGGGGAGCTGCTTGCCGTGGTCGGGCCGAACGGGGCCGGCAAGTCGACCTTGCTCAAGGGAATCATCGGCGAGCTCAAGCCGCTCGGCGGCAATCTCGACCTCGACGGGCTGAAGAAATCCGACATCGCTTATTTGCCGCAGCAGATCGACATCGACCGGTCGTTTCCCATCTCGGTGTTCGACTGCGTCGCCATGGGGCTGTGGCGCGAAATCGGCGCCTGGCGCGGGCTCGCCACTGCCGACAACGCGGCGGTGACGCGCGCGCTTGCGCGGGTCGGGCTTCAGGATCTCGGTGACCGTCCGGTCGGGGCGCTGTCGGGCGGCCAGTTTCAGCGCGTGCTGTTTGCGCGGCTGATTTTGCAGAACGCTTCCCTGATCCTGCTCGACGAGCCGTTCCGCGCCGTCGACAACAAAACCATGGCCGATCTGATCGCCTTGATCTTGTCCTGGCACGCCGAGGGGCGCACCGTGCTCGCCGCGCTGCACGACATCGAGCAGGTGCGCGCGCATTTCCCCTCGACCTTGCTCTTGGCGCGCGAGGTGGTGGCTTGGGGCGAGACGCGCAACGTTCTCACGCCGGCCAACCTGATCAAGTCGCGGCAGCTGGTCGAGGCTTTCGACGAGCACGCGGAAGTGTGCGAGCGCGACGAGACCGAACGCGAGCGGCAGCGCGCATGATCGACGCCATCATCGGACCCTTCGTCGAGTTCTCCTTCATGCGCCGGGCGCTCGCCGGCTGCCTCGCTCTGTCGCTCGGCGCGCCGCCGATCGGCGTGTTCCTGGTGCTGCGGCGCATGAGCCTGATGGGCGACGCCATGGGCCACGCCATCCTGCCGGGCGCGGCGATCGGCTATCTGCTCGCCGGGCTATCGCTGTTCGCCATGAGCCTCGGCGGCTTCGCCGCGGGCATTGCCGTCGCGCTTGCCGCAGGGCTGGTCGCCCGTTCCACGATTCTACGCGAGGACGCCTCGCTCGCCGCGTTCTATCTGGTGTCGCTCGCGCTCGGCGTGCTGATCATCTCGATCAAAGGCAGCAATGTCGACCTATTGCACGTCTTGTTCGGGACCGTGCTGGCGCTCGACGACGCGGCGATCGTGCTTTTGGCAAGCATCACCACCGTGTCGCTTGCGGTGCTGGCAATTATCTACCGGCCGTTGGTGCTCGAATGTTTCGATCCGCAGTTTCTGCGTTCGGCAAGCGCCTTGAGCTCGCCGACGCATCTGACCTTTCTCGTGCTGGTGGTGCTCAATCTGGTGGCGGGCTTCCAAGCGCTCGGCACCTTGATGGCGGTCGGCATCATGCTGTTGCCGGCGATCGCCGGACGGTTCTGGGCCGATAACGTCCCGGGCATGATCGGCGCGGCGGTGGCGATCGCCTTCGCCGCGAGCGCGATGGGGCTGCTTCTGTCCTATTACGCCAATGTGCCGACGGGGCCGGCCATCATCCTGCTCTGCGGCATTTTCTATCTGCTTTCCATCTTGCTGGGCACGCGCAGCGGCCTCGTCTGGGGGCTGCTGCCGCGCAAGCATCTCGAAGCTTGACGTCTTGAACCGAGGAGTTCGTGCCATGAAAATTCGCGCTCTGATGCAAATAGGTCTGGCGGTGCTGTTGCTGCTCGGAGTGTCCGGCGACGCGGGCGCGGCAGACAAGGTCAAGGCCGTCGCCTCGTTCAGCATCCTGGACGACATGGTGCGGCAAGTGGGCGGCGACCGGGTCGAGGTGGTGAGCTTGGTTAAGCCCGACGCGGACGCGCATGTGTTCAGTCCGACCCCGGCCGACGCCAAGATGCTCGCAGGCGCCGATGTGTTCTTCGTCAACGGGCTCGGCTTCGAAGGCTGGATGGAGCGCCTAGAGAAATCTTCGGGCTTCAAGGGCAAGACGGTCGTCGTGTCGAAGGGCGTGAAGCCGCTCACCATGGAAGAAGAGGAAGGCCACCATCACGGAGAGGCGACCGAGCACGACCATGACCACGAAGACCATGCCAAGGACGAGCATGAGCAAGACGAGCACGCCGCGGCCGGCCACGACGAGCACGACGTGACCGACCCGCATGCCTGGCAGGACCTTGCCAACGGCAAGATCTATGTCGCCAATATCCGCGACGGGCTGATCGCCGCCGATCCCGAGGGCAAGGCAATCTACGAGGCGAACGCCGCCAAATATCTCGCGGCGCTTGATGCGGAAGAGAAGGCGGTCAAGGCGGCGATCGCCACCTTGCCGCCGGAGCGGCGCAAGATCATCACCAGCCACGATGCGTTCGGCTATTTCGGCTCGGCCTACGGGCTCAAGATCATCGCGCCCGAAGGCGTCTCGACCGAGAGCGAGGCTTCGGCGCAGGACGTCGCCGAGATCATCCGCCAGATCAAGGAGGAGAACATCCCGGCGGTATTCTTGGAGAACGTCACCGATCACCGCTTGCTCGACCAGATCGCGCGGGAGACCGGCGCGAAGATCGGCGGTACGCTCTACTCCGACGCGCTGTCCGGCCCCGACGGCCCGGCGCCGACCTATCTCGACATGTTTCGCCACAATGTCGGGACGATCGCCGCGGCGCTGTCGAGTTAGGTGGGTTCGCGCTCACGATCGCTGACGGTTGCCGGCGCAGCGTTGATCGTTCTGATCGCGGTGGCGGCGCTGATTCCGGCAGGCTGGCAGGTGAGGCTCGGGCTGCACTGGCTGGTGGAGCATTTCCTGGCGTTCTTCACCGTGACCCTGGTGTTCTGCCTCGCCTGGAAGCGGCCGATGGCGGTGGCGGCGGTGATGCTGCCCGTGGCGGTGCTGATCGAGGCGGCGCAGGCGCTGACCCCGGACCGGACCGCCGACCTTGCCACAGCGCTGTTCGCCGCAGCGGGGGTGGCGACCGCCGCGCTTTGCGCCGATCTCGTCCTTACATTAAGGAAGCGGGCCGCGGCCGCCCCGAAAGGCTAGCAAGGGCCCGGCTGGCGCGGCGCAGGCAAATGTGATGTATCGTTGAGCCCATGAGCAACATCAACCGGCGGCATACGGTCCCGGTCCGGGTCGGCAAGGTCACCATCGGCGGCGGCGCGCCCATCGTCGTGCAGTCGATGACCAACAGCGACACGGCGGACATCGATTCGACCACGGCGCAGGTGGCGGCGCTGGCGCGCGCGGGCTCGGAGTTGGTGCGCATCACCGTGGACCGCGCCGAGGCTGCTGCCGCCGTGCCTCACATCCGCGAGCGGCTCGACCTGCTCGGCGTTGACGTGCCGCTGATCGGCGATTTCCATTACAACGGCCACACGCTTCTCAAGGAGCACCCTGCTTGCGCCGCTGCGCTCGCCAAATACCGCATTAATCCGGGCAATGTCGGCTTCAAGGACAAGCGCGACAAGCAATTCGCCGAGATCGTCGAGATCGCGCTGAAGCACGGCAAAGCGGTGCGCATCGGCGTGAACTGGGGCAGCCTCGACCAGGACCTGCTCACCCGGCTGATGGACGAGAATGCGACGCTTGCCGAGCCCAAGGACGCGCGCGAGGTGATGCATGAGGCGATCGTGCAGTCGGCGCTCTTGAGTGCCGCGCGGGCGATGGAGCTGGGGCTTGGGCCTGACCGCATCGTGCTCTCGGCCAAGGTCTCGGCCGTGCAGGATTTGATCGCGGTCTATTCCATGCTCGCCGCGCGTTCCGATCTCGCGCTGCATCTCGGGCTGACCGAGGCGGGCATGGGGTCTAAGGGCATCGTCGCTTCTTCCGCCGCGCTCGGCGTGCTGCTGCAGCAAGGAATCGGCGACACGATCCGCATCTCGCTGACGCCGGAGCCGCAAGGCGACCGCACCTTGGAAGTGAAGGTGGCGCAGGAATTGTTGCAGAGCATGGGATTCCGCAGCTTCGTGCCGCTGGTCGCCGCCTGTCCCGGCTGCGGGCGCACCACCTCGACCACGTTCCAGGAGCTTGCCCACGACATCCAGGATTTCATCCGCGCCGAGATGCCGGAGTGGAAGCGGCGCTATCCGGGGGTGGAGACCTTGAACGTCGCGGTGATGGGCTGCATCGTCAACGGACCCGGCGAGTCGAAGCACGCCGATATCGGCATCTCGCTGCCGGGCACCGGCGAAGCGCCGGCCGCGCCCGTGTTTATCGACGGCAAGAAGGTCGCCACGTTGCGCGGGGCGGGGGCTGCGGCAGAGTTCAAGCAGATGGTGCTCGATTATATCGAGCGCCGCTTCGGCCGAGGCGCGGCCGGCCGCACCGCCGCGGAGTAATCGCTAATCCGGCTTGATGGCGTCGGCGGCGATCGAGACGGTCAGAGCGATCATCGTCACGTTGAAGATGAAGGAGACCAGGCTGTGCGCCATCACCGTCTTGCGGATGGTGCGCGAGGTCACCTCCACGTCGGATACCGCCGACGAGGTGCCGACGGTGAAGGCGAAATAGACAAAGTCCCAATAGTTCGGATCGCCTTTGCCGGGAAAGTCCAAGCCGCCGCCTTTGCCGCGATGCTCGGCATAATATTCGTGCGCATAATGCAGCGCGAAGATCGAGTGGACGAATAGCCAGGACAGGATCGTGGTGAGAAACAGCAGCGAAAGATGCGTCGGCTCTGACTCGCTGTCCGGGGTCAGGCGCAGCCAGACGACGATGGCGGCAAGGCTCGCCAGTCCGGCGATGACGGTGAGGATCGGGATGGCATAGTGGCCCTCGTCCTGAATGGCTGCGTCGCGGCGCACGCGCGCAGCGTCCGTCCCCAGGATCATGAGCAGGACAAGAATGAGATAAAGGGCGATGCCCGCATCCCAGCCGATCAGGAGCCTTGTCACGTGCAGGAGATCGGCGGGCAGAAAGGAGATCACGGCAAGGCCAAGCACGGCGGAGATCAGAAGCCGCTAGCGCGCCTTGACGAAGCGCTTAGGGCTCCAGGATTGGCGCATGGGTCGACCGTCGGCTTTTGCCATGGTGCGCCATTCGAGGCCGATTCGGCTTGGCCCTCAAGTGCGTCTTGCGGCGATGAAATGAGCGGTCTCGATCAAGGTCTCGGCCTTGGCGCCGAAGGGGGAGAGCGCGGCCTCGGCTTCGGCGACGAGGGCCGCGAGTCTCGCCTTGGCGGCCTCCGGCCCGAGCAGGGCGAGGAGTGTCGCCTTGCCGCGCGCCTCGTCCTTGGCCACCGCCTTGCCAAGCGCGGCGGCGTCGCCTTCGGCGTCGAGCAGATCGTCGGCGAGCTGGAAGGCCTGGCCGAAGGCGTGGGCATAGGCGGAAAGCGCTGTTCGCTCGGTTTCTCCCGCGCGCCCGAGCGCCGCGCCGGCCTCGCAGGCGAAACGGAACAGGGCGCCGGTCTTGAGCGCTTGCATGTTGGCGATCTGGGGCACGCCGAAGCTCGCCCGCTCGGCGCTGAGATCGAGCGCTTGACCGAGCGCCATGCCGCGCCAGCCCGCGGCCCTGGCGAGCAGCAGAACAAGCTCGGCGCGGACGTCTGGATCGGGATGGGTGGCGGGATCGCTCAGGGTTTCGAAGGCGAGCGTGAGCAGCGCGTCGCCGGCCAGGATCGCGGTGGCCTCGTCGAAGGCGAGATGCAAGGTCGGCCGTCCGCGGCGGACGGCGTCGTCGTCCATCGCCGGAAGGTCGTCATGCACCAGCGAATAGCAGTGCACGCATTCGAGCGCGCAGGCCGCCGGCATGGCCTTTTCCTCGCCGATGCCAAATAATCGCGCCGATTCGATGAGAAGGAACGGCCGCACGCGCTTGCCGCCGCCAAGCGCCGCGTAGCGCATGGCCTGTTCCAGCCTGCCGGCGCCGGGAGCTTGGGGCGGGGCCTTGGCGAGCAGGGCATCGAGGCGGCGCTCGACGGCTTGGGCGATGCGTTCCAGCGCTGGGGGGACGGCCATCCTGAGGAAGCTATGCAAAAGAGCGCCGATGCGCCGCAAAACTCCGCAAAAATCCGCAATAATTCTTACCCTAATACGGCGTTGATCAAGGCGGCAACCGGAAGGTAGAAGGCTGACTATGGCAGTTCAGGCGGTCTCAGCGGAGCGTACGCGCAAGCGCGCCAGGAGACGCCGGAATCACCCTTGGCTGAAGCGTTTCGGGCGCTTTTTGGTGGTGGTGGCTGCGGCGATCCTGCTCTCTGTCGTTGCCTTCCGCTTCGTCAATCCGCCCACCACCAGCGTGATGCTGTTCAACCTCCTCACGGGAAGCAAGGTGCGCCAGGAATGGGTGCCGCTTGCGGAGATTTCGCCCGATCTGCGGCGCGCGGTGATCGCCAGCGAAGACGGCCGGTTTTGCCTGCATTGGGGCGTCGACTGGGGCGCGGTGAAGGAGGCCGTCAGCGAAGGTGGGGGCTTGAGCGGCATTCGCGGCGCAAGCACCATCCCGATGCAGACCGCGAAGAATCTCTATCTGTGGAACGGGCGCAGCTATCTGCGCAAAGCGCTGGAAGTCCCGCTCGCCTATCTGATGTCCCTTATTTGGCCGAAGCAGCGGATGATGGAAATCTATCTCAACATCGCCCAGTTCGGGCCCGGCACGTTCGGGGCGGAGGCCGCGAGCAGGCGCTATTTCGGCAAGAGCGCCTCGGAGCTGACTCGCCGCGAAGCGGTGCTGCTTGCCGTCGCGCTGCCCAATCCCGGCTACCGCAATCCGGCCAGGCCAAGCGCCAGGATGCTCAGAATCGCCAATGTGATCGAGCGGCGCATGCCGATTCTGGCCGTGCGCTCGGCCTGTGTCTTGCCGAAACGCTGAAATTTCCCGCTTCTCAACCCTGGCCAGGGTGAAAGATTGCCCCTATAAGGGCCGGCACGAAGCTCCCCTACAGGATTTGCGACCATGGCTGTTCCAAAAAGAAAAGTTTCGCGCATGAAGCGCGGCAACCGGCGCGCGCACGACAAGCTTGCGGCACCGACTTACGTCGAGGACAAGGAGTCCGGCGAGTTGCGGCGTCCGCACCAAATCGATCTGAAATCCGGCAGGTATCGGGGCCGGCAGGTGCTGGAAGTCAAGGAAGAGGCCTAAACGCCGCCCGGTTTTCGGCGCGTACAAGCTTTTATCAACCAATCTTTACGAAACCGGCGGGAAGGGCGTGCACGGCGCCTTTTCCCGCGCGATCCTCCCCCCTTTCTGCAGCCTTGCTGGCTAGAAGTGGCCGCCAACAGAGAAGGCGTCACTTGGCGCCCGGCTACAAGAGTTCAGGGGGCGGTTCGTTGAGTGCATCCTCGAAAGAGCGTGTCGAGAAGGCTTCGCCGCAGGGGCGCCCACAAGGCGCGGCCAGCGTGCTCGATTTCGGCCACACCAATGCGGAACCTGACGACGAGGCGCCGAACGAAACGTTCGACCTCGAGCAGATCCTCGCCACCGTGCGCGAGACAGCCTATCGCTGGGACTTCGCCAGCGATCGCATCGAATGGGCGGCCAACGCCGAGGTGGTACTTGGCGTTGCCGACAAGGAGAAGCTGGCGCGCGGCCGCGCCTTCGCCCTGCTCGTCGATGCCGAACAGGCCGGCGCCCGCTATGACGGGATCACCGGCGGTCCCCACGTCGCCGCCAATACAGAGCACCGCTACTGCCTGCGCTATCGCCTGCTTCCGGACGGGCGGCGTGGACGCGCCTCTCTCTGGGTGGAGGACGCTGGAGTTTGCCGCAGCAATGACGAGGGGCATCCGAGCGTCGCGCAGGGCACGCTCAGGGTGATCAACGATCGCCGCGAGAAGGAGGAAAGGCTGCACTTTCTCGGCAGCCATGACGAGTTGACGGGGCAGCTCAATCGCACTCGTCTTACCGAAGAGCTGACGCGCTTTCTCGCCCATGCGAGCCAGAACCCGGCCAAAGGCGCCTTCCTGCTTGCCGGCATCAACGACCTCACGCTTGTCAACGAGACTTATGGCTATGACGTCGGCGACGAGGTGATCACCATCGTCGGCCGGCGTATCGGCCGGGCGCTGCGCGGCAAGGATTGTATCGGCCGCTTCTCGTCCAACAAATTCGGCGTCGTGCTGACCGATTGCAGCGAGGAAGGCGTCGAGGCAATTGCCCGTCGGCTGATGGCGACGATCCGCGACAGCGTGATCGATACCAGCGTGGGCGCGGTGGCGACGAGCCTCTCGGTGGGCGCCGTGCTGCTGCCGGAGCATGCGCATAACGCCCAAGCCGCGATCAGCCGGGCACTGCAGGCGCTCGATGCCGCGCGCGGCAGCCGCAGCGACCGCTTGAGTCTCTATCAGCCGTGCGAGCGCCGCGAGTCGGAACGCCGTCGCGCCGTGGCGATGGCCGACGAAATCGTGCGCGCGCTCAACGACCGGCGCATGATTCTGGCACTCCAACCGATCGTCACCTCGCGCAGCCACGAGCCTGAGCTGTACGAATGCCTGCTGCGCATGAAGCGGCTCGACGGCACGATCGTGTCGGCATCCGAGTTCATCCCCATCGCCGAACAGTTCGGCCTCGCCAAGCTGGTCGACCATCGCGCGCTCGAACTTGCGGCCGAACTGTTGCGCTCGATGCCTCACATCAAGCTTGCACTCAATGTGTCGGCGGCCACCGCCACCGACCCGCAATGGCTCGAAGGGCTCGAGGCGTTCATCGCCAAGGGTCAAGACTTGGCCGAGCGGCTCACCGTGGAGATCACCGAGACCGCCGCGATCTCCGACCTCGAGGAGACCGCGAAATTCGTGGCCTCGCTCAAGGCGCTCGGCTGCCGCGTGGCACTCGACGATTTCGGCGCGGGCTATACTTCCTTCCGCAATTTGCGGCTGCTCGGCGTCGACATGGTGAAGATCGACGGCTCCTTCATCCAGAATCTCGGTACTCAGGCGGAGGACGAGCTGTTCGTGCGCACCTTGATCGAACTCGCCAAGAGCTTCGGCATCACCACGGTCGGCGAGTGGGTCGGCGACGAGAAGACGGTGAAGCTGCTGGAGAAGGCCGGCGTCGCCTATATGCAGGGCTATTTCTTCGGCGCGCCGGAGATCGCCAAGCCGATTCCGGCCAAGACCGCCGTCTAAGGCGAAGCTTCAGTCAGACGCTGGGCAAGCGCCATCAGTTCGACGTCGTGGATGCCCACCTCTTCCAGATGGCGGACGGTATTCAGCACATAGTCGATATTGTTGCCGGAGAGCCCCGAGGCTGAACGCACGAGCTCAGCCTGCCTCTCGAGCGAGAGGCGCCCGGCATATTGCGGATGCCCGCGATCGACGATGTAGCAGAGCGCTTCGAGTTCGCGCCCCGAGCCGTCGAGCAGGCTGACCGGCTTCATGGCTTCGACGTAGACGTCGGTAACCTGCTCCCGCTCGCGCAGATAGGTGAGGGTGGCATCGGCATTGGCCTGCGCCACGCGGAAGGCCACGCCGCGGCAGGCGCCGCCCTCGTCGAGGCCGAGCACGAGACCTGGATGGGCCTGCGTGCCGCGATGATGGAAGGAATAGATGCAGAGCGAGCGATGCGCGCCGATCAGCGCCGCCGGCGCCTTCTCGATGAAGTCGAAGCCCGGCCGCCACATCAGCGAGCCGTAGCCGAACACCCAAAGCTCGCCTTTGGTGCCGTCACTCCTCATGGCCGTGGGGGCGGCCGAAATCCGGCGCCTCGGTATCTTGGCCGGCCTCGATGACGCCGCGACGGATGGCGCGGGTGCGGATGAAATGCTCTTCGAGCGCCGCACCGTCGCCCCGCCTGATCGCCTTGGTCAAGGCCGCCACGTCCTCGTTGAAGCGGCCCAGCATCTCCAGCACCGCTCCCTTGTTGTTGAGAAACACGTCCCGCCACATGGTCGGATCGGAGGCGGCGATACGGGTGAAGTCGCGGAAGCCGCCAGCGGAGAATTTGAGAACTTCAGAGCGGGTCACTGTTTGCAACTCGTCGGCCGTGCCAACGATGGTGTAAGCGATCAGATGCGGCAGATGGCTGGTGATGGCGAGCACGAGATCGTGGTGGTCTGGCGTCATGATTTCGACATTGGCGCCAAGTAGGCGCCAGAAGGCAGCGAGCCGCTCCACCGCTTCGGGCGCGGTCCCTTCCGGCGGCGTCAGGATGCACCAGCGGTTGTCGAACAATTCGGCGAAGCCTGCGTCCGGCCCGGAATGCTCGGTGCCTGCCACCGGGTGGGCAGGGACGAAATGCACGGTCTTCGGCAGATGCGGGCCCATGTCGCGCACGATCGCGCCTTTGACCGAACCCACGTCCGAGACGATCGCGCCGGGCTTCAAATGCGGACCGATCTCCTTGGCCACCGGGCCGCAAGCGCCGACCGGGATGCAGACGATCACCAGATCGGCGCCTTCGACGGCTTGCGCGTTGGTTTCGACCACCTTGTCGGCAAGGCCAAGCTCGGCGACGCGCTTGCGCGTCTCGGGCGAGCGGGCGGTGGCGACGATCGACCGCACCGCGCCGTGCGCGCGAGCGGCTCTCGCGATGGACGAGCCGATCAGGCCGACGCCGATCAGCGCGAGCGTGTCGAAGAGTGGTTTGGTCATCGGGCGGCCGCGCCGTTCTTGGCCATGAACGAGGTGAGCGCATCGAGCACGGCGCGGTTCTCTTCCTCGGTGCCGATGGTCATGCGCAGCGCTTCGGGCAGGCCATATTCATCGATGCGGCGCAGGATCATGCGGCGCTCATGCAGGAATGTGTCGGCGTCCTGCGCCGACCTGCCGTTGCCCTTGGGGAAATGCAGCAGCAGGAAATTGGTCGCGCTGGGTGTCACGCCAATACCAATCCCGGACAAGGCCTCGCTCATGTGCCCGCGCCAAGTCTCGTTATGCGCAACCGCGCGCTGCACCCAGGCCTGATCCTCGAGCGCGGCGACGCCGGCGGCGATGGCGGGACCGGAGACGTTGAACGGCCCTCTGATGCGGTTCAGCGCATCGGCGATCGCTGTCGGGCAATACGCCCAGCCAATGCGCAAGGAGGCGAGGCCGTAGATCTTGGAGAAGGTCCGAGTCATCACCGTATTGTCGGTGGTGGCGACCAGTTCGATGCCGGCCTCGTAATCGTTCTTGCGGACATATTCGGCGTAAGCCGCGTCGAGCACGAGCAGGACATCGGCGGGCAGCCCGGCGCGCAGGCGCTTCACCTCGTCGAAGGAGAGATAGGTGCCGGTCGGATTGTTGGGATTGGCGATGAACACGAGCCGCGTGCGCGGCGTGAGGCGCGCAAGGATGGCATCCACATCGGCGGTGAGATTCGTCTCCGGCGCGACGACAGGCGTCGCGCCCCGCGCCATGATGGCAATTTTGTAAACCAGGAAGCCATGCGCGGTGTAGATCGCCTCGTCGCCGGGGCCGAGATAGGCGCAAGCCAATAGATTCAGGAGCTCGTCGGAGCCAGCGCCACAGACGATGCGCGCGGCGTCGAGGCCGTAGAACTTGGCGAGCGCCTCGCGCAAGGGCCGCGCGGAGCCGTCGGGGTAGCGCGAGAGGTGCTTGGCCGCGGCGAGATAGGCCTCGACCGCACGCGGGGAGGGGCCGAACGGCGTCTCGTTGGAGGAAAGCTTGATCACCGGGCGCGCGCCGGGGAGCGCGCTCGTGCCGGGCACGTAAGGCGCGATGTCCAGGACCCCTGGGCGGGGGCGCGGGCCACGTGTCGCGGCCATTTAAGCTTGCTCCTTGGCGGGGGCTGACGAAGGGCCTCTCATAGGACCTTTCCCTGGCGCAAAGCAAAGAAAAGATTGACTTTCAACGGCAAGCTCCTAGCTAACGCCGAATTGTAGATTTGAGGCTAATAAAGCCAGCAAGCGCGGCTAGGCAGGCCCGGACGATGAGCGAGACCCCGACGGCGGAAGGCTTCGCCGACTATAAGCGGCTGGAGCAGATCGCCAATCCGCAAAGCGAGATCGTGCACTTCCCGGCGCACGAGCCCTTGCCGCTCGACTGCGGGGCCAACCTCTCGCCGTTCTCGATCGCCTACCAGACCTACGGCGAATTGAACGCGGCGAAGTCGAACGTCGTGCTGGTGTGCCATGCACTGACCGGCGATCAGCATCTCGCCAATGTCCATCCCGTCACCGGCAAGCCCGGCTGGTGGGAGACCATGGTGGGGCCGGGCAAGCCGATCGACACCAACCGCTATTACGTGCTCTGCGCCAATATCATCGGCGGCTGCATGGGCTCGACCGGGCCAAGCTCGATCAACCCGGACACCGGGCGTCCCTACGGGCTCGACTTTCCCGTCATCACTATCGCCGACATGGTTCGCGCCCAGGCACGGCTGCTCGATCATCTCGGCATTGCCGAGGTGCTCTGTGTGCTCGGCGGCTCGGCGGGTGGCATGCAGGTGCTGGAATGGGCGGCGAGCTACAAGGACCGCGTGTTCTCCGCCGTGCCGATCGCCTGTTCGGCGCGCCACTCCTCGCAGAACATCGCCTTCCACGAGGTCGGCCGCGAGGCGGTGATGGCCGATCCCGATTGGTGCCAGGGCCGCTATCTCGAAGAGGGCAGGAGTCCGCGCAAGGGGCTCGCGGTCGCGCGCATGGCGGCGCATATCACCTATATGTCCGACGACGCGCTGCACCGGAAGTTCGGCCGCAATCTGCAGGATCGCGACAAGATCACCTTCGGCTTCGACGCCGATTTCCAGGTGGAGAGCTATCTGCGCCACCAAGGGCTGAGCTTCGTCGACCGCTTCGACGCCAATTCCTATCTCTACATTACGCGGGCGATGGACTATTTCGATCTCGCCGCGGACCATGGCGGCGTGCTGGCCAACGCCTTTGCCGGCACCAAGACTCGCTTCTGTCTCGTCTCCTTCACGTCCGACTGGCTGTTCCCGACCGAGGAGAGTCGGGAGATCGTGCATGCGCTGAACGCGGTGGCCGCCAATGTCAGCTTCGTCGAGCTCAAGACCGACAACGGCCACGACTCCTTCCTGCTGCATGAGCCGGAGCTGTTCGAAACGATCCGCGGCTTTTTGGGCGCCGCGGCAGTGAAGCGGGGCATCGCCGGAGCGCAAGGATGGCTGCCATGAACCTGAACGTGCCGCAGCATTCCTTGCGTAACGGCGAGATCAGCCGCGTCGATCTTCTGCTGATCGCCGAGATGGTGACACCTGGCGCGCGCGTGCTCGATATCGGCTGCGGCGACGGCACCTTGCTGCGGCTGCTTGCCGAGAAGCGCGAGGTTGACGGCCGGGGCATCGAGCTGAGTCAAGCCGGCGTGAATTCCTGCGTGGCGCGGGGGCTGTCGGTGATCCAAGGCGACGCCGACACCGATCTCGTCTACTACCCCGACCTCGCCTTCGACTACGCCATCCTGTCGCAGACCATCCAGGCGACCTATAGCCCGCGCGACGTGCTCAGACAGCTCCTGCGCATCGGCAAGCGCGCCATCGTATCGTTTCCGAATTTCGGCCATTGGCGGGTGCGGGCGCAAGTGATGTTCGGCGGCAAGATGCCGACGACCGACAATCTGCCCGACCGCTGGTACGACACGCCGAATATCCATCTCTGCACGATCAAGGACTTCCTCGGCCTGTGCAAAGACGTCGGCGCCAAGGTCGAGCGCGCGGTGGCGCTCAACGCCTATGGACGGAAACTTGGCGTTTCCATGCCGCTGTTCGCGCAGAACCTGTTCGGCGAGCAGGCCGTGTTCCTGCTGTCGCGCTAGGCGAACCGACCAGACTTAACGGGTCAGCAGAATCCGCGTGACCTCGTCCCTCGGGATGGTGACCTTATCATTGGTGGGATTGCAGTCTTGGTCGGTCGGGCGAGCGCGAGCGCCCCGTTTAATTCTGGCCCAAACGGCGGCTGTTTGTGTGCCATCGGAGCCCGCCTGCACGGTGAACGGTGCTGTCGATACCGATACGGAGTTGTTCACTAGGTGCTCTGGATCGATCATGTGCTGGCCTCGTGAGTACGAGCTGCCTGTGTAAAACTCGACCGCGAAGCTGTCGCGCGCATAGGGCGGGTAGGAACCGGTGCTAGTAAGATGCGCGATGATCGAAATCACAAAGCCTTCCGGGACTTCTGAGATTTTGCGCAATTCGAGCCGTTCAATCCCCAAATCGACATAAGGGCATTTTCGGATCTCAAGTTTCTGCGTGGTGCCGGGTACCTGCACTTGGGGAATTTGAGGCTTGATCTTGTCGATCAGATTTGGGTTTAGGCTCTGGGCTTTGCCGGAGGTGCCCTGGGCCAGGACGCACTGAGAGAAGAGAGCGGCGCCCGTAACAACGATCATGACCGACGCCAATTTGTACCTCACGTCCATTGCGCACCTCTCGATGTCGGCCTTGGTGAGCGATCTTCAAACTTGGCATGGCTCTCGTGGACAGCCCGCGCAACAATCGAGCGCCATCAATATTGCGGAGCCACCACCACCATCGCCGCGCTCCCAAGCGCCTGGGCGGCTTCCGGTGAGATTGGCGCTGGCCACTTAGTGGTGTTTGGGCCGAAACGTTGGGCGCTTTCCTTGAAATAATTCGCGACCGGAGGCGAGAGTTTGAAGTTGCCCAAAGCAGACTCGGAAACGATGAGCTTCTTCCCGCTGAGCGTCACGGATGCGCATTTGATTTTGCACATCGGGTCGCTAAGCCCCATTAGCTGTGCGCGATCAACGAGGAAGGCGTTGCCCGAGCTCTCGACGAGGACGAGCTCGTTTTTCGGTACCGGCTTTGGTTCCGGCTTGTCTCCCTTCATCACGGCCTCGAGCTTCTTCGGGTCTTTCGGGCCCGGTTCCTTTCCCGGTTCCTTGCTGTCTTGCGCATAGGCCGCATAGTTGACGAAGGCTGCCACACACCCAGTCATCAAGATTCTCATAGTGTCGACTGCTTTCATGCCTGACCTCCGCTGTCTCGCAGCAAAGGCTATTCGGCGCTTGCCTGCGCAATCAATCTATGGATTTCTATAGGTGGCGGTTGCTCTCGGAGCTGCCTGTGGTGAACAATCGAGCAGGGGATTTCTTGGCGGCCCTTGAGACGGTGGCTACGAGCGACGGATTGTGGTCCGCAACAGCCGATTATCTCGACGGCCTCGGCTTCACCCATTCGATCTACAGCTTCGTTGACGTTCGCGACGCTAAGGCATCACGCGTTTGGACATCTCTGCCCGGCTCGTGGACCGATCGCTACATGGACGAGAGCTATCAGCGAGTCGATCCATTCTATCGCTATTGCTGCCGCACCTTCGCGCCAATTTGCACCGGCCCCGAATATCTCGACACGCACGGTTACCTCGCTGAGCAAGAGCGAAAGGTGATTCTCGAGGGCGGCGAGACCGGCTTCCGGTCCGGATTCTCGGCGCCAGTCCGGCTGATCGGCGGGATCAAGTTCGGCGGCTGGAACTTTGGCTCGCGATTCAAGCGATCGGAGCTGGAGGCCTCACTGAAGGAACATGGGGACGAGCTGCGCCTCGCGGCCTTTTGCATCCATGAACACGCTAAACGGTTGTCTCAGACTGAGTCTGAGCCCAATTTTGGCCGGCTCAGCCCGCGGGAGCGTGAATGCCTGTTGTGGTTGAGTCGTGGCCTTCGCACTGCGGCCATCGCCGATCGGCTCGGCATTGCCCAAGTCACCGTTGACCTGCATTTCAGAGGGGCGCGGCGAAAACTCGGCGCAGCGACACGAGAAGAGGCCTTAGCAAAGGCAATTGCCCATGGCCTGTTTCAACTCTAACGCCGGTCGAGTTCCACAGTCGGGGTGACGCCGGCGGGGACGGGAACGATGCGGCGGCGCGCCCGGGCGGTCTCGCGCGCCGGCACGGCGGCATAGACCTGCTTGGTGGCTTCGACGATGATCACGCCGGAGAAGGTCGGCCACAGGATGAGCCCGAGCCGCTCCCAGAAGTTCGGCCAGCGCAACAGCACGCGCCAATTGAAGGGCGGCATGTAGAGCGCATATTCCCACTCCTCCGGCGAGAACATGGTCTCTTTCAACAGCTTGCTGAGCTGGCTGCGGCTATAAGGGCTGCCATAGCCGAACGGCGTCGTGTCGAGCCGCGCCCAAAGGCCGCGGCGGTTGGGGACCACGACCAGGAGCCTCCCGCTCGGCGCCAGCACGCGCCAGATCTCGCTCAGCAGCTCGCGCGGCTTCTCCGACCATTCCAACATATGCACGAGCAGGATGCGGTCGGCGCCTTCGTCGATCAGCGGCAGGTCGGTCTCGTCGACCAGCACGCTGTGCGACTGGCCCTTTCGCGGCCAGAGCACGGCGCCGAGATTGGCCGGCATGAGCGCGCCCAAGGGCTCGGCCTCACCGCGGAAATGCGCGAGGAAGGGTGTGGCATAGCCGAGCCCGAAGGTGCGGCAGTCTTTCAGGTCGCCCCAACGCGCGCGCAAGCGCGTTCCCAGCAGCTTGCGCACGACCAGCCCCAACGGGCAGGCGTAGAAATCCTTGAGATCGACGGCGTCGAGATGCATGGCCAATTGTGGCGCCTTCCGCGTTTAGACTTCGTTCTCTAGTTTCTCGGGGGGCGTTTCAATGCCCTGGATGGAGATGTTAGGGTCCGGCGCCCTTGGAGGAAACAGCGCGGAAGGGAGCGATGGCGAAACTGGAAATTCACCAATATCCGACGCGAAGCGACAATTACGGCGTCCTGATCCACGATCCGAAGACCGAGGCCACCGCCGCGGTCGACGCGCCGGACGCCGAGGAGCTACTTGCTGCGCTGCACGAGAAAGGCTGGGTGCTGACGCATATCCTCACCACGCATCACCATCACGACCACACCGCCGGCAACACCATCGTC
>JBQGDO010000133.1:0-3702 GCA_052039105.1 Methyloceanibacter sp.
AGCTCGCCGAGCAGGCGCCAGACGTCGGCCATCGTGGCGAAGCGTTCCGCGGCGACGCCCTGCAATCGTCCCTTGAAAGGAACGGTCCGCGCGACCGCCATCACCGGTGTCCGCACCGCGCCGCTATAGATCAGTTCGCCCTCCGTGAGCCGTTCACCGTCGCTGAAGCCGCGCGCCGCGACAGTCCCCGCCTTCAGCGGCACGATATCCGTCGTCGTAGTGCCGACGTCGATGAGCAGGCCTTCAGGCACGAGTGAGGCCACCAACGCCGCACTTGCATGACAATTGGCCGAGGCGACCTCCGGCGAACGCTCGATCGCGCGAATGCAGTCGAGAAAACCGGATTCCCCGGCATAGAACAGCGCCTCGCCGTCGCTCACATCGCGCATCAGGCCAACAAGATAGGCGACCCCCTCGGCACGATCGGCAAAGACGTCGGATAATTCACCTGTCATGGTGACGGCATGCGCGGCATCTTCCGGACAGAGGCGCAGTGCGTCCGCGAGCGCCGCATCGAATTTGCCGGCATCTTGCCGGATCGGGCAGGGGATCTGCGCCGCGTGGGTCACGCGACCGTCATCGACGCGGGCGAGTTTCAGGTTAGCCCCGCCCAAATCCCAACCGATCACCGTGGTCATTTTGTCCTCTTATTCGCGCGACGAGTTATAGGTGATCTGCCATGCGCGAAACGAGCGAATTCACGGTCATTCCGGCTTTGGATCTGAAAGACGGTCTGGTGGTTCATGCCAAGGCCGGCAATCGCGCGGATTATCGGCCGATCGCCAGCCCCTTCGGCGCGGCTGACGAGCCGGCAGCGATCGCCCGGGGACTACTGACGGCCAGCGGCTCGCCCATCCTCTATATCGCCGATCTCGACGCCATTGGCGGCACTGGCGATCATTTCGAGCTCGTGCGTGGACTTGGCACCGCGCTGCACGGCACCAGCTTGTGGATCGATGCAGGCTTCTCCGATGTCGCCGACTGTGCCTTCTGGCTGCTGCTCGGCGCGACCCTCGTGATTGGCACCGAGAGCTTGGCCGGCATCGATGATTGGGTTTCGATCCGGGGGGCGTTCGGCGAGAGCGTGCTCCTGTCGCTCGACTACGACGCCGAGGGACGGCGCGGCCCGGCTCAACTCTTCGACGACCCCGCACTATGGCCGGGTCGGTTAATCGTCATGAGTCTCGCCAGAGTCGGCATCGGAGCGGGTCCCGACCTCGCCCGCATCGAAGAAATTGAGAGCAAGGCGGGCGGCTGTGCCGTCTATGCGGCGGGCGGTGTGCGCGATGCGAGCGATCTTGCCGCCCTCATGGCGCGCGGCGCGAGCGGCGCGCTCGTCGGGACGGCGCTGCACGCCGGCGCGCTCACGCAAAAAGAGATCGCCGCTCTCTTCCGAGAGCGGCGACCGTAATCAGGCGCTTACGCGCCCGTCCGTCAGAAACCCAGTTTTTGGAGCCACCGCCGAATCGGGCCCGGACCACCGGGTTGCCCCCGACCTGGGGGTTCTCCCTTTCAACCGGCTGCGAACGGGTGGTGAGCGGCGTCCTTCTTCGCGGTGACCTCGGAGGCCTTCGGCTCGCCCTTGACGGCGCGGGCGATGGCTTCCTTGGTGGCGCGATAGTTGAAATCCTGGATCTTCTTGTCGTCCTTGGCTTCCCAATGGATGAACACGCCGACGCAGACATAGAGATCGTCGGCTTCGTTGGCGGGGATCACGCCCTCGGCGACGGAGTCGGCGACGGCCTTGGCCACGGCATATTGCGCCGGACCGAACATCTGCACGGCCTGGCGTGCATCTTTGATGGTGACCTTGTTGTAGAGGATCGTCGGGGGCTTGCAGAGCAGGTTCGGCGCAATCACTGCAAGCAGGGTGGTGAAGCCATCCTTGTTGTTGGTAAGCGCATTGCAAAACGCCTGCTCGACGGCGCTACCGCGCGGACCAAGAAGCAAATCGATATGAGCGACCTCGTTGCCGTCGCCGACAAGCGATTCGCCGACACAAACTCCACTGATCTTGGGCATGAAACCCCCTCCCTAATGGGCTGAACTAAGTCGTCAAAAAGCGGGCGCTGACAGCTAAGCCGCCGGCCTGAGCCGGCAAATTCAGCCCGGCCAAAGCGCCTCCGTCCGCAACTCCGTGGTTAGAGCTCCGCGGGGGAGAAGATAAGCCGGGGCCGGAGAGATCGGCAAGTCGATTATTGACCGCATCAATGGCCGTTTTTCAGCCTCATTCGCCCCTTTCGAGCGCGATCAGGGCGGCGGCGAACAAGGTCGCGACGGTCAAATCCGCCGAGGTTCCGGGGTTCAAGCCGCGCTCCTTCAGCGACCGGTCGAAGGCACCGAGCGGTGCGACCATGGCCTCCGGGGAAGTGCACTCGGTGAAGCTCGATTCGATCGGCCGCGCCTCCTCCCGCACCCGCGTGGCGATCCTCTCGCCGAATTTCCGCTCGATCAGCGTATCGGGCACATGGGCGAGGAATCCGAGATAAACCCGCGCTGCCGCCCAGGCCCGATTGTCCCAGTGCTCCAGCGCGTGCGCGAGCCAAACCAGCCCGAGCCGGAAAATGTCGTCGAAGTCGTGGGTATAGTTCCAGGCGATACGGTCCCGTGTCTCCGCCGCGCGCATGGCCTCTAGCAGGCTTATCTCGGGCTCGGAGCGGACATCATGCGCCGGGGCCTCGCCTAGCCCGCCGGGTGATATCTCCCGAATGGCGCGGTAGGCCTCCCGCGCATCGTCCACGCTCAGCCTTCGTAACGTCTCGCGAAGCCGGCTCTTGAAGTCGCCGTCGCCAGCCTCGAGCGCCGCGCCGGCAAGTGGCGCGCAAAGCAGGATGATCCCGAGATTGGTATTCTGCTTGACGACATGCCGCGTCGCTTCCGAGGCAAGCCTGATGCGCTTGCCGACCGAGAGGCCTTTGCGTCCCATTGGCGGCGCCGCGGCTTCGGCGCTCTTCTCGAAGTCGATCACCGTCATGCCGTGACCGTCACCGAGGCGGTGCACGTTGCCGGGCTTCAGCGCGTCGAGCTCGGCAAGGCAGGCGTCAAGGAAAGCTCGCGAAACGGCTTTGGGCTTGAGCGGCCGGGTCAAGCGCCCTCGCGGCCTTCAAGCCGCTCGTTCGGCAGCGCCGCATCGAGAAAGGCATCGACGACATGATCCGAGATGCGGACGCGGGCAACGCGCTGCAATCCGTTCCAGGCCGGCATCGAATTCACTTCCAACACGTAGAACTTTCCGTCTTGAGCCTGAATGATATCGACGCCGGCGTAATTTGCGCCGACGCAACCAGCCGCCCGCACGGCAAGATCGACAAGCTCCTGGCTCGCGATGGCGGCCTTGGCCCGGGCGCCTTGCTTGATATTGGTGATCCAGCTCGTACCGTGCCTGATCATCGAGGCGACAACGCGGCCCTGACACACAAAGATCCGCCAGTCCTGGTGATGCGCCTGCGCCGGCGGAATGAACTCCTGGAGATAATAGACCCCGTTGACCTCCTCGGGCGAGGCGAGATCGCCGGGCGCGGAAATAAGCCGAAGCCCCTTGCCTTGCGCCCCGAATAGCGGCTTCTGCACCAACCTGCGCCCCTCGGCGAGCAGACTGGACACGATCGTCTCGGCCTCGGCCCGGTTCACGTGTGCGAATGTCCGCGGCGTGGGTAGGCCTGCGCGCTGGAGGAAGAAGGTGGTGGTCGACTTGTCGACGCA
>JBQGDO010000134.1:0-2130 GCA_052039105.1 Methyloceanibacter sp.
CGCGGCGGAGCTACTCTACCGGATATGGGGGCACCTCTGACGGCGCGCCGTGCTGGCTCCGCGGCCGGGCAGGCAACCGTCTAGCCCAAGCCTCGCCCGATGCACCGCCGGTGGCTTCTCAATCCGTTTCAGCTACCGCTATACGCCGCGGCGTGCGAGCACCCTCGAAGAAGAAAGCCGCCGCGAAGCTCCGGTCCTGGCGCGTCTCCATCCCGCCAGCGCGCCCGTTACCTCAGCATGGTCCAGGCACCGAACGAAAGGACGGCAGAGGCCGCCACCGCCGCGCAATTTCAGCTCAGCGAGGAGCAGCGCAAGCGCGGCTTGCGGTGAGAGAACTGGATGGAGAGTTGGGAGGACGCAATGCGACCATCGCAGCCTCGCGGGTCGACTCGTAGCCGTGGGCGGCGCGCTTGATATCGCCGGTTCTGAGCCTATGCCTGAACCTGAGACCCGGGCCGCGTACGAGCCATTTCAGCTGAGCGGAACAATGGGTAGGTTGTGAAATTGTATTGCAAGGAACAATGTTCAGTCCGGGGGTGCGGCTATGAAGCAATTCGAGGTAGGCGACCGCGTAAAGATCTTGGACGGCGGCAAGGACGACGAAGGCACCGTGCTAGACGTGGACGAGCGAACTGAAATGGTGTTTGTCTACCTCGGTCGTCATATTGGGGGTTGGGCGTTTCACCGCGACGGTCTGCGGAAGGTCAGGGCGCACTGACCAAAGGCCTTGCCTAGCGACCTCATTCCCTTCGTCAGCTCCGCCGCCTCCCGTCGTCGGCGCGTAGTGCGCCGGCGTGCGATCCTTGTGCTGGCCGTAGCCGAATGGTCCGAATTGACGCGGTGTGCCAATACCAGCCGCCGCACTGAGCGCGTCGGCCTTAGCCGTCTTCGTTGATTGCTGCCGGGGAGTTGATGGACGCCGCCGAGAACGGCTGACCGCGCTCATTCAAGCGATCCGACCTGCACCCAGTCAAAGCGACCAAGCCCAGCAGACCACCAATCCAGTAAATGACAGTCCTCTGAACTGGCGAAAGCGACGCCGCTGGGTTGTTATGCCGAGATTTTTCGCTCACCCATCATAGCTCCATCACTGGGGGTTCGTCGACGTCCGGACACTCGCCATGCGCGGAACGGACGCTACATGGTCGAGGTCACTCCTGCTTGATATTAGCCTCCCGGATCACCTTGGCCCATTTCTCGGTTTCATCGGCGATGAGCTTGCTGAAATCCGCGGGTGAGCCCACGAACGCCGTGCCACCGAGCTCGGCGAGCCGCGCCTTGATCTTGGGATCGGCGAGGCCGGCGTTGATCTCATGGTTGAGCCTGCCGATGATCTCGGTCGGCGTGTTCTTGGGCGCACCGATTGCAACAAATGCGCTGGCCTCGAAGCCCGGCAGGAATTCGTCCAGCGTCGGCACGTTCGGGAGCTGATCCGAGCGCGTCGCAGTGCCGACCGCGAGGGCGCGCAGCTTGCCAGATCTGATATGCTCAATGGACGCCGGCAGGTTGTCGAACGCCGATTGCACCTGGCCGCTCAGCAGATCAGTCACCAGCGGCGCTGAGCCGCGGTACGGCACGTGTTGCATGCTGACACCGGCGGTCAGCTTGAACAGCTCGCCCGCCACGTGCGAGGTTGAGCCCGTGCCGAACGATGCGAGTGTGATCTTGCCCGGATTGGCCTTGGCGAGCGCGATCAACTCAGGCACCGAATTGGCCGCCACTGATGGATGCACTTCGAGCACGAGCGGCGAACGCACGACGCCAGCAACCATCGCGATATCGCGTACGATGCTAAAGCTGAGCTTGTTGAAGAATGTCGCGTTGACCGTGTTGCTGGAGGTGACCGCGAGCAGCGTGTAGCCGTCAGGCAGCGAGCGCACGACCGCTTCGGCCGCCAAATTCGCGCTCGCGCCGGGCCGGTTCTCCACCACGACCGGTTGCCCGAGGCGCTCGGTGAGCCATTGCGCGATCAGGCGCGCGGCGATGTCGGTAGTGCCGCCGGCGGGAAACCCGACGAGCAGGCGTACCGGACGGCTCGGATAGGCCTGCGCCCGCGCGATGCGCGAGGCCGCCGGCAGCGCGGCAGCGCTCGCGGCCAGATGCAGAAATTTGCGGCGGGGAAGTTCCATC
>JBQGDO010000135.1:0-1791 GCA_052039105.1 Methyloceanibacter sp.
CCAGCGTGCGCTCGAACAACGCGCGCAGTCGCGCGACGGTCCCATCCCCGCGATCGAACGCCCACATGCGCCGAGACGACCACCGTCCGGCGAGCGATCAGGCACCCGATGCCGTCATCCGCAGCCGCGATGCTCGCCTTCACGCCGCAGTGATGCGCGCGCGGGGCGACCTGCTACGACCGCTTCTTCGGGACCTTCTTGCCCTTCTTGCGAGCCTTGGAAAGACCGATCGCGATCGCCTGCTTGCGGCTCTTCACCTTGCCGCCCTTGCCGCCGCGGCCGCTCTTGGCTTTGCCCCGCTTGTAGCGGTGCATCTCGTTTTTCACCTCTTCGCCGGCGCCCCGCGAATATCTGCGCTTTCTTTTCCTGGCCATGGCTTCCTCCTTGCGATCAGACCAATTGCCGAATCGCGTTGCGGGCGAGTTGCTCGACGAGCTTGCCGGCGCCCGGCGACGAGAACATCGGCGGTGTCGTACTTATTGCGATGCCCCCGCGAAAGCGTGGTGAAATCGGGCGCCAGGGGTAAAGCGGTGGCAGATGTAAAGTTCCGCCGGCCGCCGATTGCCGCCGACGACCTCCGCAACGATGATTCCACCGGCTGGCCTCCGGCACGCAGGCAGATGCATCAGAGAAAAATGCGGCGCGGAGATTTCGTCCGAGCAGGGGAGAATGCGGAACCGGGGGGCCGCTTGCGCGTCAAGTAGCGAGGACGGCCGCAGCCGTGGCCCAAACGGCCGACAGGCCCCCGTGGTCATCACCTCCAGCAGGCGCGAGCGGTATGGAAAGCCTTCTTCTTCTGCTGCCGAAACGTCCGCAGGGCATTCTTGCGAGGTACGGCGCGACGACGCTGATCGTGCTGGTCTGTTTTGCGCTGCAAATGGGCGTCGAGTTTCAATCCGGAATGTTCATGTTCTTCCTGTTGCTCCCGGGAATTTTCCTGGCATCCGTCCTGTTCGATCGCGGCTCCGGCTTTTACGCCACTGCCCTGAGCACCGCGTTGTCCATGGCGGCGGTGCGCCCCTCCGGCAGTTGGTTGCCGGCTCCCGAGTATCTCTTGCCGTTCGTTCTATTCGTACTCGTTGGTCTGGCGCTGGCAACGACGAGCGAGGCGCTGCGAAAAGCCCTGGAAAAGGCCGTGGCCGCCGAGCAGGCGGCCGACATCATGTTGTATGAGCTCAACCATCGCATCCGCAACAACCTGGCGATGGTCGCGTCCGTACTCGAATTGCAGAGGCGCGCACAAAAGGACCAGCACGCGAAGGACGCATTCGCCTCGGCAGCCGGGCGGGTTCATGTCATTGCGAATGCCCACAATCATCTGTTGCCGAAGGAAGGACAATCGCTGATCGACATGAGCGAATATTTGACCGTGTGCTGCCAAAATCTGGGTGATGCCCTCCGGGACGTGCGGCCGATCGCGGTGAACGTGGACGCCGCGCAAATCCTGCTGCGCGAGGATCGGGCGGTCTCCGTCGGGCTGATCGTGAATGAGCTCGTCACCAACGCCTTCAAGTACGCTTATCCCGGCGACCGCGGCGGCGCGGTCCACGTCGTGCTGCAACGCGAGAGCGAGGGCAAGCTGAAATTGGTCGTCGAAGACGACGGGCAAGGATGTCCGGAGGATGCCAGGGAGGGATTGGGCTCGCGCATCGTGCGGCTTCTCGCGCAGCAGCTCGGAAGCACGATCAGGCGCGAGGCGGCAAATCCGGGATGCCGGGTGTCGCTGACGATCCCGGAGCGCTGAAGGCGAGCATGGCCGGCTTTATGCCGGCCATCGCGCCTCATCCCGCA
>JBQGDO010000136.1:0-2600 GCA_052039105.1 Methyloceanibacter sp.
AGCCACCGCGGCTGTCGTTACCTGTTGAGGTTGTAGCGTATGTAGGCATCGCGGTTGGCGGGATTATTTCCCAAGCCCCCGTCAAATGGAAAAGACTGATTGAGTTGATTGATCCGCTCGCTGGGATTGTTGACGGGCGGCGGAATGTAGGGACCCGCCGACGGCTGGGACAGCGTCAGCGATGGTGGACGTTGAACGGGCGGGATGTAACCGCCGCTGCTGCCTCGCGCGGTGGGGCGGGGGCGCTGCGGGCGCACGATTGCCTGCTCCTGTTGCTCCCCGCGAGCGGGGCGTCTCGAGCAGTCCAGGCCCTGCATGATGATCGGGGTTCCATCGCACATCGTGATCGGCGACGTTGCACGCTCGGCGCCTTGTTTCTTGGGGCGGGCCGACGCCGATGCAGTCGCCCCGAGGACAAGAACGGCCAAGGCGAGCGCCACGATTCTGGATAATGACACGCTCATGCCGCCATAGATAAGCACTTCCTGCCGGCACCCGCTACTGGCAGCGATCGGGAAGGACACTTTTCCTTAGTCCGCCTCGGCGGCGACGGCACGGAGCGTTGAACGCTCGAATCCCGGCCAGGATCAGAAAGAGAAGGGCTCACAGCGAGCAAATGTAGTCGGGATGACGCGCTTGGCGCGAGCCGCGGCGCAAAGGAGATCGTTACCGCTGTGGACCCGAAAGGCGAAAGTCACGCTCGGCGCGAAATACGTTGCTGTAGAGACCTGCTATCCACTGACGGCCACGCGATGTGACATTGAGGTAACGGATGGCGGTCTGTATGTGCGGAGAGATTCTGTTCCAATAGAATTGCGGATATTTGTCGACGATGTCCGCCGGCGTTTCGTAGCCGAACTGCTTGTTCAGACCGATCTCTTCAAATTCGTAGTAGAGAGCGTTGGCCTTTTTCAAATAGTGAGGATCGCCAAGCTGACCGATGAGGTCCGCGGCTCGTAAGAGCGATCCGTCTTCGTCATCCTTCTCGTCCTCCTCTTCGTGGGTGGACGGCGCGTATGGGAATTGTGTGAATCCGATCGCACGGGCGATCCGCGCGGCGTCCAGCTCCTCGACGGCCGCAATACGATCCAGCACGAACAGCTTCGATCGCTCGACGTGATATGGAGCAAGCGCGGCGTCGGAAGAGCCGCGCGGCAAGGAAACCTTGCGGCCGGTCCCATCAACGACGTAGCCATCATCGCCGTCCCCTTTGACGACGCCGCGGACGTACCCGATGTCGTGCGCCAGGCACGCGACGATGAAGTTCGAATAATCGTCCGGCGTCGACGGCTTCAGGAGCGCGCGACCCTTGAATATGTCGTGGCCAGCCAGGGTGATGAGCATCGTATGCTCGACGTTGTGCTATAGGGCATCGCTGTTCGCGATGCATTCGAGCGCCAGCCGGGCGGCAAACGGAATAAGCTCGGCCAAGCGTGCATGGGAAACCCCGAACCGATCCTTCATATCGGAAGCGAGGAATGAGCCCAGGGCGTCCGCCGCTAGCTCGGGCAGCGTAATCATGCGCCGCGGCCTGAATGTTGGTTGCGGCACAATAATCATGGATCAGCGGTCGTAGGTCAATTCGCGAAGGCAGGCCGCCGAGTGCCATGAAGGACAAGCAGGATCAAATCGACTCCGACCAACTGCCCCAAACCAAAACTCCCCCGCAGCGGGGGCCACGCCGACCGATCGGCGCTATTGCTTCCGGTATCGATCGACGCCCTTCACGACGACATCGCGCGTGCCGTCCCAGTAAGCCGCGGCAAACTCCACGAGAAGCTCGCCGCCGCGGACAAAGCCGGTCCAGGCTTGGACCGAGGTGCAGTTGGCCGGGTTTTTGCGCCGCACGGCAAACGAAATCCTTTCACCGTCGACCCATCCCGTAACCGGGAACACTTGGCCGGCGCACGAGAAATTGGCCCCGAAGTTCTCGTAGGTGCCGGTCAATCTCCCGTCAGGATCGATCGAGTGGATCACGAACCGGGCATGGTCGTTGACCCACATCGTCTGCTGCGCAAACGATTGGGCGTGCGCGGCGGCCGGCAATGCAAGCAAGCCGGTGCACAAGGCAATCAGTCGAAGCGGCAACAACGAACTTCTCCCTTCGGAATTTGAGCGGTCGTAGCTAGGCCAAATTGGACGGTCTTTCAACACGACCACGTGCTCGTGCGGCCGGGCGCCGCAACGGCCGATCCCGGATTTCGCTGGCGCTCCATCCGGGCTACGGTGGCCCGCCAACAATGCAAGGAGGAAACGACGTGCAGGCTCGTTCACGCGCAAGCCTCGCCGGCGCGGCATCCGCCGCCGTCATCGCACTGGTCGCGCCGGCGGCGGCGCAGACGCCCGAGCAGTTCTATGCCGGCAAGTCGATCGACTTCGTGATCGGCTATCCACCCGGCGGCAGCAACGACGTGCTCGGGCGGCTCGTCGCGCGCCATCTCGGCAAGCACGTCCCGGGCAATCCGACGGTGGTGCCGAAGAACATGCCGGGCGCCGGCAGCTTCCTGGCGGTGAACCAGATCTTCAACGTGATGCCCAAGGACGGCACCGTGATCGGCATCGGCGCGCCGACCATGGCGCTCGACGAGAAGCTCGGCACC